>JBJEQN010000109.1:0-35137 GCA_051881775.1 Oscillospiraceae bacterium | reverse complement strand
CGTTGCCCTCAAAACCGTCCATTTCAACAAGGAGCTGGTTAAGGGTCTGTTCACGTTCATCGTGTCCGCCGCCGAGACCTGCGCCTCTGTGACGTCCTACTGCGTCAATTTCGTCGATAAAGATAATGGCAGGAGCGTTCTTCTTGGCAGTTTCAAAAAGGTCTCTTACTCTTGAAGCACCCACGCCCACATAAAGTTCCACGAAATCCGAGCCTGAAATGGAGAAGAAGGGTACGCCTGCTTCACCTGCAACAGCCTTTGCAAGCAGGGTCTTACCTGTACCCGGAGGACCCATGAGCAGTACGCCCTTAGGTATTCTCGCACCCATTTCGGTGTATTTCTTGGGATTTTTAAGGAAATCAACTATCTCCGCAAGCTCTGCCTTTTCCTCGTCTGCGCCTGCAACGTCGGCAAAGGTGTTCTTCTTGTTGGAGGTGTTCTTGACATTAGCCTTGCTGAAGCTGTTTATCTTTCCGCCGCCGCCTGCCTGCCTCATCATAAAGAAGAACAGTACCACCATAAGCACTATTATAAGCAGAGAGGGGAGCAGATTATACAGCCACGAGGTATCCTGTATCTTGTAATACTCCATTTTCAGCGGAGCGTCGGGGTGCAGCGCATTGTACTCACGGCGGTAATTTTCGCTGCCCGTCTGGATCTCGTTAAGGAAGACCGTAACGTTCGGCACGGTGTAGTTGATAGTCTTTGTTGTGCCGTCGCCGTTGTCAACGACCATATTCAGCTCGCCGGAGCCAAGGTCGAAGTTGAACTCGCTTACCTGATAGCTGTCGAAATAGGACATAATATCCGAATAGCTGTACTCGGATACCGTCTTTGTAGCCTGCCGCATAAGTGAAACGATGACTATCATCGCCGCAACAAGCACAAGGACGTAGATTATCAGTCCCTTGTTTGATGATTTTTTACCCATTTTGTACTCCTTATCCTATGAACTGTACGAAAAGATGTCAGCCGCAGTCGTACTCTGCAATATATGGAAGATTGCGGTAATATTCGCCGCAGTCAAGACCGTAGCCTATAACGAAGAGGTCGGGAATGGTGAAAAGAACGTGGTCGGCGCTGAAATCCACCGCACGTCTGTCCGGCTTGTCAAGGAGAGAATACACCTTTAAGGACAGGGGGGTTCTCTCTTTAAGCATTTTTACCACCTCGGAAAGTGTCCTTCCCGAATCCACGATGTCTTCAACTATGATAACATGGTACTGTGAAATATCCTGTTTAAGGTCAAGGGTGATGTTGACCTTTCCCGAAGAAGCCGTGCCGTTAAAATAGCTTTCGGCGCACATAAAGCCTATCTCGCAGGGAATGGTTATCTCACGGCACAAGTCCGCCATAAAAACGAATGCGCCTTTGAGAATGCTAACCAGCAGCAGGGGCTTGCCCTCATATTCCTTGCTGATAAGAGCGCCTGTTTCCTTTATTTTAGCCTTTATCTCCTCTTCGGAAATGACAACACGCTTTATTTTATCCAGTTTTTCGCATTTAAGAGCCTCTGCGTTCATTTTTTTCTATCCTTATACTCCAGATTTTTTTAGTATTCTCATCTATTTTAACTCTGTCCGCAGCGCCGAAGCCTTCCACCCAGATTATGCCCTTTTCATCGGCAAGAACGGGTATACCGTCTCTCTCTTCGGCAGGGTATTTTTCGTTCATCAGCTTTTTCAGGCTGCTTGTGAAGCTGCGGTTTACTCTTACATAGCTGTCGCCGTCACGCCTGCTGCGTAAAACAACGTCACCTTGTATTTTATCATAATCCACAGGTTCTTTTGTGAATAAACTGTTAACAATGCTGTTTAAATCGCAGTTTTCGCAGTTGTTTTCTTCTATTATCACCGTTTTATCACATAAAAAGGGGTTTTTGCCCACTTTAACGGGTGTCTCGGGGAAGATAACACGTTCCTTTGAAGCGTAAAAAACCGTAAGCCTGCCGTCTGCCGCTTCTGCATATGCCAAGGAAGAAAGATTGACCTTTCCGCCGTGAAGAACAGCGTTTTCAAGTTCGCTCACCTTTGCACCGCTTGCTTCTGCGCCGTTTTCTTTAAGAAAATTAAGCAGCACTCTCCTGCGCAGGGCAGGGTGGAGGGTGCGCAGGTCTTTGTCTGCGGCTTCTGCGGCAGCTTTTTCCATAAAATTGCAGTCCTCAGCAAGACTCTCCGTCATTCTGCGGATATTGCCGAGAAAGCCGCCGTGTACTTCTTCAAGAAGGGGAATAACGCCGTGGCGTATCTTGTTCCGTGAATAATCGTCCGAAAGGTTGGAGCTGTCGGTAACGAAATCCTGACCCTTTTCGGCAAGGTAGCCTTCGACCTCCTCACGCTTACAGTATATAAGCGGACGGATGAATTTATCCCTTACGGGGGGAATACCTGCAAGACCTTTTATGCCCGTACCTCTTGAAAGGTTAAAAATGACGGTCTCGGCGCTGTCGTTAAGGGTGTGTGCGGTTGCAAAGCGGCAGCCATCGGGAATAGCACCGAATATCTCATAGCGCAGCTCACGGGCGCCCTCTTCAAGAGAAAAGCCCTTTTCCCGTGAATAAGCGGCGGCGTCAACGTGGTAAATGTCAAGAGGAATGTCCAGCCTGCCGCAAAGCTCCGAGCAGAAGTCCATATCACGGTCGCTCTCCGCACCTCTCAGGTGGTGGTTAACGTGAACGGCTCTCAGCTTAAAGCCGTATTCCGCCGACAGCCCGTTCAGCACAAGCAGCAGAGAAACGCTGTCTGCGCCTCCCGAAAGCCCCACATAAACAGTATCGGCATTTTCAAGCATATGATGCCTTTGGACGGCGGCTTTTACATTTTCTTCAAAAGACATTTTAACGGTTCCTTTCAATTAAGTGTGAGGTGTGAAGAGTGAAGTTTTTTCAATGTGGAAAGTTGAAAGTTGAAAGTGGAATTATATTTAATTCGGAATGCGAAATTCGGAATTATTGGCGCTTTGCTAAATGGAAAAAATTATGTAGGGGACGGGTTTCCCGTCCCGTTTTTTTACGCAAATACGGTGCTTTTTCACAAATTATCTGTAGGGGCGCACAGTGTGCGCCCGCTTTCGATGCACAACATTGTTGTGTCAAATTAAATAATGCCGAAACAAAATAATAATTCCGAATTCCACATTATATTTTGCCGTGCCGCAAGAAATACACTTCGCTGCGCTCGGTATATTTCTTGCGAGGAAACTTTTATTTTTATAGGATAGAATGGCGCAATTCACATTTGGACGGTTTTTCCGCATTTGTTTTGATACA
Source organism: Oscillospiraceae bacterium (assembly GCA_051881775.1). Taxonomy (GTDB): domain Bacteria; phylum Bacillota; class Clostridia; order Oscillospirales; family Ruminococcaceae; genus UMGS363. Next base: position 31,869 of record JBJEQN010000109.1, on the reverse strand, counting down.
AAACATTACTTGGTTCCGCTTTTTGGTGTGAATTGCGCCTTTGTAATTCTTACTTTGCTTGTTTTTGCTTTTACAATGCGTTATGCCTTACTTTAGGGGTGTTTCGCTCTCTGCGGAGAGCGACTTAGGGGCTCCGCGCCCCTAAGAACCTGCGCCAAAGGGACTCGTCCCTTTGGAATCCCATTATCGCTTCGCTGACGGGCGGCTTACTCGCTTGCCCTCAGTTTCTTTGCACACGCAATTCCGCATATGAGCCAAAACAGCGGTGCTACCGTTACCGAGCTTGCGCTGAAAAACGCTTGTACGATATATGCAGCTATTGCTCCAAACACCGCCGCATAATACCACTTCTTGCTGTCCGCCAAAAACAGCTTCATTCCGCTTACGCAGTTCTTTATTACTATTCCCAAAAATACCAAGTAACCTATCAGCGCAGGTATTCCTCTCGTTGCGGCTGTATAAAGGTACTCGTTATAGCTCCTGTCTATTGAACAGGTAACAAGCTCCTCGTCAAGCAGCTGATACTTTGCAAAGCAGTCGGGGCCTATTCCAAGTATGGGATGCGCCTTGATGAAATACATACTTCTCTCAAAGCCTATCTCATACAGCGACTGGGTATTCATCGGCGAAAAGCTCAAAACTATGAAAAGTCTGTAAAAAGCGTCGTAATATGCGATCTCCTTATCTCTTATATAGATGCCCTGGAAAATCAGCACCAGCGCCAAAACTACCGCCATTGCCGCCATAAGCACGGCGTATCTCTTCATCGGCGTTCTCAGCTTTCCGCTCTCAAACGCTGTACCGCCCTTTTTCTTATTAATTATAACGACTGCCGTTACAAACACAAAAACGCAGCCTATGCCTATTATCGGCACTATTGAAGATGTAAACAAGCCCGTCAGCCAAAAAAGCACCGCCGAAGCGCCGTACACCCTTGCTCTTGTAACGTTTTCCTCAAACACCGCACCCGTCAGGGCTATTCCCGTTACTATTGTAAGGAAGGAACCGTACAATATAGGGCTGTCGGAAAGTCCGCTTGAAAGCATAACATCTCTCAGTGCAGCTGTGGGCAGGTCGGCATAATCCGTAAGGAAATCAAAATTCGGGATATGCTGCAGCACTGCTATCACCGCCTGAACAATGCCCGTTCCGACGATTATATCCATCAAAAGCCGCACCGTTTTTTCCTTTGTAAGAGTTGTCGTAAGGAGGAAAATGCCGAAATATGCAAACAGCGCAAGCAGTCCCTCATATCGTCCAAGCTCACCCTCCAGCGCCGTGCTTACAAACTCGCTTACGCTTTCCGTGTCAAGCCTGTCGTCCGAAGCTGTCCTTATAACAACGCCGTAATAGGACGCAAACGCCCACACCGCCATAAAAATAACGGCAAAATATGACTTGTTCTCCTTAAAGCTCTGCTCCTTTTTCAGCATTGCTATTATAAAGAACAGTATGCAGGAAAATCCCGTAAGGTAAAGGAACGCTCCCAAAAAAGCGGAGGAAGCCTTTGCCGCCGATATAACGAAATTTCCTATCTGCGGAATGATTATACACAGCGCAAGCATTACTCCTATCCACTTTTGCAGCGTTTCGGACTTCATATTAAGTATAAAATTTGACTTTTCGGTGGTTCCGAAAATGGTTTTAGGCGTTTTTGCCACATTATCACACCCTTTTTCTTATAAAAAGCAAAACCCTGCACACCCGATAGAGTACGCAGGGTATAAGTTCTTGTCAATATTACTTAGCGTATTCAACTACACGGCTTTCACGAATGATATTAACTTTTATCTGTCCCGGATAATCCATTTCATTTTCAATACGTTTTGCAATATCTCTTGCAACGATGACCATCTTTTCATCGTTGATCTGGTCGGGGAATACCATAATGCGGACTTCCCTGCCTGCCTGAATAGCGAAGGATTTTTCAACGCCCTCATAAGAGGAGCATATCTCTTCCAGCTTTTCAAGACGCTTGATGTAATTTTCGTAATTTTCGCTTCTTGCGCCCGGTCTTGCGGCGGAAATAGCGTCAGCAGCCTGTACAAGAGCGGCAACAACGGACTTTATCTCAACATCGCCGTGGTGAGCCTCGACAGCGTGAATGACCTCTGCGCTTTCCTTGTACTTGCGGCAGACATCAACGCCTATCTGAACGTGTGAGCCTTCTATCTCGTAGCTGAGAGCCTTGCCTATGTCGTGGAGAAGTCCTGCTCTCCGTGCAAGGTTAGCGTCAACACCAAGCTCGGAAGCCATTATTCCTGCAAGGTGCGCAACCTCAATGGAGTGGTTAAGCACGTTCTGACGGTAAGAAGTTCTGTAATGCAGACGACCGAGGAGCCTTACAAGCTCATGGTTAAGACCGTGAACGTTGGTCTCGAGAACAGCTCTTTCGCCCTCCTGCTTGATGATATGTTCAACCTCACGCCTTGCCTTGTCAACCATTTCCTCGATACGGGACGGATGGATACGACCGTCGGCAATAAGTTTTTCAAGAGCAATTCTTGCCACCTCACGCCTTGCCTGGTCGAAGCAGGAAAGTGTGATAGCCTCAGGTGTGTCGTCAATGATAAGGTCAACACCGGTAAGCGTTTCAAGTGTACGGATATTGCGTCCTTCACGTCCGATGATACGTCCCTTCATCTCGTCATTGGGGAGCGGAACAACGGAAACTGCGGATTCGGACACCTGATCTGCGGAGCATTTGGAAATTGCAAGGGAAATAAGGTTTCTCGCCTTTTCCTCGCACTCGTCCTTAAGCTGCTGCTCATAGGACTGTATTTTCAGGGCTTTTTCGTGAACAAGCTCGTTTTCAAGCATGGAAAGCAGGTGTTCCTTAGCCTGTTCCATAGTGAACTGCGAAATTTTTTCCAGTATTTCCATCTGGGACTTTTTGATCTTGTCAGCTTCTTCAAGCTTTTCGTCAGCCTGCTTGATCTTTTTCTGAAGTATCTCGTCCTTTTTTTCAAGGCTGTCGGTCTTTTTGTCAAGATTTTCCTCTTTCTGCTGGATACGGCGTTCCTGACGGGAGATCTCGCTTCTGCGCTCTTTTATCTCCTTTTCAAGGTCGGAACGGCTCTTGTGTATCTCGTCCTTAGCCTCCACCAGAGCGATCTTTTTCTGATTTTCGGCTTCTTTTTTTGCCTCATCGACTATTCTTTCCGCCTCTTTTTCTGCGGAGCCGATAGCTGATTCAGCCTGCTGTCTGCGGTGCTTCACGCCGGCGAAGAACATTACCGTTCCGAAAACGCCGCCGCCGACAACGAAAGCAACGATAGCTGCGATTATAACTGCCGGTGACAAATCTCATACCTCCTCATAAGTTGTAATGTAAACCGTTACTTCGGAGGCGGAATAAGAGGATTTCACGCCGCAAAACTTTTTTCTGCGGCAGAGCATCTGTCTGAATAATATCCCCAATCTGAATAAATAAACAATATTCCCTTACATTTTGTATATTTCATAAGAACAAATACCTTGTGTATAGAATAACTGCCCTTTCAAATGAGCCACTATGAAAAGATAGAATATATGAAAACCTCTATTCGACCATAGAAGTAAGAAAAAAACAGATCTGCAATCTATATTTCCGAAGCATTTGCGGCGGTTTTGTAAACCTTTTCCGCTTCTGCTTACCTTAATATATATTTATATTGCATTCATTCTTTTATTTTAATATAAAACGTTTAAATTGTCAAGGCAATTTATACAATTTGACACTATTTCATAATATATTGTGCTTTATGCTGTGAAAAGTTACAAACCACAAACTGAATTTGGAAAGTGGAATTGTATTAATGCGAAATTCGGAATTCGGAATTATAGGCGCTTCGCTAAACGAACGGTGAATAATGAATAATTATGAGCAAAGAACCTATATTTCCAAATTATTTTCTTGCAACAAATAATAATATATAGTATAATAAAATAAAAGTACCGCAATATTACAGAAGGGGAGATCATTATGCCTATGTTCGCTGAAAAACATTATACGGTCGAAGAATTTTATGCGCTTGATATAAAGAAGCCCTGCGAGCTTATCAACGGACGTATCCTTGATATGTCTCCGTCACCCAACATCAGACACCAGCAGCTTTCGGGAGAGATCTTTTACACCATTAAAGACTATATCAAGAAAAATAACGGCTCCTGCAAGGTATTTGAGGCTCCTACCGATGTAAAGCTGGACGAAAATATAGTTGTACCCGATATTTTTGTCGCCTGCGACCCCGATAAGTTTGACGAGCAGAAATACAACGGCGCTCCAGACTGGATAATCGAAATAGTATCGCCGGGAAATTCGGAGCGTGATTATAAAGAAAAGCTGTTCCTGTATAAATCCGCAGGCGTCCGTGAATACTGGATAATCGACCAGGCGGCGGAAAAGGTCATTGTTTATCTTTTCGGACAGCCAAATATTACCGATTTTTACACCTTTGACGATACCATAACTGTCGGCTTGTACAAAAACAGCGCCTCTTTGCTGACTATCCGCATAAACGATATGCTTAAATAGCCCCGTGTGAGAACGCCTTGATCGGTAACTGTTCACTTAGCCCGGTGCTTATATTTCCACTTTCCACTTTCAACTTTCCAAATTCAAAAAATGTTTTCCTAAATTATGAAATAAGGCTTTATTATGGCTTGACAATAATAATCCAAAGGTTTATAATGTTAGTAATTGCTTGTGTTTTTAAGCTATTTTTTAAGCTATTCTATTTTTTATTGGAGGTCATCAAAATGTCCAGAGTTTATAACTTCAGCGCAGGTCCGGCTGTCCTTCCGGAAGAAGTCCTCAAAGAAGCCGCAGCAGAAATGCTCGATTATAACGGCACAGGTATGTCCGTTATGGAAATGTCCCACCGTTCCAAGGCTTTTGAAGAGATAATCAATACCGCTGAACAGGACCTCAGGGATCTTATGAATATCCCCGACAACTACAAGGTTCTCTTCCTTCAGGGCGGCGCTTCCCAGCAGTTCGCTATGATACCTATGAACTTTATGAAGAACGGCGTTGCAGATTACATAATCACAGGTCAGTGGGCTAAAAAGGCTTGGCAGGAAGCTCAGAAGTACGGCAAGGCTAACGCTGTAGCTTCTTCCGCAGACAAGACCTTCTCCTACATCCCCGACTGCTCCGACCTTCCTATCGACGATGACGCAGACTACGTTTACATCTGCGAAAACAACACTATCTACGGCACAAAGTTCAAGGAGCTCCCCAACACTAAGGGCAAGACCCTTATTGCGGACGTTTCCTCCTGCTTCCTCTCCGAACCCGTTGACGTTACAAAGTACGGCGTTATCTACGGCGGCGTTCAGAAGAATGTCGGCCCCGCAGGCGTTGTTATCGCTATAATCAGAGAAGACCTTATCCCCGAAAAGCCCTATGTTGAAAATACACCTACAATGCTCCAGTACAAGACTCAGGCTGACAACAATTCCCTTTACAACACACCTCCCTGCTACGGCATTTACATCTGCGGCAAGGTGTTCAAGTGGATAAAGAAGATGGGCGGACTTGAAGCTATGAAGGCTCATAACGAAAAGAAGGCTGCTATCCTCTATGATTACCTTGACCAGAGCAAGCTGTTCAAGGGTACAGTTGAGAAGAAGGACCGCTCCCTTATGAACGTTCCCTTCGTAACAGGCAACGAGGAGCTTGACGCTAAGTTCGTTAAGGAAGCAAAGGCTGCAGGCTTCGAGAACCTGAAGGGTCACAGAACAGTTGGCGGCATGAGAGCTTCTATCTACAACGCTATGCCTATCGAGGGCGTTGAAAAGCTCGTTGAATTCATGAAGAAGTTTGAAGCAGAAAACGGCTGATAAATTCGGAATGCGTAATTCGGAATTATTATGTTCCGAAAAACAATTGTTGAAAATCTATTGTAGGGGACGGGTTTTCCGTCACGTTTGCACCGAAATTGGTTTAATAGGGACGGGAGACCCGTCCCCTACATTATTTTAACGCTTTTGAAAGCTGTCAAAAAGCATATATAAACCGGAGGTAATCTCTCATGTACAATATACAGACATTAAATAAAATTTCCAAATACGGCACGGATAACTTTGATACTGCCAAGTACAACGTTGCCGATACGGTAGAAAACCCCGACGCTATTATGGTTCGCTCCGCTGCAATGCACGATATGGAGTTCGGCTCCAACCTTCTTGCAATCGCAAGAGCAGGCGCAGGCGTAAACAATATCCCCGTTGACAAGTGCGCTGAACAGGGAATCTGCGTTTTCAACACCCCCGGCGCAAATGCAAACGCTGTTAAGGAGCTTGTTATCGCAGGACTTCTTATTTCTTCAAGAAAGGTTCCCGAGGCTATGGCTTGGGCGCAGGGTCTTAAGGGCAACGGCGCAGAAGTTGGCAAAATGGTGGAAAAGGGCAAGGCTCAGTTCGCAGGTCCCGAAATTCTTGGCAAAACTCTCGGCATCATCGGTCTGGGCGCTATCGGCGTACTTGTTGCAAACGCTGCTACCGCTCTCGGTATGAAGGTAGTGGGCTATGACCCCTTCCTCTCCGTTAAGGCTGCTCTCGGACTTGACCCCTCCGTTAAGACCGTTGCAGACATTAAGGAGCTTTATGCAGCTTCCGATTACATCACTATCCACGTTCCCTACAACGCAGACACAAAGGGTACTATCAACGCTGATTCCATTGCTCTTATGAAGGACGGCGTAAGGATTCTCAACTTTGCAAGAGGCGAGCTTGCTGACAATGCAGCTGTTATAGCAGCCCTTGAAAGCGGAAAGGTCGCAGCTTACGTTGTAGACTTCCCCGACGACAGCATTCTCGGCGTAAAGAACGCAATTGCAATTCCTCACCTGGGCGCTTCCACTCCCGAATCGGAAGACAACTGCGCACAGATGGCTGCTCTTGAGCTTATCGACTACATTGAGAACGGCAATATCAAGAATTCCGTAAACTACCCCGATGCTTCAATGAACGCAGCAGGCACAAAGCTCTGCGTAATGCACAAGAACGTTCCTGCGGTAATTTCCGCACTTACCACCGCTCTCGGCGAAGCAGGTCTTAACATTGACAATATGCTCAACAAGTCCAAGAAGGACTACGCATACACAATGCTTGACGTTTCCGGCGATGTAAGCGACGCAGTTATCGAAAAGATCAAGGCTGTTGAAGCTGTTATCAGAGTAAGAGTTATTAAGTAAGGCTGATATGCTTTTAAGCCGCCGCAGGTGTAAACGAACTTTGCGGCGGCTTGAATTATACAACGAATATTCATACGATTCAGAAAGGCGGTAAAAAATGGATAACGAAGTATTTTTTGACCAAGGCGACATTGAAAAGAACAAGACAAACGGACTGCTTATGACCATAATCCCCATACTGTTCTTTCTTCCCCTTGTATCGGAGGATATGAAGAGTTCGTCATACCTCAAATTTTTCTCCAACCAGTCGCTGCTTGTAATAGTAGCGAGTGTACTTTCGGGAATATGCGGAAAGATACTGGGATTTATACCGATAATAGGCTGGCTGCTGGGTTGGGCTATCTCGGCTTTGGTTCTGGTGCTGTACATACTTAATATTGTCAACGCAGCCAACGGAAAGGGCAAAAAGCTGCCTGTTATCGGCGGAATTTCTATTATAAAGTAAAAGCTGCAGCTTTTCACGGGCGGAACACATATCCGTCCGTTTTTTTTGCACTATACGTTTTTCCAATATGACACTATTCTTCGTTTTTGCATTTCTCTGTAGGGGCGCACAGTGTGCGCCCGATTTGCTTACACGGCATATTAAGGTAAAACGGACATAATTCCGCATTAAATTTGTCGTGTCGGATAAAAAGTCCGTCGCTACGCTCCGCACATTTTATCCGAGGCGGCTTTGTTTTTATGGGATAGAAATAGGCGCAATTCACATAGTCGGTTTTTCAAGTTTTGTGTTATACAACACATTTCTTGGTTCCGCTTTTTAATGTGAATTGCGCCTTTGTTATCGTTGCTTTATTTGCTTTTGCTGTTACAATGCGTTACGCCTTAGTTTAGGGGTGTTTCGCTCTCTGCGGAGAGCGACAAGGGGCTCTCTCGCCAAAGTCAATAAAATTGACTTAAGACCCTCGCCAAAGGGACTAATCCCTTTGGAATCCCATTATCGCTGCGCTGATGTACGGCAATTGCTCTTACTTTGCCTTTGTATCGTTCTCAACAAATATCTTTGCAAGCGCTTCATCGACAGGTACGCCGGGCAGCTCGCCTTCTTTTCTCGAACGGATGGTTACGGCATTCGCTTCCTTCTCCTTATCGCCTATAATAAAGGTATAAGGTATTCTTTCCAGTCTTGAAGCCTTTATCTTCGTTCCGATATTCTCGTCACGCTTATCTACTGTCACTCTCATGCCGTGAGCGGTGATCTTATCCGCAATTTCCTGCGCATATTCGTTATGCTCTTCGCCGATAGGAAGTATTCTTACCTGCTCAGGCGCAAGCCACAGAGGAAGTACGCCTGCGTATGTTTCGATAAGGTATGCAAGCGTACGCTCGTAGCAGCCGAGAGAGGTTCTGTGGATAATGTAAGGATTTCTCTTCTTGCCGTCCACATCGGTATATTCCATGCCGAATTTCTTTGCAAGAAGCATATCTATCTGTATCGTTACAAGAGTATCTTCCTTGCCGTACACGTTCTTATACTGAATATCCAGCTTCGGGCCGTAGAATGCGGCTTCATCTATACCGACAGTATATTCTACTCCAAGGTGGTCAAGTATCTTCGCCATAACAGCCTGCGCTTCTTCCCACTGCTCCGCTGTACCCTCGTACTTGTTCTTGGGGTTTGCAGGATCCCACTGTGAGAAGCGGAATGTACACTTATCAAGAAGTCCGACTGTATCAAGCATATACTTTGCAAGCTCCAGACAGCCCTTGAATTCCTCTTCAAGCTGTTCGGGGCGGAGAATGTAGTGACCCTCGGAAATGGTGAACTGGCGAACTCTGATAAGACCGTGCATTTCGCCGCTGTCCTCGTTTCTGAACAGCGTTGAAGTTTCCGTCAGACGCATAGGCAGGTCACGGTAGGAACGTGCTCTGTTAAGGAACACCTGATACTGGAAGGGGCAGGTCATAGGACGGAGAGCAAAGCATTCTTTCGTTTCATCATCGGGGTCGCCGAGGACGAACATTCCGTCAAGGTAGTGATCCCAGTGTCCCGAAATTTTGTAAAGCTCCCTCTTTGCCATATAAGGAGTTTTTGTAAGCAGGCAGCCTCTTGCCTGCTCGGTGTCCTCCACCCATCTCTGGAGTATCTGGATAACTCTTGCGCCCTTTGGGAGAAGTATGGGAAGACCCTGTCCGATATAATCAACGGTTGTAAAATATTCAAGCTCTCTGCCCAGCTTATTGTGGTCACGCTTCTGAGCTTCTTCTCTTTCGGCAAGGTATGTTTCAAGCTCGCTTGCCTTGGGGAACGCTGTTCCGTAGATACGGCAAAGCTGCTTGCCCTTTGAATCCCCTCTCCAGTAAGCGCCTGTGCAGGAAAGCAGCTTGAACGCCTTAACGGGAGCGGTTGTCATAAGGTGAGGGCCTGCGCAGAGGTCAACGAACTCGCCCTGCTTGTAGAAGGAGATGTTCTCGCCCTTGTCTGCGTGTTCCTTGCAAAGCTCAACCTTGTAGGGTTCGCCCATTTCTTCCAGCTTTTTAACAGCTTCGTCAACGGGCAGCTCAAACTTTTCAAGCTCGGCGCCTTCCTTGACGATCTTCTTCATTTCCGCTTCTATCTTGTTAAGGTCGTCGGCGGAAAAAGCCTTGGGTACGTCAAAATCATAGTAAAAGCCGTTATCGATAGCAGGACCGATAGCAAGCTTTGCTTCGGGGTAAAGTCTTTTTACAGCCTGAGCAAGGATATGTGAGGCTGTGTGGTTGAAGGTCTTTTTGCCATCCTCACTGTCGAAGGTAAGAACTTCAAATTCGCAGTCCTCTGTAACGGGAGTTCTCAGGTCGCAGAGCTTTCCGTTCAGCTTTACGGAACAGGCAGCCTTGTAAAGACCCATTCCGATGCCCTTGATAATTTCTGCTGCGGAAATACCGCTTTCGGCTTCTCTTACGGAGCCGTCTTTAAGTGTAAGTTTGATCATTTCGGTTTCCTCCGTTTCAATAGTATAAGTTTATTTGGCGTTAAAAATTCAAAACAACCTGCCTTTGAATATAATACTAATTTTCAATCAACCTATAGACAAATCCTCGGCTATAATAATTCCACTCTGCGTCAAACTCCCTTGCAAGGCGGCAAGCCTTGCGGCGGTCGTTTTCCTTGATTGGAATTATTCTATCTGTCGGCTTTGTCTATAGAACGATTGAAAATTAGTATAAAAAACGTCCCTTGAAATTGATCAAGGGACGATAATAACCGTGTTTCCACCCGAATTCATATGCGGATAAGCATAGCTGCACCGCATACCTCGTGCGCTCTGTAACGTGAGCAGACGCCGCTTATTAGGCGGACTCAAAAGGCGGTATGCACAGACCGGGACCCGTTTCCGCTCTCAGCCGGCGGCGGAAGCTCTCTGAAAAGCCCATATAGGAAAGTGCCTTCCTTTTTCAGCGTTTTGAAATATTTACAAGACTATAATATCACGGCTTTTTTGATTTGTCAACAGTTTTTTATACTAATTTTAAATCGTTCTATAGACAAAGGAGGCAGATAGAACACAGCCAATCAAGGAAAGCGACCGCCGCAATGCTTGGTGCCTTGCAAGGGAGCTTGACGCAGAGTGGCTGGGTTATAGCTGCCTCCCTTGTCTATAGGTTGATTTGGAATTAGTATTACTGCGGCAGAAATTTGCAGCCCGAAAACTTCTTGCTTGACATCACAGAAATAATATTATATAATAAATACTGATTAATTGTGTTCGGACACGGATCCTTTTAGGGAACTATATATCCGCTCTCGGAAAAATATAATCATGAAACAAAACTGCGGTCTCATACTATGCTTTTTTCCCTGCCGCAGTTTCAAACCTTATGCACAGACCCGTTTCTGCATATTTCTTGCTTTTACGGAGTTATAGTGATTCTGTACGGTCTTTTTATAATGCTTTTATAATGCTCCGCCGGATTTCTGCGCATAATAACATCGGACTACATAATTTTAAAGAATTGAGGTTGAAAAAGTGGCAAAAAACGATATTGAAACTATTACTGTAAATATGTACGGAGAAAGAATTTCCCCCAAAACCCAGAAACAGACCGAAAATGCTCCCAAACGGCAGAGCAGAAGCGCAAAAGGCGCAAAAAGCCCCCGTGCGGCTCAGAACACCCCTCAGAAAAAGAAGAAAAAGGACGAAACGACCGAGACAAGACCCAAGCGCACCTATCAGAAGCGCTCCGCAAGTCAGAAAAGCGTTAAAAGTCAGCCCCCCAAGGAGCCTGTTTCCGAGCTTCCTATTATTGACGAGGGCAGCATAAAGTGCGTTTACCAGTCCAACCACAAATCGGTGAAGCGCACTCCCGTAAGGATAATCCCCCTTGGCGGTCTTAACGAGATAGGCAAGAATATGACGGTTTTCGAGTGCGCAAACGACGCTTTTATCGTTGACTGCGGACTTGCCTTCCCCGACAGCGATATGCCCGGCGTTGACCTTGTTATCCCCGATTTCACCTACGTTGAGCAGAACGCTTCAAAAATAAGGGGCATTGTCATAACTCACGGTCACGAGGATCACATCGGCGCTCTTGCATATCTTCTTAAAAAGGTCAACGTGCCCGTTTACGCAACAAGGCTCACCATCGGTCTTATCGAGGGCAAGCTGAAGGAACACGGTATTCTTGAAAGCGCAAAGCTGAACGTTGTTACCCCCCGTCAGACCGTTAAAATGGGCTGTATGGCGGTGGAATTTATCCGTGTCAACCACTCTATCCCAGACGCTGTGGCGCTGGCTATACACACTCCCGCAGGCGTTATCGTCCACACGGGCGACTTTAAGGTTGACTTTACTCCTATCGAGGGCGGAATAATCGACCTTGCAAGGTTTGGCGAGCTTGGAAACAGGGGAGTTCTTGCACTTATGGCGGATTCCACAAATGCCGAGCGCCCCGGTCACACCGCTACCGAAAGAACGGTGGGAAATTCCTTTGAAAAGCTGTTCGACAAGGCGGAGGGCAAGCGCATTATCATTGCGACCTTCTCCTCAAATATCCACAGAATACAGCAGATAGTCAACTGCGCTGTGCAGAACGGACGCAAAATAGCCGTTTTCGGCAGAAGTATGCTGAACGTTATCTCAACGGCAATAGAGCTTGGCTATCTTAAAATGCCTGAGGGTCTTATGATAGACCTTGACGCTATGAACAGGTTTCCCTCGGAGAAGATAGTGCTTATCACAACGGGAAGTCAGGGCGAGCCTATGTCGGCGCTGTCACGAATGGCTATGAACGAGCATCGCAGCGTTACCATTACCCCCAACGACTTCATTATCATAAGCGCAACGCCTATTCCCGGCAATGAAAAGCTTGTCACAAAGGTCGTTAACGAGCTTCTTAAGGCAGGGGCAGAGGTAATATACGAATCTATGTACGACGTTCACGTTTCGGGTCACGCTTGTCAAGAAGAATTGAAGCTGATGCTTGCGCTGACGAAGCCTAAGTTCTTTATCCCCGTTCACGGTGAGTACAAGCACCTGAAAAAACACGCAGGTCTTGCCTATGACCTTGGAATGGACAGGAGCAATATCATTATTGCAAGCATAGGCAACGTTATTGAATCGGACGGCGTTGACATGAAGGTAACGGGACAGGTGACCGCAGGACGGGTATTTGTTGACGGTCTGGGCGTTGGCGACGTTGGCTCTATCGTTATAAGAGACAGAAAGCACCTTGCGCAGGACGGACTTATCATTGCCGTTACAACTATCGAGCTTGAAAGCGGCACTATCCTTGCAGGTCCCGACATTGTTTCAAGAGGCTTTGTATATGTAAGAGAATCGGAAGAGCTTATGGACGCTGCAAAGGAAGTCCTTACAAAAACTCTCCAGAGCTGTCTTGACGGCAACACAAGAGAGTGGAACGCTATAAAAACAAAAATGAAGGACGCTCTGGGCGACTTTATCTTTGCAAAGACAAAGAGAAAGCCTATGATACTTCCTATCATTATGGAGATATGAACCGCTGTTATACGGTAAGGTGGTGTTTAAAAAATTGACAGGTAAACGTTGGCTTGCTTTTAAAATGGTTTCGATACTTCTTGTGGTGGTATCAATGACTTCGGCGTTCGCCGTTGCTGAGACCGACCCTGTGAAGTTCTGGACGCTGCTGTGCATAACGGCGCTGACGGCGCTGGCGTTCCTTGTGCTTTTTTCCGCTTCGCAGAAGAACCTGCACAAGTTCGTTACCGAAATGGAATCACAGCTGAATATAACCGAAAGGGATTCGCTGTACAAATTCCCTGCGCCTGCGGTCATTGTTGACGGCGACGGCGTTATAGTATGGTACAACATCGCCTTTTCCGAACAGGTCTGCGGCAGCGACGCTTTCGGCGTTCATATAAACAAAATTATCGACATCGACCTTGAAAAGGCAATGAACAACAAGAATACAACTGTGGATTACCAGTCCTCCCACTTCCGCATCTCCGCCGTTACAACGGAGAAAAAGGATATGGAATCCCGTCTTATATCCGACCTGACTCTGCTTTATTTCGAGGACATAAGCGATTATATCAACCTGGAAACGGAGATGAACAACCTCCGTCCGTCCATAATGCTTATTTCCATTGACAACTATGAGGAGCTTCTCTCCGATGAAAAGGAATCGGAAAAATCCCATATCCTTATACAGATAGAAAAGCTGCTGGAGACCTATCTTGACGAACACAGGGGCATTATGAGGAAGCTTGCCGCAGACAAGTTCTTCGCCGTTGTTGAGGACAGGAACATCAACAGCATGATAGCCGACAAGTTCAAGATAATAAACGAGGTAAGGAACATCCCCGTTTCGGGCAAGACCCCCGTTACCCTTTCAATAGGCGTTGGAATGGGCTCGGTTGACCTTTCGGAAAGCGAGCAGTTCGCCCGTCAGGCGCTTGAAATGGCACAGGGACGAGGCGGCGACCAGGTGGCGGTAAAGCGTGACGAGGGATATGAGTTCTTCGGCGGCGTTTCAAAGGGAATAGAAAAGCACACAAAGGTCAAGACCCGTATGGTTGCGGCGGCGCTTACCGACCTTATATCCTCCTGCAGCTCCGTCCTTATAATGGGACACCGCAACGGGGATATGGACAGCGTTGGCTCCGGTGCAGGCCTGTGCGGCGCAATAAGGCTGCTTTTCCCCGATATGTACGTTAAAATGGTCGTTGACCCGGTGAGGAACCTTGCCCAGCCCCTTATAGACAGGCTTAACGAGAATCTTTCGGGTGAAGAGCCTGTGTTCATTGCCCCTGCCGAGGCGCTTGAAAGGATAGACGACGGCACTTTGCTCATCGTTGTTGACACGAACAACAAGGACATCCTTGACAGCCCCGAGGTATACAATGCGGCAAAGCAGGTAGTTGTTATCGATCACCACAGGCAGGTCGTTAACTACATCGACAACGCCGTAATTTTCCACCACGAACCCTACGCTTCGTCCGCAAGCGAAATGGCGGCGGAGCTTATACAGTATTTCCCCGGTGCGGACAAGCTCCAAAGCTACTTTGCAGACGTTATGCTTGCCGGAATAATGCTTGACACAAAGGATTTTGTAATGCGCACGGGTGTAAGGACCTTTGAAGCGGCGGCGTTCCTGAGAAAGCTGGGCGCAGATATGGTTGCGGTAAAGGGACTTTTCGCAAACTCCATGGCTTGCATACAGAAGCGCTCACAGCTTATCGCTTCTGCGGAGATATACAAGCGCTGCGCAATTGCTCTTGACGATTCCGCAGACGAGTGCATAAGAGTTGCTTCGGCGCAGGCAGCCGATCAGATGCTTGGCATTGTTGACGTTGACGCAAGTTTTGTTATTTTCAGAACGCCTCAGGGAATAAACATTTCCGCCCGTTCATTGGGTGCTATGAACGTTCAGATAATAATGGAAAAGCTGGGCGGCGGCGGTCATCAGACAATGGCGGCGGCTCAGTTTGCGGACATAACCGTTTTCGAGGCAAAAGCCAAACTTGTCAGCGCTATTGACGAGCATATTGCGAATATTTCATAAAAGTTTGTAGTGTGAGGAGTGGAGAGTGGAGTTATGGTGCCGTCTGCGACGGGAAATTTAAAATTCGTGAGCGGAGCGAGCACCGAATTATTCACTATTCATTTTTCATTATTCATTATTCATTTAGCGAAGCGCTTATAGAAAGGATGTTATAAAAATGAAGGTTATATTTTTACAGGACGTAAAGGGTACGGCTAAGAAAGGCGACGTTAAGGAGGTCTCCGACGGCTACGCAAGAAACTTTCTTCTCGGAAAGGGTCTTGCCGTTGAAGCAAATGCAAAGAATATGTCCGACCTTGCCGGAAAGAAGGCTTCCGAGCAGCACAAGGCTGACGTTGCAAAGCAGGAAGCCGAAGCTGCAGCCGCAAAGGTAAAGGGCAAGACCGTTACCTGCAGGTGCAAGGCAGGTCAGGGCGGAAAGCTCTTCGGCGCAGTTACCGCAGGCAACGTTGCAGATGTTGTAAAGGAGCAGCTGGGCGTTTCCGTTGACAAGAAGAAGATCGCTCTTTCCTCCGAGATAAAGGCTTTCGGTACTTACACGGCAGAGATAAAGTTCCTTGCCGGAATCTCAGAGAAGATCACAGTTGACGTTGTTGAAGAATGATATTTGGAAGTGTGGAGAGTGAAGAGTGAAGAGTGGAGTTGATCTGAGTGCGGAAAATTTTAAGCTGCACACATTTAACTTCACTCCCCACTCTTCACTCTTCAAACTCTCCACATTCCACATTATTTTCAGAGGTAGTATATTATGGATATAAACTCACTTTCTTCCGGCGAGCTGCCTTACAGCCTTGAAGCGGAGCAGACCGTTCTCGGCGCTGTTCTGCTTGACCCCGATTCGCTGAGCGTCGCTATGAATTATGTCAAGCCGGAAAGCTTCTACATAACAATGCACAAGGAGCTTTTCGCTATAATAATCCGCCTTTTCTCAATGGGCGTGAACTCCGACATCATCACCGTTCTTGACGAAGCTGTAAAGGCTAAGATATTTGAAAGCAGCAAGGCGGGCAAGGAGTATCTTTCCACCGTTATGGAGCTTGTTCCCACTACGAAAAACGTGGAAAGCTACTGTAAGATAGTTGAGGAAAAATATTACATACGCTCCCTTATCACAGCCTCAAAGGAGATAATCGAAATGTGCTCCGCAGGGGACGAGGGCGCTTCACACCTGCTTGATTATGCCGAGCAGAAGATATACGACATCAGACAGGGCAGAGATACGGACGGTCTTACAAGGATAGATCAGGTCGTTATGGACGCTTACGACGAGCTGGGAAGAAAATCCGGCCCCGACCGTGAAAAATATCTCGGCACAGGCTCGGGCTTTTCCGACCTTGACAACGTTATAACGGGTCTTAACAAGTCCGACTTGCTTATCGTTGCCGCAAGACCTGCAATGGGCAAGACCTCCTTCGTTCTGAACATTGCAGCAAACGTCTGCCGACACAGGACGGACAAGGAAGTTGTTATTTTTTCGCTGGAAATGTCGAAAGAACAGCTTGTAACACGAATGCTGTCCTCGGAGAGCCTTGTTGACAGCGACAAGCTGATGAAGGGTACCATTGTCGGCGAGGACTGGACTAAACTTGCCAAGGGTGCGGAGCGGCTTTCCAATATGCCCATTTACCTTGACGATACCGCAGGCATAACGGTGCCTCAGATGAAAGCAAAGCTGAGAAGAATGAAGGATCTTGGGCTTGTAGTCATCGACTATTTACAGCTTATGAGTTCCGGCAGAAGGATAGACAACAGAGTAAATGAAATTTCCGAAATGACGAGACAGCTGAAGCTGATGGCGAAGGAGCTGAATGTGCCTGTTATCGTGCTTTCTCAGCTTTCACGTTCCGTTGAATCGAGAACGGACAAGCGACCCGTGCTTTCCGACCTCCGTGAATCGGGTTCTATCGAGCAGGACGCAGATATAGTAATGTTTTTGTACAGAGATTTTTATTATAACCGTGAAAAATGCCCCGACCCCACACTTGCGGAGTGCATAGTGGCGAAAAACCGTCACGGCGAAACGGGAACGGTAAATCTCAGATGGAACGGACAGTTTACGCTGTTCCTCTCCGCCGACCGCAGACCCACGCCGGACGACAAAGCGTGACCACAGCAGCAAAAACGGCTTTATTTAAACGTTTTTTTGTAAAATCGCAACAAATTGCATAGTGCAAAAATATACAGTATAAATATTGACTTGATTTTGTGGATTTGTTATAATATCTGTATAAGTGTATGTTTATAATGTTGATTCATCACTTTAAATTGCTATATGGCAAAAGCGTCGGACAGTCACATTAGCCGGCGTTTACACATTTCAAATGTGATTTTTTTGGAGGAGTATTATGAAGAACATCAAAAGAATTCTTGCAGGCGTTATGGCTATTTCCCTTACAGCCGCTCTCACAGGCTGCGGCGGAGATGATTCCGGAAGCGGCAACGCAGAAACTACGGAAGAGACCACTACCACCACTGCAAAAACAGTTTCGGTAAATACCGAAGAACTTAAAGAAGACGAAGCTACTGTTCTTGACGACGTTATGACCCAGCTTCAGGACGTTGAAATGGAAAATAAGACCGTTAAGTGGCTCGCTCACTACGACATCAACCCCAGCTCTACCGGTGCTTCCAAGTCCGTTGGTCTTGAAATGTTTGAAAAGAATTACGGCGGCAGCGTTGAATGGGTGCCTACAACATGGAATACACGTTTTGACGACCTCTCTACCCACGTTCTGGGCGGCGACGGAATCGACATTTTCCCCGGCGATGATACAGCTAACTTCCCTAAGGGCATCGTAAGCGGAATGTTCCAGCCCGTTGATGACTATATCGACCTTAACTCCGCTATCTGGCAGAACGTTTCCAACGCTATGGAGCTTCTTAACT
The DNA here is from genome assembly GCA_051881775.1 of Oscillospiraceae bacterium. Taxonomy (GTDB): domain Bacteria; phylum Bacillota; class Clostridia; order Oscillospirales; family Ruminococcaceae; genus UMGS363. The sequence continues at coordinate 13,834 of JBJEQN010000109.1, read as the reverse complement.
TCGGCGGAAAGCACTATGAGCTTATCACAAGCGTTACCGCTGAGACAGTTGTTCTTTACGACAAGTCTACCATCGAAGCTCAGGGCTTTGACGATCCTTGGGAGCTTTACGAAGCAGGCGAGTGGAACTGGGATACCTTTAAGACAATGCTCCTTGACTTCGTTGACGAGGATTCTTCTCAGTACGGTCTTGACGGCTACTGGAATGAAAAGGCTCTCCTTATGTCCGCAGGCGTTCCTTTCGTAAGCACCGACGCTTCCGGCAGCCTTGTCTGCAACGTTAACGACTCTACCGTTGAAAAGGCTATGAACTTCCAGTACGAGCTTAACGTTAACGGTCTGAAGTTCCCCAAGGAGCAGTTCCAGTGGAACGAACAGCCTCAGATGCTCGGCGAAGGCAGCGAGCTGTTCTACATAGTAGGACCTTACTGCGTTCAGGCTAACCCCGATACATGGTCTATCTGCGTTGAACCTGAAAACCTCGGCGTTGTTCCCGTTCCTTCTCCCGCAGGCTCCGATCCTTATCAGGCAGCAAAGCTCAACGGTTATGCTCTCTGTAAGGGTGCAGCTAATCCTCAGGGTGCCGCTCTCCTTGCTGAATGTATGATCCTCGGCAATATGGACGAAAGAGCTGTAGCTATTTCCGACAGAAAGGCTAAGGACGACTACCAGTGGAGCGATGAGATCATTGACAAGATGAAGCAGATCGATCAGCTGACAACAGATTATCCTGTTATCGACCTTGCAACAGGCTGCTCCACCGATATTGCTATGCTTACAACAGACGGCGGCGACCAGATGGGTCTGAGAGCTGCATTCTCCGGTATTGACTGGGCTACCAACAGAGAAGCTATTGCCGATACACTTATCATGCTGGTTGACGAGGTTGACCAGAACGTTAAGGCTAAGCAGGCTGAATAATCAGTTCTCCAAAGCATAAAATATCAGGGGCGCACGGTTTCTCCCGTTCTGCGGAGAAGCGGTGCGCCCTTTTATAAATAACCTCAGAGGTGCAGTTTTGGAACTTATACAAAATCTTGACAACGAAATACTTTATTACATTATAGAAAACTGGCGGAACAGCGTTACAAACGGCTTTTTCGTCTTTATATCCACGCTTGGGAACAAGGGCTTCATATGGATAGCTGCATCGGTGATAATGCTTTTCAGCAAAAAGTGGCGGAGCTGCGGCATAATTATGCTGCTTTCCCTCGGTATAGGAGCACTTCTGGGCAGTGCTGTGATAAAAAACGTGATCTGCCGCCCAAGACCCTTTGCAGCAGACCCTTCCATAACCCTGCTGACGGGCTTGCCGGGAGGGGTGTATTCCTTTCCCTCGGGACATTCAAACGCTGCAGGTGCGGCGGCAATGGTGCTTTCCCTTAAAGACAGAAAAGCAGGCGTATGGGCGTGGATGTTTGCCCTGCTTATGGCGTTTTCAAGGGTGTTCCTTGCGGTACATTACCCCTCGGACGTTATGGCAGGTCTTGCTTTCGGTGCTTTGTGCGCAGCCGTTGTATGGAAGCTGTGCTGCGAAAGAACGGAACGCTGCCTTGAACGGATCTATGAAAGAGCTGAAATAAAATAAATGTTGAAAGTGGAATTTTCAAGTGCTTCGCTGAATGAATAAGTTTAGTTATTGCAGCCAAAGGCAGCAGATGTAACCAAGCCCATCAAGAAAATCAACCGCATAATTCTTCATTTTGATTATATCCGTTTGGCATAACTCCGATAATTCCACTTTCCACTTTTCACATTACACATTAAATAAAGGCAATAACGATAAGTATCAGTCCGCAGAGCCGCTGAAGATCAAAATTCCCCGTAAAAACGGCGTGTTTGCCGATAAAAGAGCCGAGAAGAACGGCTCCGAAGCCTACGGCAAAGGCAGGAACGGCAAGAGAAAGGGCACTCATCCTGCCAAGACCTGCGCTCACCCCGGTAACAAGAGAATCGGCGGAAAGCGCAACCGACAAAGCCAGCGCTTCACGACAGGAAATGGTCTTTGAGTGGTCACGGTCTGCGGAGGTGCCGTCAAAATAAAGCTCAAGCTGTCCCGAAGGCTTCCTTTTGCGGACGGCTTTTTCTATAACGCCGTGAAAAAGGTTGAATATGCCAAGCAGCACAAGCGCCGCCGAGGATATGAAGCGGCAAAGCTCCGACGGGATAAAATTACCGATAACGTCGGCAAAATACACGGAAGCCGTCAGAAAAACCGTACCCGTAAGGCTTATAACAGCGGCGGAGCGGACTGGTATCTTTATCCCGGCGGCTCCTATGCCCACAGCCGAAGCAAAGCCATCCGCCGAAACAGCAAGAATAAGAAGCAGTATTTTTATCATATAGGACTCTCCCTTAAGGAACCGCTGATTAAATCGCGCCTACGGCTTGGCACACATCTTGCTTGCATCTTTTCCGTCATCTTGCATCAAAGCTCCTTGCAATACATCAAGTATTCCTGCGTCGCTTTAATACAATCTGACGAAAAATCTGGCTGCGCAATCTGTGCACCAGATTTAATCAACGATTCCTTAGTCCATATTATGATTTAATACATAAATTGTGATTGAACAATTCACAATAAAAGATTATTATTAAACATATATATTAGGTATTTATTGCGGAACAGCTTTTATGCCGCAGTTAAGAATATAAACCCAGTGAAACCGAAAGGAAGGTAATAAAAATGCCGTTGAAAGACAAGGTTCTTGCCGTCCTTGAAGAAAACAAAGGCAAGAGTGTTTCGGGAAGTGAGATCGCCAGAAGCGTTGGTATGACAAGAAGCGCAGTCTGGAAGGCCGTAAAGATACTCCGTGAAGAAGGCTATTCCATATGCGCCGTGACCAACAGGGGATACTGCCTGTCCGAGGAAAACGATTTCCTCAGCGAGCAGTCCATAGTACCGAATCTGAGGACAAAAGAGATAGGCAGAAAGATCGACGTATTCAAGACGATAGATTCTACCAACAATTTTGCCAAAAGCCTTGCACAGTTAGGCGCAGTACACGGAACAACGGTAATTTCGGAAGTACAGACCCAGGGTAAGGGCAGAATGGGCAGAACGTTCTATTCCCCCCTGGGAATGGGCATATATATGAGCGTTATAATCCGTCCCAAGCTGTCGGTGGAGCATTCTCTGCTGATAACCTCCTGCGCTGCGGTGGCAGTTGCGGAAGCTATAGAAAAGGTATCGGGCGTTGACTGCAGGATAAAGTGGGTGAATGACATATACGCAGGCAGCAAGAAGCTGTGCGGAATACTTACCGAAGCCTCCGTTGACGTTGAGCAGGGCGGACTTGAATACGCTATAGTGGGAATAGGACTTAACGTGCAGAACGTAAACTTCCCGAAGAATGTGGCGGATATAGCTACCTCAATAAAGCTTGAAACGGGAGAAAATACGTCCAGAAGCCTGCTTGCGGCGGAGATCCTCAACTGTCTTGAAGAAAGGCTTGCAAATATAACGGATAAATCCTTCCTTGAAGAATACAGGAGCCGTTCAAACGTTATCGGCAAGAGGATAGAGGTAACTCAGGGCGACAGGATAAGCACAATGACCTGTACGGGAATAGATGAGTACGGCAGACTGCTTGTAAGACTTGACGACGGCGAAGAAAAAGCACTTTCGTCGGGTACGGTAAGACTTGCGTAAAAAATAAAACGGGCTGTTGCACGTTAATAAATTTATAAAAAACGGGCGGCTGATAGCCGCCCCTACAAGATCAATGCGCTAAAATACGCAGTTTTATGTAGGGGCGGATATTATCCGCCCGCAAATCTATAAATTTTTAATTAACGCACAACAGCCACTTTTTTGTGCTGTGCAAGGTTTAAATATTCGAATGTGCCGCAAAAGCGTGTATCCGGCAGATGTTATATTACCTCTTTAAGTATCAGATACGCCACCGTCGCTATTGACTTGGCTTCTACATAGTTGTGGTCGACCTTATAATTGCCCTCTTCAAGCATTCTCTTTAACTCGGAGACCCTCTCAAAGCCCTTAAGCGCTGCCTGCATATCGGGGATAACAAAGTAGGACTTCTGCATAATGTGACGTATTTCCGTCCTTATTCCCGTTGGTATCTCAGGCGCATTGGGGTCAATATTGAACTCTGCGCTTTCAAGTTCTTCAAGAGGAGCTGTGCAGTTCTTTATTCTGTCTGCAATGTCCAGCGCTGCCTGTCTGCCGAAAACAAGGGCTTCAAGCAGAGAATTTGAAGCAAGACGGTTGTTTCCGTGAACGCCCGTGTGGGAACACTCGCCCACAGCGTAAAGTCCGTCAATGGTGGTCTGCGACTTGGTATTGACGTTTATGCCGCCCATAAGATAGTGCTGGCAGGGATAAATGGGTATCCTGTCCTTGGTCATATCAATTCCCTGTTCAAGCAGGTACTTGTATATCATGGGGAATCTGTTTTTTATGAACTCGGGGTCCTTATAGGAAATGTCAAGGTAGAAATCATCGGAATCCAGCCTTCTGCCCTCGCTGACTATGGAGTGTGATACCACATCTCTGGGGGCAAGCTCAAGGCGCTCGTCATAGTTCTGCATAAAGCGCTCGCCGTCTTTGTTAAGCAGGTATGCGCCTTCGCCTCTTACCGCTTCGGAAATAAGGAAGCATTCTCTTGTGTGCTTGTTGTTGAAGGCAGTGGGGTGGAACTGGATAAGGGAAAGATTCTTTATGTTTGCGCCCATTTCGTAGGCAATGGTTATGCCGTCGCCCGTTGCAATTGCGGAGTTGGTGGTGTAGTCGTAAACTCTGCCTATACCGCCTGTTGCAAGGATAACAAAGCGTGCGTTGTATGTACCGTGTTCGCCGTCAGCGCTAATGTCGGCGGAAAAGCCTGTGCCTGTTTTCTTAACGCTGCAAAGAAGAGCGTTTTCCATAATGTCGACGTTGGGCATTTTCTTAACGGCTTCCTGAAGCTTGGAGGTTATCTCAAAGCCTGTGGCATCCTTGTGGTGGAAAATACGGTGGCGGCTGTGTCCGCCTTCAAGAGTGCGGTGGTAGTTGCCATTTTCGTCCTTGTCGAAATCAACGCCCAGACCGATTATCTCTTCGATCTCGTGAGCCGCTTCCGTAACAAGTATTTTAAGGGAATCGGGGTTGTTCTTATAACCTCCGGCAATAAGAGTATCCTTTGTATGGAGCTGTATATTGTCGTCTTCGGGCTTATAGACAGCTGCGATACCGCCCTGTGCAAGCGCAGAGTTGCAGAGTATAAGCTCTCTTTTTGTAATAAGCAGAATTTTAAGATGGGACGGCAGGTTTATAGCCGAATAAAGACCTCCGGCACCTGTGCCTGCAATAATAACGTCGTAATTCTTAGCCATAATGATTACTTCCTTTTTTACTGTCCCAAGGGGCAGAAATAATAGCCGTATTTCATGGGGAAAACATTTCCCCGTAAAAGGTTATACTGATTTTGATTATACCATACAATTGTTAATAAATCAAATACTGGCATAATATTATGTTAAATTGCTCAGAATCAGACAAAAAAACCGTTATTTTGCCGCAAAATTAGGGCAAAATAACGGTTAAATCATATATTATCCAAGCAGAAGCGTTTTATCCGCAATTTTCTCACGGAAGGTGTCATCGTGTTCAACGAATATCATCGCCGCATTGTATTCGTTAAGCAGAGTTTCTATCTGTATGCGTGAGATTATGTCGATAAAGTTCAGCGGCTCGTCCCAGATGTAAAGGTGCGCCCTTTCGCAAAGGCTCCTTGCAATAAGCACCTTCTTTTTCTGCCCTCCGCTGAATTCGCCCATATCCTTTTCAAACTGCACACGTTCAAAGCCCAGCTTCCGCAGGATAGCCTTGAAAAGACTTTCGTCAATGCCGTACTCCGCCGCATATCCGCTCAGGCTGCCCCGTAGACCGTCCGTGCTTTGCTCCACCCGTGATATTTTCAAGCCGCTGCCCACGTTTATCCTGCCCTCACAGCGTATATCCTCGCCGCAGATGAGCTTTAACAAAGTGGATTTTCCGCAGCCGTTCCTGCCCGTTACCGCAAGACGTTCCCCACGGCAAAGCTCAAAGCTGATATTGCCGCAGACCGCCTTGTCACCGTAAAAAAGGGACAGCTTTTCCGCCGAAACAAGCAGGTTTTTGTGATAAATAAGGGGCGACAGCTTAAGTGGCGCAGATTCCTCCGTGTTTTTCAGCAAGGAGGACTTTTCCTCAGCGGCTTTAAGGGTGCGTTCCTCAAAGGCTTTGGCTCTCGACATTGCTTTTTTGGACTTTGCACCTTCGTAAGAACGCCTTGAAATGCTTTTTTCCGTCTTTGAGGGGTCGAAGCCTATCTTCTTTTTCTCGGAAATATCCGCCCATTCAGCAGTTCGCTCCGCTGCGGCGGTCAGGCGCTTTATATCCTTTTTCAAGCGTTCGTTCTCTGCCTGTTCGTGCTGCTGCTTGCGCATAAAATTTTCCTGCCAGCTTGAAAAATTGCCCTGTTCAACGTCAATATCCGCCCTGTTGACAGAAATAATGTGGTCAACGCAGGAATCAAGGAGCTTTCTGTCGTGCGAAACAAGGATAAAGCCTTTTTTCTTCTGCAAGTAGCTTCCCACCGTCAGCCGTGCCTCGGAGTCAAGGTGGTTGGTAGGCTCGTCAAGGAGCAGAAAACGGTTTTCGCCTGCAAAAAGCGCTCCAAGCAGCACCTTGTTCTGTTCGCCGCCGGAAAGGGTGTCAAAGGGACGGTACAGCGCCTCGGTATCCACTTCAAGCAGGCTTGCTTCACGGATAAGCTCCCAGTCCTCGGCTTCGGGGCAGGCGCTCTGCATAACTTCAATGGTCAGCTGCGACCTGTCGGCGACTTCGTAGGGGAAATATACGGGTTCGCAGTCCATTGTCACCGTGCCGCTGTACTCGTATTTGCCAAGCAGGATATTCAGCAAAGTGGTCTTGCCCCTGCCGTTCCTGCCGATAAAGCCCAGCCTCCAGCTTGTGTCGATGCAGAAGCTGACGTTCTCAAAAATATTATCATAGCTGCCTTCATAAGCGAAGGTCAGATCCTTTACGTTAATATAAGACATTTTATCTTCCTCCTTTGTCTGCGGCATTGCCTGTAAAAGCAGCGCCGGACGGCAAATTCGGAATCCCGATATGCCGTCAGTTAATGCGTCCGCAAGCGTTCATTCTCATATGTTATCAGTCCTTTCAAAAAAGATTACAGCAAAAACTGCCAAGGTGCATTATAGCACAGTTGTTATAATTTGTAAAGAGCATTTTGACTATAACAAAAATGCAGCTGTAAAAATTAACAATACGTTAACTATCTTTTTTGCAATATGTATTATAATAAATATACAAAAAATTATTACTTGAAAAGAGGTTAAATATGAAAAACGTAATAAAAAGACTTGCCGCAGCGGCTGTTGTGATCTCTATGGCTGCATTTACAGGCTGTGGTGCATCAACGAGTGAACCCTCAAATGAAAACGATTCCACAGCAGGCGCAGCTTCCGTTTCGGAGGAAAAAAGCGCAGCGGCAGAGTGGGACGACCTTGACCAAAGCACAATAACAAAGGCAATGGGCATGGGCTGGAACCTTGGCAACCAGCTTGAAGCGGTGACAAATAAAACTCCCAGTGAGACCGCTTGGGGCAACCCCACGATCACGGAGACCCTTATCAAATCCGTTAAGGAACAGGGCTTCAACACTATAAGAATACCCGTTTCCTACCTTTCCAAGATAGGCGAGGGTCCCGACTACACCGTTGACAGCGCTTGGCTTGACAGAGTGCAGGAAGTGGTTGACTACGCAATGAACAACGATATGTTCGCAATAATCAATATGCACGGCGACGGCTACTACACCATAGACGGCGGCTGGCTCCTCTGCGTTGACGAGAATCAGGAGGAGATAAAGGCAAAGTACGAGGCTGTCTGGTCGCAGATCGCAGACCGTTTCAAGGACTACGATGAACACCTTATCTTTGAGTCCATGAACGAGGAATTTGACAATACATATGGCAAGCCCAACCCCGACGGCTACGCAAACATCAACGACTACAACCGTATTTTTGTTGATGCAGTAAGAAAAACAGGCTCCAACAATACAAAGCGTTGGCTCCTTATCCCCGGCTGGAACACCAACATTGAGTACACCGCAGGAAATTACGGCTTTGAGATACCCGAAGACAAGCTCTGCGAAGCGGACGGCAAAAGGCTGATGATCTCCGTACACTATTACGACCCCTACAACTTCACCATTGACGAAAACGCATCCTCCGCAAAGACCCAGTGGGGCAAATACGCTGTTGAAAACTTTGACAACTGGGGACAGGAGGACTACGTTGACGGTCAGATGAAGAAGCTGAATGATACCTTTGTAAGTCAGGGCTATCCCGTTGTTATCGGAGAACTGGGCGTTCAGGATAAATCACATCTCAGCGAAACACAGCCCTTGTTCAGACAATACTGGACGGAGTATGTTGTAAAAGCGGCAAAGAATAACGGCTGTGTTCCTGTTTACTGGGATAACGGCTACAACGGCAAGAATGGCTTTGCATTGTTTGAAAGAGTAAGCGGAAAGGTACTCCACCCCGAGATCATCGAAGTAATGATGAGAGCAATAAATTCCGAAGGGGATTATGAGGTAAAAGCTCCGGAGGGATTTGAGAAGTAAAACCACTGCGAAGCGTCTAAAGTTTACGTCAATTCTGCTTGGTTTTCGAAGAAAACTCCGAACGGCAGTGAGGACAGAATTTCGCTTTATCAAAGGGTGGTGGGTGTCCAGAGGGCAAAGCCCTTTGGTCGCTCCCGCAGGAGCGAAACTCCCCTAAAGTCGGGCATATAACAAAGCTGCGTTAAAAGCAGCAAAGTAATAAATCCAAAGGCGCAATTCACATTAAAAAGCGGAAACAAGCACAGTTTTGTATACCACAAAACTTGTAAAACCGACTATGTGAATTGCGCCTATTTCTATCCCGTACAATAAAGTCACCCTCGCAGGAAAATACACCGAGCGCAGCGAGGTATATTTTCCTGCGACACAACAAACTTTGAAAATGTTTTCCTCACACTATTTCCTGCGACACGGCAAAGCAGGGCGTTGTTATGCACGAAAAGGCGGTTATTAACGGGCAATATGGCGCAACGGGCAATTCCGTGTAATACTAAACACCAATAAAAAACGGGAAAAAATCTGCGCCGAAATCCATTATACGCAAGATTGTCGGCTTGATTTTTTCCATATTTTAAATGGTGTTTAGTATAAGAAAATCGGGCGCACAATGTGCGCCCCTACAGAGAGATTGCAAAAAACGCTAATTCTGTGCAGAAAACTACCGCCAAAGTTTGCTGTGTCGCAGAAAAATGCTCGTCGCTGCGCTCCTTGCATTTTTCTGCGAGGGGTACTTTGTTGTAATATGTAAGAATAGGCGCAATTCACATTGATTGGTTCCGCAGGTTTTGTGTTGTACAAAACCTTACTTGGTTCCAATTTTATGTGAATTGCGCCTTTTGGATTTGTTACTTTGCTTGCCTTGCTTTTACAATGCGATGCGCCTTACTTTTGGGGATTTCGCTCTCTGCGGAGAGCGACTTAGGGGCTCCGCGCCCCTAAGAACCTGCGCCAAAGGGACTAATCCCTTTGGAATCCCATTATGCTTCGCTGTCGGGTCTGTCAGCTTGCACGTTCCTCCGCCAGATGTGCTTTTCTCAGCACGGTAATAAGCGGTTTATAGATAAGTATAGTTATTGCCGCACAAATTATGCCCTTAACCAGTGTAAACGGTACATTGAATATGCAAAGTGCGCCAAATAAATTTTTGGTACCGGGGAATATTGCCTGATATGCTCCCAATATCGCTTCCATTCCTCCGAATGCTGTTGCATAGATAGGGTACACGATAAAGTAATTAAGCGGCAGGCTTATTGCTGTGAACACTATCGTTCCTACAACACAGCCGATAACTGCGCCTTTTTTAGTGCGGTTCTTCCGGTAAATAAGGCTTGCCGTTAATGTAAATACTGCGCTTGTTACAAAGTCAAAGATATTTCCTATACCCATTGTTGTTCCAAAGCCTTTTATTGCTACCTGTATAACGTTTTTTATAAGGCAGACGATAAGTCCGCCCACAGGTCCCGTTGTAAAGCCTGCAAAAAGGCTCACTACGTTGGACAAGTCCATTTTTATGAAGCCGGGCATAAGGGGTACGGGAAAATCAAGGTAGTAGATAACTGTCGCAACCGCACTGAGCATTGCGATCTGTATCATGGTTTTTGTGCTGATCCTGTTTGTGTTTGACATTGTTAGATTCCTCCATAAAATAAAAATATAATAAGAGCAATCTGTAACAGAAAACGCCTGTGAAGACAGTTATAGCTTCACAGGCGTAAATGCGCAGAAATAGCGTCGTTTCTTTCATCCGGACTATACCGTCGGTCCCGGAGTTTCACCGGGTCAACCCAAAAAGGGCTCGCGGACTTTACCGCCGGTGGGGAATTTCACCCCGCCCTGAAACAGATTTGCTGATATTCTGTTGTTTGCTGCTGACCTTATTCTTCGTCGGGATCCATCTCGTCGTCAAGGTCAAATTCAAGATGCTCGCCGCAGCCGGGGCAGATCATTTCGCCCTCTTCGAGCATACTTTCATTAAGCTGAATGGAGTCGCCGCAGGTAGGGCAGCAAACCTCATAAAGCTCTTCATCATCTTCGTCATCAAAGTCGTAATCTTCATCATCGGCGTAATCTTCATCTTCTTCATCGCCGTAAAGATCGTCCTCAATGTCGCAGAGATCATCGTCAATGGAATCAACGACTTCAACGATCTCGTCGATCTGATCCTGAACGTCCTCGAAATATTCGGACATATCGGAAAGAATATCAGCCATCAGAGCGATGACCTTGCCCTCCTTAGTTGTCTGGTCAAGTTCAAGTCCGTCCATAAGACCCTTAAGATAAGAAACCTTTTCTCCAAGCTTCATAACGGTTACCTCCATATTAAGTTTCACTAAAAGCTACAGGGAACAGCTTATGCTCTTTCCATGTATTCTCCCGTTCTTGTGTCGATCCTGATCATATCGCCCTCGTTGATGAAGAGGGGAACCTTGATCTCAGCGCCTGTTTCAAGTGTTGCGGGCTTAGTAGCGTTTGTAGCTGTGTTGCCTGCAAAGCCGGGATCGGTCTGTGCGACCTGGAGCTCAACAAAGTTGGGGGGCTCTACTGCAAAAACCTTGCCCTTGTAGGAGCAAACCTTGCAGATCATGTTTTCCTTAACGAACTTGAAGCTGTCGCCAAGCTCGCTTGAGCTTACGGGGAGATCCTCGTAGGTCTCGGGGTCCATGAAGTGGTAAAGGTCGCCGTCGCTGTAGGTATATTCCATATCCTTTCTTTCAACGAAAGCGGTAGGGAATTTTGCTGAAGGGTTGTAGCTCTTTTCAACTACGGAACCTGTGATAACGTTTTTGATCTTTGTTCTTACGAAAGCGGCACCTTTGCCGGGTTTAACGTGCTGGAATTCAACGATCTGAAGAACGTTGCCGTCCTCTTCAAAGGTCATGCCGTTTCTGAAATCGCCTGCTGTGATCATAAAATACCTCCGAATAAAAAAATTCGCACAAATATAGCTTATTATTTATTTTACTACATTTCTTTGCTTTTTGCAAGTGTTTTTTATCAATTTAATGACATTTATAACTTTTTTACAAAATTATAAGATTTTTTGGTGAGTGTGCAAAGTTATTGTACCCGTCCTTTGTCACGGAAATACAGTCCTCAATGCGAACGCCGAACTTTCCGGGCAGATAAATTCCCGGTTCAACTGTCATTATCATATTTTCTTCAAGAACGGTGGTATCTCTTGTGTTTGCCGCAGGGGATTCGTGTATCTCAAGACCAACGCTGTGACCGAGACCGTGTCCGAAGCTCTCACCGAAGCCTTTTTCTGCAATAAAATCCCTTGCATAAGCGTCAAGCTCCCTGCAGACAACTCCTGCCTTAACAAAGTCAAGACACCTCTGCTGTGCTTCAAGCACGATGCCGTAAATTTCCTTCATCTCCGCAGAAGGTTCTCCCACGCAGACCGTTCTTGTCATATCGCTGTGATAGCCCTCGTAAACTGCGCCGAAGTCCATAAGCACAAACACGCCCTTTTTTATCTTCTTATCCGAGGGAACGCCGTGGGGAAGGGAAGTGTTTGCGCCGCTCAGTGCGATAGTATCAAAGGAAACACACTCTGCGCCGTGGGAAAGCATATAAAAATCCAGCGCTCTGCCCACTTCAAGCTCGCTTGCGCCCTCTTTTATAACGTTCTGCATAACGTAGTCAAGGGCTTCTTCGGCAATATCCTGAGCTTTCTGCATTTTTTCAAGCTCGTCAGCCGTTTTCACCCCACGGAGTTTGCCCACAGCCTTGCTGAGAAAGCCGCCCGATTCTATCTGCACGTTTTCCAGCTTGTCCTTGTATACGTTAAGCTCGGCAACGGTCATTGTATCGGCTTCAATGTAGACCTTATCGGTTTTGTGCTTTTTAAGCAGGTCGTTTATCTGCTCGTAATATTTTTTCTGCAAAATAACTTCGCAGGAGGAAACAAGGCTGCTTGCTTTTTCATAGTATCTGAAATCAATAAGCAGATATGCGCCCTCGGGGAACACCAGCACCGTTCCTGCGGAGGACTTCATTCCCGAAAAATAGCGCCTGTTCACATCCGAGGTGATAAGCGCACAATAATTTTCCTCCGGCATAGCAGCCTTTAGCTTTTCGATATTTGTCATTATATAAACCTCTTTTTAAGTGTGAAGTGTGGAGAGTGAAGAGTGAAAATATGGAGCCGATTACGCCGGATAATTCAAAATCCACGAGCGAAGCGAACACCTAAATTATTCACTATTCACTTTTCATTATTCATTTAGCGAAGCGCTTATAAACTCCACTCTTCACTCTTCACTCTTCAAACTCCAGCTAAGTGCCTGCAAAGCAAGAAGATATCCGTCCCTGCCGAAACCGAAAATAGTTCCCGAGCAAACTGCGGAGATGACCGAAGTATGGCGGAACTCCTCACGCTTTTCAATGTTGGAGATATGCACCTCGATAACGGGTATCTTCACCGCAGCGATAGCGTCTCTTATGGCGTAGCTGTAATGTGTATAAGCGCCTGCGTTAAGTATAATGCCGCACTTGTCAAGCCTTGCGGCGTGAATCTTGTCGATAATTTCGCCCTCGTGGTTGGACTGGAAGCACTCGCAGTTGTCGAAGCCAAGCTCCGCAGCCTTTGCCTTTACCTCGGCGCAAAGGCTCTCGTATGTGTCGTCGCCGTATGTTCCCGGCTCTCTTTCTCCCAAAAGGTTAAGGTTGGGTCCGTTGATTATAAGTACATTTTTCATTTTTGCGACCATCCTTGCGTTTATATTTTATTGAACAGCGAAAATGAATAATGAATAAACCGGACGTACCTTGATTATTCGTTATTCATTTTCTGCTGTTTATTATTCATTTTATGTCTTTCAGCTTTTGAGAACAGCCTGTATCTGCTCCTCGGTCATTCCGCTTCGGCGCATGGCTTCGATAGCTTTATTCATACCTATCTGCTCGCCCTCAGCTCTGCCCTCAGCCCTGCCCTCGGCTTTGCCCTCGGCTCTGCCCTCAGCCCTGCCCTCACGCCTTGCGTGACCGAGGGCGGTGGCTTCATCATGGAGAGCTTTTTCTCTGATACGAGCTATTTCCTGCACCTTTTCGTCCTCGCTCATTTCGTGGATTATCATTACCGCTTTGCTTATTGCCGGTACTTTGGTATTATTAGGCATATGTCACCTCAAATCAGCAGCTTTTCAGCTTTTGAGAACAGCCTGTATCTGCTCCTCGGTCATTCCGCTTCGGCGC
>JBJEQN010000108.1:0-6790 GCA_051881775.1 Oscillospiraceae bacterium | reverse complement strand
CCGCCCCTACAAGATAAATGCGCTAAAATACGCAGTGTAATGTAGGGGCGGATATTATCCGCCCGCAATTTTATGATTTTTTAATCAACGTGCAACAGCCCCTTTTTTCATAATTACCCAAAAAGCGAAAAATTACAACAAATAACAAGTATAACTCAGCCAAATCTATTGACTTTTCTTTAATAAAATGTTAGTATGATAGTATGATATAGTATTTTATAGGTTTTTGAAATTTATAACAAAAAATGTCTGACAATGAACAGGGGGAGTAGCATTGAAAAGCATTAAAACCAAAATACTTGCAGCCATGATAGGCGTAGGTCTGTTTTCCTCGCTTATTATAGGCATAGCAGGCACAGAACTGAATTTTTCCTCGGCGGAAAGCATCCTTGACAAGTCCATGGAGGAAACGGCAAAGCTGGCGTCTTCAAGGGTACAGACGGAAATAGAGCGCTATAAGGCCATCGCATCGGAAATAGGCTGTATAAGCAGTCTGACAGATCCCGAAAAGGTCGAAGAAGCAAGCCGCGGTATTGCTGAGGAAAGAACATCCAAGTACGGACTGGAGCTTTTCGGTATACTGGATATGTCCGGAAAAGATACAGTAAACGGATTCGACTGCTCGGGAGAAGAGTTTTTCAAGGTATCGTCGGGCGGTGATACATATTGCTCCGAATTTATGGTGGAAAACATCTTCGGCGTTGAAAATGCCGTTGTTATCTCTGCGCCGCTCTGGGAAAACGGCATAAACGGCAGCAAGGTAGCCGGCGTTGTATATATGATACCCGATAACACCTTCCTTAACGAAATTGTAAGCAGCATAAACGTCGGAGAGGGCGGCACCGCATATCTTCTCTCCTCCGATGGACTTACCATTGCATTCAACGACCCGGAAGTCGTGGGCAAGGAAAATGCACAGGAATCGGCAAAAACAGACCCGTCCTATCAGAAACTTGCAGAGGTCGAGGCGAAAATGTGCGCAGGGGAAACAGGCTTTGACCAGTATGAATATAACGGAAATCTTGAGCTTGTGGCTTATGCGCCTGTTTCGGGTACTCCCGGCTGGAGCATAGGAATAAATGTAGTCCGCAATGATTTTATGGGCGGCGTTTACAGCTCGCTTATAATAAGCCTGGTAATTATGGCTGTTACCTGCGGAATTGCCGCCGTTATAGCTGTAATATTTGCTAAAAAGATCGCAGATCCTATTGTCAGCTGCTCCAGGCGTATCGTAAGTCTTTCAGAGGGCGACCTTACAAGCGAAGTGCCTGTTATAAACTCTAAGGATGAAATAGGAACGCTCTCCGATGCTACATCTACGGTAGTGTCAGAGCTTAACAACATCTTCAAGGACATTGAAAGAATACTTGAGGAGATCTCCAAGGGCGATCTTGCGGTAAATTCCCGTGAAAATCAGCGCCTTTATGTTGGAGATTACGCACAGCTTGTGGAGTACATAGATCTTATCAAGGACAGGCTCTCGGACACAATGTATCAGATAAATACAGCAGGTGAGCAGGTCTCGGCAGGTGCAGAGCAGGTCGCATTCGGTGCGCAGGCGCTTTCTCAGGGCGCTACGGAGCAGGCTTCCTCTATTGAAGAGCTTGCCGCTACTATTGAAGTTGTTGCCGCTCAGATAAAGGAAAACGCTTCTCAGGCAGAGACCGCAAGCAGCAAGACAAATGCGGCAGGCGGAGAAATGCAGAACGCCATTGCTTGTATGAACGACCTTGTTGCCGCAATGAACGACATCAGCAAGTCCTCCGATGAAACAAAGAAGATCATAAAGACCATTGAGGATATTGCATTCCAGACAAATATACTTTCGCTCAACGCTGCAGTTGAGGCTGCAAGAGCAGGTGCGGCAGGCAAGGGCTTTGCCGTTGTTGCGGACGAGGTAAGAAATCTTGCAGGCAAGTCCGCCGAGGCTGCCAAGAACACCACCGCACTTATAGAAGGCACCGTTGCGACCATTCAAAAGGGTACCTCCCTTGTTGACGAGGTAGCTGATAAAATGGCATCTGTGGCGGTTGCGGCAGGTGCTGTTGCGGAAATTAACGAAAAAATATCCGAGGCGTCACGGGATACGGCTGATTCCATTACTCAGATAACGGTGGGCGTGGAACAAATATCTCAGGTAGTTCAGTCCAACTCTGCTACAGCTGAGGAATCCGCTGCCGCTTCCGAAGAGCTTTCGGGTCAGGCTAATATGCTTAAAGAGCTTATTTCCCAGTTTAAATTTGATGAAAAATAAAAACAGCCGAAATAAAAAGGGCTGCTGTACGTTCAATTAATTCGTGCAGCAGTCTTTTTTTATAAAAAACACCCGGTTTTTTTGTTAAAAACCCAAAATTATTTTTATTTTTTAAAAAGACCTTTTATTTTTTTAAAATATGTGATATAATAATTCTGCCAAACAATTTTTAACAACACAAACAAGGTGTGCCTTTTATTTTATAAGGTGTATTATACCTTTTTGTACTTGCCATTCAATATGAATTCGTTAAAAGCGCAATTCCACTTGAATGGCAATAAGGTTTACCTATTGTGTTTGAGAATTGTTTGGCGACAATCGGAGTTGCGTTTTTAGGTGCGTAGCTTCGGTTACGCACTTTTTTATTTTTAATACATAAGGTGGAATTGTTATGAGTGAAAAGATGGTACAATGCAAACATTGTAAACAGGAAATGGCTGCTGATGCAAAAGTATGTCCCCATTGTGGAGAAAAGAATAAAAAACCAGTATATAAAAAATGGTGGTTTTGGCTTATCGTGGTAATTGTTGTTGCGGCTGTGGCTTCCGGAGGAGGTTCAAAAACTAAAGATAAAACGACTGAGTCAGTACCGCAAATAACGACCGACAGCAATTCAATTTCAGATACCGAAGCAGAAACATCTGATTCAGCGTCACAAACAACAACCAGTATTACTGAAAATGAAATTGACGAACCGGAAGACAACATACCTTCCGAGTACAAGTCGGCATTAAAGAAAGCAGAATCTTATAGTGAACTGATGCACATGTCAAAGGCGGGAATCTATGACCAATTAACTTCTGAATATGGTGAAAAATTTACCGCAGAAGCTGCACAGTATGCTATGGATAATATCATTGCTGATTGGAATGAAAATGCATTGGAAAAAGCAAAGTCTTATAGTGATACGATGTACATGTCAAAAGCAGGAATTTATGACCAGTTGATTTCTGAATATGGTGAAAAATTTACCGAAGAAGAGGCTCAGTATGCTATTGATAATTTAAAAGCTGATTATAAGGCAAATGCATTGGAAAAAGCAAAAATCTATCAGGAAACAATGGATATGTCACCGGCGGCGATCTATGATCAGTTAATTTCTGAATATGGTGAAAAGTTTACCGAAGAAGAAGCACAATATGCTATTGATAATTTAGGCTAATACTAATTCCAAATCAACCTATAGACAAGGTAGGCAGCTATAACTCAGCCATTCGGCGTCAAGCTCCAAGCATTGCTGAGGTCGCTCTCCAAGGTAAACGTGGTTACCTCGGTAAACGTGGTTACATTATTGGCTGTGTTCTATCTGCCGATTTTGTCTATAGAACGATTTAGAATTTAGTATAAAAAGGGCTGCTGTACGTTAGTGCAGCAGTCCTTTTTTATAAATTTTCATTGGGAGAGGTCAACGGGAGCTTGCGTCTGTACTCTTTGGGACTCATTCCGTAAGCCTCACGGAACAGCTTGCCGAAATAGCTTATATGCCCGAAGCCGCAGGCAAGACAAACCTCCGTTATCTGCATATCCGTTGCCGACAGCAGCTCCAGCGCCTTTTTCAGACGGTATTCGTTGAGAAACGCCACAGGCTTTTTCCCTATCATCAGGCGGAAGCAGCGGAAACACTCGCTTTTGCTGATGTTTGCGGCACGGGCAATGTCCTCCACCGCTATTTCGTTCTGATAGTTTTCGTAAATATAGGACAGCATTTTCTTCAGACGCTTTTCATTTGTGATAGTCCTGCGGTCTACGGGTGCGGAGGGTGCTTCACCGATATTTTCCGCAAGACCGCACCACATTTCTCCGATAAGGTCACGGCACCGTAACTCATACCCGAAGCGCTGCTCTGCGGAAAGCTCGCAGACCCTTTGCGCTGCTTCGATTATTTTTCTCTGCCATTCATTTTCGGGGGAAAGCTTCATGCAGCGCAGGGTCTTATTGCTTGTTATGGGCAGGACGTATCTGCGGAAAATAAGGTCGCCGCCGCAGTCGCCGATAAAATCGGGAAGAAAGCATATAGTTGCCAGCACGGGGTATTCATCGCCAACGGGAACAGCCGCCTGCTTGTGCATTGCATTTGTGTTTATGAAAAAGCCTTCACCGGCGGTCAGCTTATAGACGGTGTTGTTTATGAATATCTCCACTTCGCCCGACAGCACCACCGACAGCTCCACCTCCGGGTGCCAATGCCAGCCGATAAGATGCTCGGGACACCATCTGAAATGGTTGACATATGCCTGCATGGGGAACTCAGGCGTTCCGTGCGCCGTCGTTTCACGAAGCTCCTTTGCTTCTGCGGAAGGCTGCTGCGTTATTTCCATGAGAAAGCCTCCTCTTGGCATTATTGTTATAATTTAAGCCAGTATATTGATAGAATTATATCTGTGACGCTGTTATTATTATAATTAACAAGGGCAGAAATGTCAAGAACGACACTATATGATAACGAGAGGAGTTTTATTATGAGATTCATTCAGAAAGACGGTCAGCTTATTGCAAAAAACGGCTGCGAAACACTGCTTATCGAGCCTTGGGGCAAAAATTCGCTGCGTGTCCGTGCAACTCAGAACCCCGATTTCTCCGGCGAGCTTCACGCTCTCAGCAATACCGCAGGGGGCGCTTCGGTGATCAATATTGCGGAGGATAAAGCAGAGATAAGCAACGGCGACATCCGTGCGGAAGTGAATTTTGCAGGCGTTCTCAGCTTTTACCGCAAGGGTAAGCTGATACTCCGTGAATACTACCGCAGCTACGGCGGCACCATAAGCAAGGAAAGCCGCTGTCTTAAGATAATCGGCAGAGAAATGAAGGGTCTTGCAGGAAACGACTGGAAAGCTACCGTCCGCTTTGAAAGCTGCGACGGCGAAAAGCTGTTCGGAATGGGACAGTATCAGCAGCCTTACCTTGACCTTAAGGGCTGTACACTTGAACTTGCACAGAGAAATTCACAGATAACCATACCCTTCGTTGTTTCTTCAACGGGTTACGGCTTTTTCTGGAACAACCCCTCTGTGGGACAGGTCACCTTCGGCAAAAATATGACCGAGTGGCACTCCCGTGACTGCGAGGAAGTGGATTACTGGATAACAACGGAGGAAACTCCTGCGAAAATTATTGAGAATTTTACCGAACAGACGGGCAGAACTCCCGTTGTTTCCGAGGAACTCCTTGGTCTTTGGCAGTGCAAGCTTCGTTACCGCACACAGGACGAGGTGCTGACGGTGGCAAGAAAATATCACGAGCTTGGAATACAGCTCAGTGCTATCGTTATCGACTTTTTCCACTGGCCTTATCAGGGTTCTTGGTGCTTTGACGAGAAATACTGGCCCGATGTAAAGGCAATGACGGATGAACTTCACTCAATGGGAATAAAGGTAATGGTTTCCGTATGGCCAAGCGTTGACAAGAAGTGCGAGAATTTCTGGGAGCTTAACGACAAGGGGCTTCTTGAACGCACGGAACGCGGCGCAGCCCAGACCTACGACTATCAGGGCGACTGCCTTACCATTGATATGTTCAACCCCGAAGCAAGAGAGTATCTTTGGGAAAAGTGCAAAAAGAACTACGCAGACCTTGGCATAGATTTCTTCTGGCTTGATAACGCAGAGCCGGACTATGCGGTGTATGACTATGAGAACTTCCGCTTCTATAACGGTCCTGCATTAAAGGTTGGAAACGAGTACCCCAAGAATTATGCAAAGGCTTTCTATGAGGGAATGACCGCAGAGGGAAAGAGCGGCTTTGTAAGCCTTATCAGAAGCGCATGGGCAGGCTCTCAGAAGTACGGCACACTTGTATGGTCGGGTGACGTTCCCAGCACCTTTGAAGCGTTCCGTGACCAGCTTTCCGCAGGTCTTAACATGGGCATTGCAGGCATACCTCTCTGGACAACGGATATAGGCGGCTTTATGACAGACGACGTTGCAGACCCCGAGTTCCGTGAGCTGCTGCTGCGCTGGTATGAATTTGCTGTGTTCACGCCCTTCCTCCGTATGCACGGTGACAGAGGTCCTTACGATATACCGCCCCTTGACGACCGTGATTTCGGCGGCGGATACCTTAAAACAGGTCAGCCCAACGAGCTTTGGAGCTACGGCGATGAACACTTTAAGGTAATGCGTGACCAGCTTGGTGTCCGTGAAAAGCTCATTCCTTATATCCACGGTCTTGTTGAGGAATCAAGCAGAACAGGCGCACCGCTTATGCGTACAATGTTCTATGAATTCCCCGAGGATGAAACGGCTTGGGAGCTTTCCGACCAGTATATGTTCGGCAGCCGCTACCTTGTTGCGCCTGTTATGGAATACGGTCAGCGCAGCCGCAGGGTCTACCTCCCCGGGGGCAAGTGGCAGGCTCTTTCCGGCGGCGATGTTATCAGCGGCGGTACATGGGTGACCGCAGACGCACCTCTTGAATATATCCCTGTTTTCGTAAAGTGTGAATAATACTCATAGCTATAAAAGGGGCGTTATTCCAAAGGTTGCCCCCACCGCGAAGCGGAATAAAGTTTACGTCCACGCTTTTCAAAGGGTGGCAGGG
>JBJEQN010000107.1:0-35204 GCA_051881775.1 Oscillospiraceae bacterium | reverse complement strand
AATCCCTTAACTACGTCGGTTGAGGGATTTTCTTTTTATTTCCAAAATTGGAAAAGACACCGAAAAATGCGGTAGTACGACACTTATACCCCAAACCCTCTCGCTCCGAATTGCCTTGATTAGAGTATTCGGCATTGACTTGTTGCAATAGTCGTGTTATAATACAAATAACCAATAAAACTGTAGACAAAAAATCTTCGCATAATCCATATATGCAAGATTATGCTCGATTTTTTGTACAGTTTTTAATTGCATATTAGTATAATAAAAAAGCAGACAATGAAGCCTGATATGGTTTTTGTCTGCTTTTTTTCGTAAAAAGGAGCAATTGCTATGAGACCTGTTATAGGAGTTATGCCCTTGTGGGATGATGAAAAAGAAAGTGTGTGGATGCTGCCCGGCTATTTGGAAGGTGTACGTCAGGCAGGGGGATTGCCTATCGTACTGCCGTTTACCGATGATGAAGCTGAGATAAGTCAGCTGGCTGATATGTGCAGCGGTTTTCTCTTTACGGGAGGGCATGACGTTGACCCGAAGCTGTATAATGAAACTTCTATAGGAAATATTGTTGTGACCTGCAGGCGCAGAGATGAAATGGAGAAACGTTTCCTTGAAATTGCTGTGGAACAAGACAAATCTGTTTTGGGCATATGCCGTGGGATACAGTTTATCAACGCTGTATTTGGGGGAAGTCTGTATCAGGATCTTCCGCTTCAGCATACATCGGACACAGAGCATCACCAGCATCCGCCATATGATGTTCCCATCCACTCTGTAACGCTGACAGAAAATATGCCTTTGCATAAACTTTTGCAGGTTTCTGAGCTGAAAGTCAACAGCTATCATCATCAAGCGGTCAAAACGCTTGCTCCGGGACTTTTGGAAATGGCTGTTTCCGAGGACGGGATCACGGAAGCTGTTTACAAGCCTGACTGCCGTTTTCTGTGGGCAGTTCAATGGCATCCGGAATTTTCCTATCTGACAGACTATTCAAGCAAAGCGATTTTTTCTGCCTTTGTATCATCAATGGTATGAGCCGACCGGCTTTTTTAACTTATTTTTGAATATTCGTTCTCGCAGCTTCTCTTGTTAATTCAGACATAACCAAACACTCCTTAAACATATAGACATAGTATGCTAATTGGTAACTATATAATACTACTATTATAAGGATTTGTCAATAGCTGTCCTATTCAATAAATACAAAGCCGGCTCTTACGGTGTTGACAGGCAAGGAAATTTGTGATACTATTTACAATATGAACTTGTTTTATTTGGAGTAAAAGTATGTATCAGAAATCTATTAAAGTCGCCGCTATCCATGACCTTTCGGGCGTTGGAAGATGCTCTCTTACGGTAATACTTCCCACCCTTTCCGCACAGGGAATACAGGTCTGCCCCGTTCCGACGGCTATACTTTCCACCCATACGGGGGGCTACGGGGATGTGGTAATGCGTGACCTTACGGATTACATTTCTCCCGCTTTGGAGCATTATAAAAGGCTTGGGTATCAGTTTGACTGCGTTTACAGCGGTTTTCTTGCTTCGGAAGAGCAGATAAAATACTGTATGAGCTTTTTTGAATATTACAGCGGCTCGCTCAAGGTGGTTGACCCCGTTATGGCTGACCACGGCAAGCCTTACAAGACCTGCACTCCCGAGCTTCGGAAGGGAATGGGCAGGCTTGTGGGTATAGCGGATATTATTACCCCCAACATTACCGAAGCGGCTATGCTTCTCGGGGAAAACCCCTATCAGCCGGAGCTTACTTCACAGCAGATGAAGAGCTTTCTTGTGCGTTTAAGTGAGCTTGGACCGAAAATAGTCGTTATAACAAGCGTTTATTCGGACGGTCACTACTATAACATTGGCTATGAAAGGGAACACAGCAAATTCTGGAAGGTACCCTACAACCTTATCAACGCAAGCTATCCCGGAACAGGCGACGTTTTCGCTTCCGTGCTTACGGGGTCTATCCTGCGCGGTGACAGCCTGCCGCTGGCGATGAACAGGGCTACCGCTTTTCTTGAACTTGCAATAAAGACAACTTACAGCTATTCCACCGACACAAGAGACGGAATTATGCTTGAAAGCTGCCTTGATTATCTTATGGGACACCCTACGCTCTGCGATTATGAGCAGCTTTAAGGAAGAATAAAAATGACTAAAAATCTTAACATTGTACTTGTCGAACCTCAGATACCGCAGAATACGGGCAATATCTCCCGTACCTGCGCCGTAACGGGTGCAAGGCTCCACCTTGTCAGACCGTTGGGCTTCGAGGTAACGGACAAGCATCTTAAACGGGCAGGTCTTGACTACTGGAACGAGCTTGACCTTACCTATTATGATGGTCTTGATGATTTTTTTGAGAAGAACCGTGACGGCAAGTTCTTTTACTTTACAACAAAAGGACGGCATATACACAGCGATATGACCTACCCCGACAACTGTTACCTTGTATTTGGGCGTGAGGACGCAGGCTTGCCGGAGGAGCTTCTGTACAAAAATCCCGAAAGCTGTCTGCGTATACCAATGCGTCCGAAGCTGCGCAGCCTTAACCTTTCAAATTCCGTTGCCATAGCAGCTTATGAGGTGCTTCGTCAGTGGGATTATCCCGAACTTTCTGCCGAGGGAAAGCTGACCGCTTACAACTGGGACGAGTGAGGGTCTATATAATATTGTACCAGAAGGGTATCTCCGCCTTGAAGATAAGGTCAAGGCGGTGGCGTATGTTCTGCAGCTCCGCTTCAAGCTCGTCGTTGGCTTCTTCGCAGTAGGGGCGTACCTTTGCAACAGATGTGTTCAGCTCCGCAAGCTTTGTATCGTTAACAAAAAGAGACATACGCCTTTCGTATCCAAGCCACAGCTTTTCAAGTTTTTCTGCGCTTTTTGCGGCTGAATCGGTATCGCCGCTGTCAAGGCCGTATTGTATTTCGTCAAGAACGGATACGATACGGCTGTTTTCGTGCCTTATAATGAAAATTGCCGACACCGAATATAAAATTATAACACATAGGATAACGAACGCCGTTACCGTCCTTTTCATTTACGCTTTTCACCTCCGCAGCTGTCGGACTTTACAAGGGAATATTCCCCGTCGCTGTCAAGGGTCATAAGAAACACATCTTTAAGTGACAGCTTTTCCTTTTTCAGAATGTCGTTGACCCTTTTTTCATCTCTGCCCGTCCGTTTCAGCGCTTCCTTTACTATTTTTCCTTGGTCTATCACCACTTCGGGAGGGTCGGAGCTTTTGTTCCGCAGACCCATATCACCGTTGGAGGCAGTGCGGTATTCGTACTTCTGATAAACGGACACCGCTCCCGTTGTTTCAACCACGGCAAACTGTACTTCTTTAAGGTCAAAAATGCTTTGGCTGTGGAGTGCTTCCATAAGGTCGTCAACGGTGAAGCGTATCTCACGCATTTTCTGCTGGTCGATAACGCCGTTGCTGATTATGACTACAGGCTTTCCGCAGGTAAGGTTCCGCAGCCGCCGTGACTTTATCCCAAGCCACGACATTATAACGTCAAGTCCTGCAAGGGTGAGAATGGGTATAACTCCCGTAAAAAGGGGCATGGACATATCCTCAACGGGCAGGGTGGCAATGTTGGAAATAAGTATTGTCACGGCAAGCTCCGAGGGCTGAAGCTCACCTATCTGATGCTTGCCCATAAATCTTACGGAGAAAACCAAGAGAAGATAAAGTATCACCGCCCTTATGAAAACTACCGCCATTTTTGCTGTTCCTTTCCTTATGTTTCAGCCTTTACCGTAATGCTGAGTATGCTTTCCTTTATCACCGTTTCTGCGTCCTTTTCCGCAAGAGAAGGACAATCACGGCGCATCAGCTTGTATATACCGAACACATCACAGCCGCCGTACCACGCTGTTTCGGAATATGCGCTTATACAGGAATCCCGTATATTTTCGCAGACCGCTTCGGCGGCTTTTTTTTCATCATAATTTTCGCCTGAGCCGTTTGTTTTCAGCTTAAGCCTAACTTCGGCGTTAATGCGCAGCCTGCCGTCGGATATGTCGGCGCAGGTCCTTACCTTTGAGCAGGTTATTTCCGCATAGCCGCTGCTTTCATCATCGGGAACGGGTATTGCAATGCTGCCTTTTTTGTCAAAGCTGCCGCTTAAAATAACGAAGCCCTGAACGTCGGGTTCGGATATTCTGTAAATGCCGCCGTTTTTGTTAACAGCCGCTATTCCGCTGTAATATATTTCCTTGCCGTCGGAATAAATAACGGGCAGAGCTGCCGCTCCCGAGGGCAGGGACAGCTTTTCGGTTACGGAAATAAGGTCGGTGTAAACGCATTTCCCCGAGCGCACATAGCCCTCCGTAATATCCGTAAATCTGTCGGCGGAGAACACGCCTTGTTCCATAAATGTCTCTGTTACAGAGGATGGAGAGGTGCTGTAGGCAATGGGACAGGAAAGAGGCACCGTTCCTATTGGACTTCCGCCGTCTGTAAGGGAGGAGAGTATTTCGGGCAGCTTTGTAATTCCGCTGCCGATGATAACTGTTTTAACGTGCCCGAGGAAAATCTTTTTCCCTGCTTTCAGTTCACATTCCGACAGAGCGGCGTTTACGTCCGTACCCGTTCCTGCAACTGCGGAGGAGTTAGCCTTTGAAACATCGGTAACTCCGTTGCTGCCGCCGCTTTCGTATATCTGCAGGCTTACCATATAAACGCCGGAACGCTTTTCTATACCCATAAGCTGAACGAAGGCTCTGTCGTTGACCTCCGTTCCTCCGAAACAGCCGCTCATAACTGCCGAACATATCAGCATAGCAAGTATTTTAACCGTTTTTTTCATTTTAATAACCATTCCTTTTTGAGTTTTGTGGTCTCCAAGCTGAACAAGTTCAGCTGCAGGAAATCGAGGCGACAGCCGAAGAAACAAAACTCGCAGGTTGAAAATCAACGATTTTCAACCTTTTTGCCTTTCATCAATAAAACTGCAAGTGGTATCACAAATACAAGCAGAATAACAGCCGCAAAGCCGCATAAAACGTCCCTTACAGCCGAAAAATCCGCTTTGTAATACATAAATAACGCAGATATGATAAATATCGCCGCTCCCGATATGCAGGAATTGCCTTTCAGCACGGGCGCAAGCTCTTTAAGAAGTCCTGCGGAAATGTGAATGAACAGGGATATGCTTATGACCGCTGAAATCGTCCACAAAATAAGGTAAAGAGAATCATTCTGTCTGAAAAGTGAAGCGTCTGTGCAGGAACCAAGCTCCATAAGAGGGTAATCTCTCATTTCGGCGGAATTACCGAGAACGCCTGTGATAAGAGCGGCGGAAGCGGCGGTCAGCACCAGCTTTGCCGCAAGCAGACCGTAAACTCCGCACTTCATATCCCTGCCCGTATTTTTCATAAGGAAAACTGCGGCGGTTATCTCTCCGTTCCTTGCAAGGTCGTCTGCAACGGCTCTCCACAGCTTTCCGTTAAGGCTTTCGGAGTAAAAATTCAGCGGTTCAAAGTTTTCTCTTGAGGTCCACGCCATTACAAGCAGCATTATGACAAAAAGTATCACCGCAATAACGCTGCTCCTTGCAAGTCCCTCAACGCCGCAGCAGGCGCAGTAAACGCATACCGCCATAAGCAGCGCCGCTAAAACTATGCTGCCTCCGCCGAAAAAGCGGCTGCCGAGAAATCTTATGAAGTGGATAACGCTGCCCGAAGCGTAGGCAAGGAAAAACACAAGATACAGCGCCGCTGCGATGCGCCCTGCAATGCTGCTTCTCTCGGAAATAAGGGAAGTCACCGTATGCCCTTCATATTTCATTGCGAGAACAGCGGCAGGGATAACAAGCACCGCCTGTATAAGCGTTGAAATAATGCAGGCGGCTAGCTGTACCGAAATTCCGCAGCCCTTTCCTGCGGCAGGCACAAAGGTCATAAGGGTGAATATCCTGCACAGCAGCAGGAGGGAAAGAAGCTGCCATTTGCTTATTTTTGCTGTGTTCAAGGCTTGTCGTCACCGCCGTTCCTCATATTTACTCCCGTAAGAGAGCCTACCGAAGCTGTGCGCTTTCCGAGGGTGCGGAAGCCTGCTCTTATGAGAACATCCCTCATTGCCGACGGAGTAAAGGGCGAAACGGGAGACATAACAGGCGCTCCCGCATTTTCAAGAGAGCATATATTCACAAGCATTACCGAAGCCGTTAAAGCTATTCCGTAAAGCCCCAACGTTCCGCCTGCAATTACCGCAATGAATCTCAGCACGGTAACAGGCTGGTTAAGTGACGGTATAACAAATGAAGCGGTAACGGAAATTGCGCAGACAAGCAGCAGGGGATTGGAAATTATGCCTGCCGACACCGCTGCGTCGCCTATAATAAGTCCCCCCACTATGGACACCGCTCCGCCAACGCTTTTGGGCAGCCGCACTCCTGCCTCCCGTATTATCTCATAAAAAACAAGCACAAGAAACGCCTCTGCGGCAAGGGGAAGGGGAGCAAGCTCCTCAGCTTCCGCAAGTATAACAAGCATCGTATGGTTGAAAAGCTCAGGGTGAAAGGTCACCACCGCCACATACAGCGCAGGAAGAAAAACTGCTGCAAAAAACGCAAGGTATCTTATCCAGCGTATTAGGGTAGTGTAATAGGGACGAAAGCAGTAGTCATCAAGGGTCTGGAAATTCTCAATAAAAAGGGCAGGCAGAATAAGGGCAAAGGGCGTTCCCTCGATAAGAACGCCTATCCTGCCCTCAAGTATCTTTGCGCAGAAAACGTCGGGGCGCTCCGTAACTGACACGCCTGAAAACATTGACAGTTTTGTGTCGTTAAGAAAAGGCTCAATATATCCGCTTGAAAGCACGGTCTCTATCTTTAGCCCTTTCAGCCGTTTCTTTACCGAGGAAACCAGCTTTTTCGGCACACGGTCGGACATATAAGTCACGATAACGTCTACGTTGCTAAGGTCTGTAACGGGGAAAAGCTCAAAGACAAGCAGCGGTGACTTTATTCTTCGGCGCACAAGTGACATATTGGTCCTTACCGTTTCCACAAAGCCTTCATGGGAACCGAAAATGTTGCCCTCGGAGGAAGGCTCGTCCACCCCTCTTGTGGCATACCCCTGAACGCCGAGGGAAAACGCCGTGTCACAGCCGTCAATAAGAAGTACCGCAAAGCCGCTCATAAGCCGCCTTATAAGGTCGCCGTATTCTGTGGTCAAGGCTCTGTCCACCGTAAGGAGCATATGGTCTCTTATATGTTCAAATATGCCCTCGGAGGTAATGTCGGGAGGGAGAGAAAGGTCGGTAAGTGGATTAAGGATAAGGTTTGTGATGGTGCTTGTGGAGACCATACCCTCAAAGCAGACAAGATTGCACTTCACCCCCGAAACAATAAAAGGATTCAGCAGCAGGTCGGAGCTTTCCGACAGGATCCGCTTTATATTTTTCGTATTTTCGTCTATACTTTTGGAAAGACGGATATTTTTGAAATTATGGGGATTTGGAGAAACCATTTTCTCATTCCTTTCGGATTAATCAGAATTATTATTACCGTAATTTTTTAAATATACCGTTTTTTGAAAATAAAAGCGGAATTTATATAGGATTTTTATGCGGTACGGCAAACTTCAGCATTTTTTTATTTTTACTTAAATTTAACTTAAAATCAGGTTGCATTTTATATTGAAATGTGCAATAATAGTAAGGAATGTTATTATTTTCCCGTATCGTAAAATCAGAAAGGACGAAAACAGAAATGAAATATATTATGCTTGCTCTGAAAGGTGCAGCTATCGGCATTGCCAACGCTATCCCCGGCGTAAGCGGCGGAACTATTGCTGTTATAATGAAAATTTACGATGAACTTCTCGGCTCCATTACACCCAACATAAAAAAGCTGATAAAAAATCTGCCGTTCCTTGTTCCTGTTGGCATCGGAATGCTTATCGGCATAATTCTTGCGGCAAAGGTTCTCGGCTTTCTTTTTGATACCTACAACGTTCCGACTCAGCTTTTCTTTGTAGGCGTTGTTATCGGAAGTATGCCGCTGATATACCGTGAATGTACAAAGGAAAGCAGACTTTCTCCCGTGAATATCATACCCTTTCTCATAGGCGCAGGCATTATGATAGGTATGCTGTTCGTTAAACCCGAAAGCAGCGGAGCGGTCTCTGAGGGGCTGACCCTTTTCAGCGGAATAATGTTTTTCTTTGCGGCTTTTCTTGCTGCTGTGGCAATGATAATCCCGGGAATAAGCGGTGCGATTGTGATGAAGGTTCTCGGCGCATACGATACGGCAATTGCGGCTGTCAATGATTTTAATATACCTGTACTGCTTATTTTTGCAGCAGGTGCGGTGGTGGGTCTGTTCGCTGCGGCAGGTATTATTTCCGCTCTTCTCAAAAAATACCGCAGGGGAACATACTGTTTCATTGCAGGACTTATTCTCGGCTCCGTGCCGTCAATTTTCCCGTCCGGCTTTAAATTTGACGTTCAGGGCATAGTGGGTATAGTTATGCTTGTGATAGGACTTGCCGTTCCTATGCTTGGCGAGCTGCCCTCAAAAAAGAAAAATACGGAAAATGCAGAGGAAAAAACTAATTGACCTGTATTTTTATAAGGCTTTCATTAATTTATCACATTTATGGGTATAATAGCTTAAAGAAGCAGAAAAAAGGCTTCGCAAAAGTATTCTATCTGTAAATGTGATTTTTTATTGAGGTCTATATAATTATGTGTGA
The DNA here is from genome assembly GCA_051881775.1 of Oscillospiraceae bacterium. GTDB lineage: Bacteria > Bacillota > Clostridia > Oscillospirales > Ruminococcaceae > UMGS363. The sequence continues at coordinate 26,486 of JBJEQN010000107.1, read as the reverse complement.
GTATAATGAAAACCGTTCAAGAAAAGACAATACTGCCGAGGTCACATATTATCCCGAAAAATCCGTCAAAACTTCTGTAAACCGCAAAGGCGGAGCGGTAAGGGCGGCAGGCTTTATTATGTGTATGGCTATCGTTTCGGTAGTTTCGGTAAGCGTTTATAAAACTTACAGCGAAAAGGCGGAGGCTGAGACCTTCAGCGCCGTATCCGAGACCGAAGCGGAGCGTGATTTCGGCGAGGAGCCTGCCGAAGATGTAGGTGCCGCTTCCGATGAGAAGGTCTCGGACAAAACATCATATAAAAGCATAATCGAGCTTTCTGCAAGAACAGAGGACGTTTCCATTCCCGATATAGTAAGAAAGGTCAAGCCTTCGGTAGTGGGTATTTCCTCGGAATTTAGCAATTCCTCAGTAAGTACGGGTACGGGAATAATCATTTCGGACGACGGCTATATCGTCACCAACGCCCACGTTGTCCAAAATACCGATAACGGCATTGCCGAGCGTTCCTCTGAGGTTATGGCGGTGCTTTCAGACAGCAGCAGTCATAAGGCGGTAATAGTCGGAGCAGACAGCAGAACAGACCTTGCGGTAATTAAAATAGAACCGGGAGAAACGGCTCTTGTTCCTGCCGAATTCGGCGACAGCGACGATCTTATGGAGGGCGAGCTTGCCGTTGCAATAGGAAATCCCCTTGGCTTTGAGCTTTACGGCTCCACTACCTGCGGAATAATCAGCGCTCTTAACCGCACCATAACCGTAGGCGAGTATGAAATGAACCTTATCCAGACGGACGCAGCAATAAACCCCGGAAACAGCGGCGGACCGCTCCTTAACAGCTGCGGACAGGTCATCGGTATAAATTCCAGCAAGATAATATCCGATTATGCGGAGGGTCTGGGCTTTGCGATACCCGTGTCCTCGGCGCAGCCCATAATTGACGACCTTATTGAGAACGGCTACGTTACCGGCAGACCAATGATAGGCATAAGCGGCGAGGATATAAGCAAAATAACCGCAGAATACTACAATCTTCCGCAAGGTGTGTGCGTAAGATTCATTACCCCCGATTCGGCGGCGGACAAAAGCGGAATGGAGCTTGGGGATATTATAATCGGGCTTAACGGCGAAAGCGTGTACACCATGGAAGAGCTTAATAAAAAGCTGGACGGATTTTCGGCAGGTGATACGGTAAATATTACGGTCTACCGCAGCAGCACGGAGACACAGTTTGAGATAGCGCTGCAGCTTGACGAAAGCAGAAGCTGACGTTTCGGCGCTTTGATGAATAGTGAAAAATATGAAGTTCGTTCGGCGGCTTCGTATTTTTTGCTATTTATTTTTTTAAGAAAAGATATTACCGCACAGGCACACATAACTCTTGAAAAAAAATATATAATGTGCTATACTGTTAATATTATGAGAAAATATATTTTTCTGACAGCGGCTGTATGCTTTGCAGCGGTACTGTTCTGCGGCTGTGAGGATTATTATCCCAGCAATGCGCCGAGGGAGACGGCGACAATGAAAGAAAATATCCTTACCACCGTTACTACTGTTGAGACCACCCGTGCGGATACATACAGCGAATACATATCATCGCTCCGTGAAATGGAGCAGAGTATCAGGGAAGAAGCATCCCGGACAAGCGGTATGCAGCGTGAAACTGCAGTTTCCGCAGAAATGCCCGGGCGTGAAACTGCCGTCAGCAGGGAAACGCAAAATGCGGATACAGGTGTTACTGCTGTGACTTCCGTTCCCGAACAGGAAAAAACGGAGGCTGATACTGCGGTCACAGCCGTGTGCGAGCCTGCAGTCACGGAAGCTGTGACGGCTCCGCCCTTTGACCTTGGGGATATTCCGTCCGTTCCAAGCGAAAACGTCCAAGCTGAAACTGCCGTGACAAATCCCTGAGCTGCAGCATTTTTCATTCTTACAGAGAGGAAGCATTATACCCCATGCCAATTAAAATACCAAATAATTTACCTGCATATACCGTACTTAATAACGAAAACATCTTCGTTATGACCGATTCAAAGGCTCAGACCCAGGATATACGTCCGCTGAAAATAGCTATACTTAACCTTATGCCCAAAAAGATAGAAACGGAAACTCAGATACTCCGCCTTCTGTCAAATACGCCGCTGCAGGTGGATATTGAGCTTGTTCAGACGGCTACGCATAAGTCCAAAAATACATCTCAGGAGCATCTTGTGAAATTTTACAAGACCTTCGGGGATATAAAGAACGAGCGCTTTGACGGACTTATCATAACAGGCGCACCCGTTGAACAGATGCCCTATGAGAAAGTAGACTACTGGGATGAGCTTTGCGAAATAATGGAGTGGTCAAGGACTAACGTTTTTTCCACCTTCCATATCTGCTGGGGAGCGCAGGCAGGGCTTTATTACCATTACGGAGTGCCAAAGTACGATCTGCCCCGTAAGATGTTCGGAATTTTCCCCCATAAGTCCGAAGTGCCCAACCACCCCCTTGTAAGAGGCTTTGACGAAACATTTTTCGTACCCCATTCACGTCATACCGAGGTAAGGAGAGAGGATATAGAAAAAAATCCGTCCCTTAAAGTCCTTACTTCTTCCAAAGAATCGGGCGTACATATCATTGCCGATAAGACCAACCGTATGTTCTTCGTTACAGGTCATTCGGAATACGACCGCTTTACGCTGAAAAACGAATATTTCAGGGACATTGACAAGGGACTTCCAATAAGCATACCACAGCACTATTTCCCTTATGATGACCCCTCTCAGCCGCCTCACTTCAACTGGCGCTGTCACGCCAATCTTATGTTCAGCAACTGGCTCAACTACTGTGTTTATCAGGAAACGCCCTATAATCTTGCCGAGCTTGTTCCTTTGGAAAAATAAATTATTAATGCATTTTACAAGAAAATAATATTATTTTTTCATAAATATATTGACAAGCGAATATGATATATAGTATAATTATGCCATATTAAAACGGAAGGGGTATTTCCTATGATCAAAAGAAGGTCTGTAGCTACCGTTATTATCCTGTCAATAGTTACCTGCGGCATTTATGGTCTGTACTGGTACTGGCAGGCAATGCACGAGCTGGACGCAGCAGGACAGAAGAGCAATATGGATCCTACATTGCAGTTCGTTCTTCTTTTCCTTTATGTCGGGGGTATAATTTTTGCGATCAACGCTGATGAAAACATCAACGCCGTAAGAGCAAACAGGGGACTTCCGCCAAAGGATAACAAGGTTCTCTGGATCATAATATTCATCTTTTTCCCGATCGTTGGGATCGGTCTTGTACAGAACGAAATGAACGAGATCGCAGACGCATAATTTTTTACATAGGAGAGCGGCGGAAGTTTTCTGCCGCTTTTGTTTTTGTGTTATGAAAGAACGTATAAAAAAAGCTGCTGTCGTGTACGCTGCCGCAGCAGTAACGGGAATAGCCGCCGCTGCGGTCATAAAGATAACAGGACGGGGGATACCCTGTATTTTTCATCTTATTACCGGGCTGAAATGTCCCGGCTGCGGAAATACTACCGCTGTTCTGGCGCTTATGGAGTTTGATTTTGCCGGAGCGTTTGCAGCAAATCTGCTTTTTCTTCCCGAATTTGCATATATTGCTTGGGCGGCGCTTTGCTATACCCTTGAATATGTAAAAACGGGGAAAAAGCAGCTTATGCCGAAGCCTGAATGGCTTAACTGGTGTTTTCTCGGTATACTAATACTTTGGACAGTTGTAAGAAATATCATAAAAATATAACAGGACTGCTTTGCCGCATAAAACGGTTAGCAAGTCCTGTTTTTTATGGAAGTATTACTGTACAGAGGCGGTGTAGAGCTTGTAATAATCGCCCTTTTTCGCCATAAGTTCGTCATGGGTGCCGCATTCGGTGATGCCCTTGTTGGAAACGTACATTATCTTGTCGCAGTTCTTTATGGTGGAAAGCCTGTGTGCGATAATGAACGATGTTCTGCCCTTCAGCAGCTCGTTAAGACCGTCCTGAAGCAGCTTTTCCGTCCTTGCGTCAATAGCGGAGGTTGCTTCGTCAAGAATAAGTATCTTCGGGTCGCTGATAAGTGTTCTTGCAAAGGCTATAAGCTGCCGCTGACCCTGTGAAAGGGAAGCTCCTCTTTCAATGATAGGCGCTTTCAGACCGCCGGGCATACTGTCGATAAATCCGTCGGCGTGAACTGTCTTTATTGCACGGTCTATTTCTTCGGGAGTTGCGTCCAGCTTGCCGTAGCGTATGTTGTCCTCAATTGTTCCGCTGAAAATAACGCTGTCCTGGAGCATTATGCCCATCTGCGAACGGAGGGAGTGGAGCGTTACTTCGGAAATATCTTGACCGTCGATAAGCACCCGTCCGCCCGTTGTGTCGTAGAAACGGGAAATAAGGTTAACGATAGTGGTCTTGCCTGCGCCCGTAGGCCCTACAAGAGCAACGTTTTCGCCGCTTTTTACCGAGAAGGACAGGTTTTCAAGAATGTTCTTGCTTTCATCATAGGCAAAGGTAACGTTGTCAAAGGTAACATCGCCTTTTATCTCGGGCATTTCCTTGGCATTTTCCTTGTCGTTTACCGTAACGGGTTCGTCAAGGGTCTCAAAGATACGTTCAAGATAGGAAATTGCGTTGATAAAGCTGTTGAACAGGTTTGAAAGGTTCATAATAGGCTGCCAGAATCTTGCGGCGTAATTTCCCATAGCAACGATAGTTCCCAAAGAAATGGACGCAGGACCAATGACCGCAAGTCCGAAGAAGTATATTGCAGCGCTTATTACCGCCGAAATAGTGTCAACGGAGGGCCAAAGCAGGTTATTGAAGGTGACCGCCTTCATCCATTTGTCACGGTAAGCCTCCGACAGCTTTTGGAAAATGCCCGAGTTTTCTTCTTCTCTTACAAAAAGCTGCGTTACCTCTACGCCCACAAGTCCTTCGTGAAGGTAAGCGTTAAGGTTGGAGCCTTTGTTGGAAACAGCCTGCCACGCACGGCGCTGCTTGTTCTTGATAAGTCCGATGATAAGCGCAAGGAAGGGTACTCCGGCAAGTATTACCAGCGCCATCTGCCAGTGCACTGCGAACATAAAGATCACAATGAACACAAGGTTGAAAATTTCAAGGATAAAGTTGATGATGCCGTTTGAGAGAATGTCGGAAACGCTGTTTACATAGTTGATTATGCGGACAAGTATCTTTCCGTGAGGGCGGCTGTCGTAATATTCAAAGGACAGCTTCTGAAGATGCGCAAACAGGTCGGAGCGTATGTCAAAAATGATGTCCTGACCGACCTTTGTCATTATCCTTGAACGTATGGTGGCAAAAATAACGTTCACCACGATAGTAAGCAGAAGCAGAGCCGCCATAAGGAGAAGCTGGGGTATATTTTTATTCGGAATGGAATTGTCTATTGCAAACTGAGTGATAACAGGCGCAAAAAGTCCGATAATTACCGAAGCTGCGCTGAGTGAAAGGGAAAGTATCATCTTCCACTTGTATTTTTTTACATAAACAAGAGCTCGTTTTAAATGGCGTATGTCAAATGGGGTCTCAAGCTCTTCGTCAACATCATATTTGTTTCTTGCCATTTAAACCGCCTCCTTTTCGCCGCCGTTCTGAAGGCGGTAAATTTCGGAGTAGTATCCGTCCTTGTTTTTCAGCAGCTCTTCATGAGTGCCGAATTCGGAGATCTTGCCGTCCTTGATTATCATTATCCTGTCGGCGTTCTTTGCCGAAGAGGTACGCTGGGCGATTATCAGCTTGGTGCAGCTGAAATCAAGATCACGCAGATTGTGCTGGATCACCTGTTCTGTTTCCATGTCAACGGCGGAAGTTGTGTCGTCAAGGATAAGTATGGACGGGCGCATTGCCAAGGCTCTTGCCAAAGAGATACGCTGCTTCTGACCGCCTGAAAGACCAACGCCTCTTTCGCCTACGATAGTATCGTAGCCTTCCGGCAGCTTGGTAATGAATTCATCTGCATCGGCAAGCGCTGCAAAATGCTTTACGTCCTCCATAGGCATATCCGAATCAAAGAAGGAAATGTTGCCCTCGATGGTGTCCGACCAAAGAAGAACGTCCTGCATAGCCACGCCGATGTTCTTCCTGAGTTCGTGCAGCTTCATGTGGCGGACGTTTACTCCGTCTACAAGCACTTCGCCCTTCTGAACATCGTAGCACCTTGGGATAAGGTCAACAAGAGTGGTCTTGCCCGAACCTGTTTCGCCCATAATAACAACGGTCTCGCCGGGGTTTATCTTAAAGCTTACATCGTCAAGGACTTTAGTGCCGTCGCTGTATGCAAAGGTAACGTTTCTGAATTCTATTTCGCCCTTGAAGCGGTCGGGCATACTTACAGCGTCCGCACGGTCGGTAATAAGGGGACGGGAGTAGTAAACCTCGATTATCTTGTTTGCGGAAGCAAGAAAATGCTGGAAGTCGTTTATAAGCGTTCCCACGTTTCTCATAGGATTGGAAAGAGTCCATATAAGACCGCCGAAAGCAACATATTCGCCCATTGTAAGACGTCCGTTTATAACGAAGATACCGCCTGCGATAAGCTGAACTACCGTGAGAGCCTGCGCAATGGTCTCAATGTAAGGGAAGAAGTCCAGCCAAGTCATAGCCGCTTCCTTGTTTGCCCTTGAATATTCCTTGTTTTTCTCCTGGAAACGTTCTATTTCGTGATCTTCTCGTGCAAAGGCTCTTACAACACGGTTTCCTGCGATATTTTCCTGCGCCTGTGAATTGAGCTGGGACATACGCTCTCTCAGGTCAACATATTTCGGACCTACCTTTTTCTTGAACACCCACGAAATAATAAAAATAAGCGGCGTCAGCGCAATAAGGCAGAGAGCCATAAGCGGATCAAGGCAGAAGAAGTATATTGAAGTGGTAAGATACAGAACAATACATTCCACAAAGGTCTTGATTATCCATGCAACGGTGTGGCGCACCATATCCAGGTCTCCGGAAAGTCTAGTCATAAGGTCGCCTGTGGAGTTGCGGTCGTAGAATGCCATATCCTGCCGCTGAACGTTCATGAAAAGGAAGCTTCTTATTTTTGACAGCATACCCTGAGAGCATTTCTCATAAAGCATATTTGAGGTAAACTGGAGCGAAGTCCTTATGAGCGTAAAGCCTATCATACAGAGGCAAAGCGTAATGAGCAGGTTTTTATGCTCGCTGATATTCTGCAGAGCATTTTCGCTGTAAATAAAGGTATCAACTATTTTCTGGGAAAAAATAGGGTTGATTATGTACATTATCTGAGCTGTAACAGTCAGACAGAGCGCAAAGATATAACGCCCTCTGTAGCCTTTAAGATTTTCCCAGATCCATTTAAGCTGGAACATTTTTATCCCCCTTTCGGTGTATTGATACTAATTCTAAACCAACCTATAGACAGATACGACAGCTATAATTTCGTCACTCTGCGTCAAGCTCCCTTGCAAGGCACCAAGCATTGCGGCGGTCGCTCTCCAAGGTCAACGCAGTTACCTTATTGACAAAATTCTATCTGCCGTCCTTGTCTATAGAACGGTTTAGAATTAGTATGAAATTTATATTTCCCTGATTTTTGCTTTGAAAAACAGACAGTTCCTTATATCTGCCGCGGAAAAAATATAAAGCCTTGTCTTTTCTTTTCAAAGTTCAAGGCATATTATAATATAACTCTTCTCATAATTAAAAGGGTAATTTTTTAATAAACAAAGTTTTATTATCTATTTTGTATGAATACAATGTTAATACTAATAACCAATTAACCTATGGACAAATCCGACGTCTATAATACGCCCATTCTGCGTCAAGCTCCCTTGACAGGCGGCAGCCTGCCTGCGGTCGCTTTCCTTGACTGGACGTATTCTATCCGCCGTTTTTATCCATAGAACAATTGGTTATTAGTATAAAATGTCGACTATGAAGCGGAGGCTTTGTTTTTATGCAAATAACCGCCGATAAATACAGAAATACACAAATTTACGGGCGGCAGACATAACGTTCCTGCATAAATTTTTGGCAGAAACATTTGTCAGCCGCCCGTTGGGTCTATGGCATAAATCTTATACTAAACACCATTTAAAATTTGGAAAAAATCAAGCCGACAATCTTGCATATAGTGGATTTCGGCGCAGATTTTTTCCTGTATTTTATTGGTGTTTAGTATTATAAGCGATCTTATACGTTGAATCTGAAAAGGATAATATCTCCGTCCTGAACAACGTAGTCCTTGCCTTCAAGACGTACAAGACCCTTTTCCTTTGCGCCGTTCATAGAGCCGCAGGCCATAAGGTCATTGAAGCTTACGACTTCCGCACGGATAAAGCCCTTTTCAAAGTCGGTGTGTATCTTGCCGGCAGCCTGAGGAGCTTTTGTGCCGTTTGTGATAGTCCACGCTCTTACTTCGTCCTTTCCTGCGGTAAGGAAGGAGATAAGTCCCAGCAGAGCGTAGCCCTCCTTGATTATTCTGTCAAGACCGGAAACTTCAAGTCCAAGCTCGGAAAGGAACATAGCCTTGTCCTCATCGCTCATATCGGAAATTTCCGCTTCAAGCTGAGCGCAGATTGGGAAAACGGATGCCTTTTCGGTCTTGGCAATTTCGCAGACCTCTTTATAATGTGCGGAATTCTCAATATTGTTTTTGAAATCGTCCTCGGAAAGATTTGCGGCATAAATAACAGGCTTTGCGGAAAGCAGGGGAGTGGTCTTTATAAGCTCCGCTTCTTCGTCCGTAAAAGCGAAGGAACGTGCGGAGTGACCTTCTTCAAGGTGAGCTTTGAGCTTTTCAAGGAACTCCACTTCGGCAATGTACTTCTTGTCACCCTTTACCAGCTTCTTTGTACGGTCGATGCGGCGTTCAAGCAGCTCAATATCCGAGAAAATAAGCTCCAGGTCGATTGTTTCAATGTCACGCTTCGGGTCAATGCTGCCGTCAACGTGGATAACGTCCGTGCCCTCGAAGCAGCGGACAACGTGAACGATAGCGTCCACCTCACGGATATTTGCAAGGAACTTGTTTCCGAGACCCTCGCCCTTTGAAGCACCCTTTACAAGACCTGCAATGTCCACGAATTCAAGTGTTGCAGGGGTGAACTTGTTGGGGGAATACATTTCCTTTAATTTGAGCAGCCTTTCATCGGGAACGGAAACGATGCCGACGTTAGGCTCGATTGTGCAGAAGGGATAGTTTGCGGATTCTGCTCCCGCATTTGTAAGAGCGTTGAAAAGCGTACTTTTTCCCACGTTGGGAAGACCGACCATACCAAGTTTCATAGAATAAAGCGTCCTTTACTTTTTTATAGTTGATTTATAGTTTTTTAGTCAAGATTAAGGCTGCGTACATATTCATCGGCGTCAAAATTACTGTCGCAGCAGGATTTTTTGGATTTTTTCTTTTCGATAACTGCTTTTGTCACAACAGCGCCTGCAGCAGCGCCCAGTATGAACGACAGCACCGAGATGATGAGAAACGCAGCGGAGATAAACGAGTTTTTGCCTGTGTTTTCACAATTATTCATATATATGACCATCCTTTCACGGCTCCGATTATTGTTTCGGGCGAAAAATATGTGTTTGCTCTGACAGCTATAAATTATATTATAATAGAATTTCGGGAAAAATGCAACACTTATTTTATTAATTCTGAGGTAAAATAAAATTTTCGCCAAAAAACAAAGCGCAGTTCAGCTGTCCGATGACGGATAATTCTGAATTGCGCTTATAAACCGCCGTTTCAGCTCTGAACCTCGGCGGAGCTTTCATTTTTGGCAGGACGGAGACTTACAAAAATCTCGTTGTCCGAAACATAGCTTGAATTAATGTCAATGGTGTACTTCATATACAGATTGCCGCCGTTTTCGTTAAGCTCGTTGATAATGGAATGGGTGTAAATGCCCACCATAAGCTCTCCGTAAGGTGTGCCGTAGTAGCAATGCTGCTTTTTGTCCTTGTCAATGACAAGATTGGAGGAAACGGCACCGCTGCGGCAGATAGAAGCGTGTTTGTCGCCGTAACAGCTTAAAACCGTTTTTGAGCCTTCAAAGCCTGTGGCTTCGGTCTCGTCATATGCAATGCTGAATCCGCCGTTTTTCAGCGGAGTAAGCACAGCAGGAGTTATAAGCTCCGTTTCGTTGCGCTCATCGTCCACCGACTGAACGCTTTTTAATATCATTAAAACATCCTTTTTCATAGTAACCTCTTTTTTTATGCAAGGGAAGTAAGCTCTTCCGTTTCGACCTTTGTGACCGTTCCGCTGAGTTGTCCACCAAGGAAGGCCTGTGCGTTTTCACGGAACATATCCACGCTGTCGGAGGAATAGAAGGACACCGTACCCTTTTCCGTCCGCTCCGTAAGCATATCCTTTCTCGTAAGGAATGCGCAGGCGTACTTTGCCGCTTCGCTGCCGGAGGAGATAAGCTCAACGTCCTTTCCCATATAATCGGCTATAACGTCCTGCAAAATGGGGTAGTGTGTACAGCCGAGGATAAGCGTGTCAACGCCCTCTTTTTTTATAGGTGCAAGGTACTGCTCCGCAACCAGCTTTGCAACGGGGTTATCTCTGCCCGTAAAGCCGTTTTCAACAAGCGGAACGAACATAGGGCAGGCGATACCCGTTATGGAAATATCCGACCTTATTGTCCGTATAGCCTTGCCGTAAGAACCCGACCTTATGGTAGCTGCCGTGCCTATAACGCCGATCTTGCCGTTTTTGGTCTTGGCGCAGGCTGCCTGTACCGTTGGAAGTAGAACTCCCGTAAAGGGAATGTCACCTGCAGCGTTCTTATTCATTCCGAGAACGGAGGAGACCGTTCCGCAGGCGGCGATTATCATTTTTACGTCATGCTTTTTCATAAAAGCAATGTCCTGTTCGGCGTATTTAAGGATAGTTTCCTTGCTCCTTGTGCCGTAAGGGATACGGGCGGTGTCGCCGAAATAGATTATATTTTCGTTGGGCATGATCCGGCTGAGTTCTTTAACGCAGGTAAGACCGCCCATTCCCGAATCAAAAACTCCGATTGCAGAATTATTCATACGGTTCCTCCGTTTAGCCTTCAAGGCTGAGAGTAATAAGCCTGTCAAGAAGCTCAGGCTGGGAAATGCCCATATTTTCCATAAGCTTGGGATACATACTGATAGGTGTAAAGCCGGGCAGAGTGTTTATTTCGTTAAGAATAACGGTTCCGTCCTCTTTAAGGAAGAAATCCACTCTTGAAAGACCCGAGCAGCCCATTGCCTTGAAGGCTTTGACAGCAGTTTCCCTTATTTCCCTTGAAGCCTCAGCAGGAATATCGGCAGGAATGGAAAGTCCCGATGTGCCTAAGATATATTTTGCGTCATAATCGTAGAATTCATTACAGGAATTTATCTCGCCCACTTCCGAAGCAAAGGGTTTATCCGTTCCGAAAACCGCACATTCAAGCTCTCGTCCCTTGATATACTCCTCAACGATGACCTTTTTATCGTGTGCAAATGCAAGTTTAACTGCGTCTTTGAGCTGTTCAAAGGAGTTTGCCTTGTTTACGCCAACGGAAGAACCGCTGTTTGCAGGCTTGACGAAAAGGGGATAATCAAGTTCATTTGCGATCTGCTCGCATACATCGTCAAGACGGTTAAGGTCTGCGGCGTAAACTGTTCTCCACTTTGCCATATGTACGCCGTTTGCTTCAAGTATGGTGTGGGTAACGCCCTTATCCATGCAGTCGGCGGATGCAAGACAGCCGCAGCCAACGTAAGGAATACCCGACATTTCAAGCAGACCCTGAATAGTGCCGTCCTCGCCGTGCTGACCGTGAAGCGCAGGGAATACAACATCTATTTTGGCAATGGAATATGTACCGTCCGTTATCTTGAAAATACCCTTGTAGATAGGGTCGGGGAGAATGACCGCAGGAACGCAGTCGGGGTTGGATTCCCAGCTTCCCGAAGCTATCATGCTTATATCGCCGGGGTAGAAAAGCCAGCGGCCTTTTTTGGTTATGCCGATGGGAATTACCTCATATTTGTCGGAGGGTATCGCATTTATAATATTTGTTGCCGAGATCAGCGAAATATCATGTTCGTTTGACATACCGCCGAAGAGTACAGCTACCTTTATTTTAGACATTTTTATGACCATCCTTTCTGAGTGTACAGCTTTGACCCGTTCAAAGTCCTCAGTTATTCAGAATTATGCGCTTTATGAAAATATATAGTTTATTATATCACATCTGCGCTTTTTTAGCAATACTTATTTAACATAAAATCATACTGTAATGTAATCCGCTGCGGCGTAGCCTGTTATGCCGTTGTAATTGACAACGTACCAGTTGCCCGTCTGACCGAGAACGGTAACGTCTGCACGGTTTGGCATAACTCCGATAACTGCGGAATTCTGGTTGGGCATACTTCTTATGTTAAGATTTGAGCCGTCTGTTGCAACGGTTCCGTCTCTTGCAGGCGTTGCTTCAACAAAGGGTATTCCGAAATAGTCGCACAGGGATTGTACAAGGTTCCTTGCAATAGGCTCGGTGTTGGACTTTATCCATTCTGCGTCCTCATAGTTGTCGTGATAGCCAAGCTCGCACAGCACCGCTACCGCCCTTGTCCTTGTAACTTCTCCGAGAGAGGTGGTGGGCAGGGTGTTTACCTTTGAGGGGTTGGGGTAGATATTTTTCAGATTGTTTACGATAATATCCGCCAGCTTTTCGCTCTGGACGGAGTAGGGGGAGAAGTAAATATCTATCCCCGACAGCTTGCCGGCAAACTGTCCGCCGCCTGCGTTGGAATGAAGGGCAAGATGAACGTCATAGTAGCGTGAATTTGAGTCTGCAATAGCGCCCTTAACATCTCTGTTGGGGTCGTTGCGCCCGTATGTAATGCCGGAGGAGCGCAGGTAAGGCTCCATTGCGTCGGCGATAAGATTCATCTGCTGTTCTTCGTTTCCGCCGTTTATGTAGGGGTTCCATTCTTGAGTCGAGGGGCTTAAAAAAACACTTGGCATATAACATTACTCCATTCTTCGGTATCGTTTCAACCGTTTTTCATAATCATTATATGCAAAGAAGTTCAATAAAAAAACAGACCGCATTTATTTTCTGCGGTCTGCTGAAACAGGCTTAATCAGCCATAAATTTTTCTATTTTGTATCTCTTGTAAGCAGCCTCGTTTCTTACAACGTTCTGACCTGCCGTCCAGCTTTCGATCATAGCGTCAAATTCTTCGTCCTTAAGAGCGTGGCGAGCGGAGCTGTCGTTGTCCTCAAGATAGCTTTCATCGGAGAAAAGGTCAAGATACTCAACAATGTAGTAGACCTCGTCCTCTTCAACAAGAATAACGTCGCCTGTCTTTACTGAGCCGTCAAATATCTTTTCAACAACTGCGGCAGAGGGTGAGGAGCCGTCCTTGGAAATAACGGTGGTGTTGTCGGTAATTGCCTCGTCTGCGGCTGTTTCTTCGGTACCTGCTGCAGTGTTGTCATCGGTGCTTTCGGAAGCGGCTTCAATGAGAGCGTCGTAATAGTCCTCGTATTCCTTGCCGACGGTGTTCATATCCTCGCCGTTCTTGATGCGCTCGATGTAGCCTTCAGCCATTTCCTTTATCTCAGCCTTGCCGTCGGATTTGAGAAGGTTGCCTTCGCCGTCCTTAAGCTCCATTTTGATGTAGTTGATCCTTGCGTTGTTTTCGTTAAGATAGTTCTTTATGTCAGCTTCGGAAATTTCGTTTTCTCCGCCCTTGCCGTAGTAGTGGTCGAAGATAGCGGTCTTTTTCTGAGAGTTGAGCATAATAAGTATCTGGGAATCCTCGCTTATGCCGATCTCCTCATAGGACTGACCGTAATATTCCCAAAGTGAGTCCATATAGACCGTGATCTTTTCCTTTTCGTTGTTTTCAAAGGAAAGTCCCAGCTCGTTGAATTTGTTTTCAACGGCAACGTATTCCTGCATAAGCTTAGTCGCTTCGTCATTTATCCATTCTCTTACTTCCTTGCCCTCGATAGTTTTGTCGGTGAAGGGAGTTGTAGTGGTAGCTTCGGTCTCGGAAGCGGAAGTTTCGGAAGAAGCGGTGGTTTCGGCTTCTGTTTCCTCGGCAGGGTCGGTGTAGGATAAAGCGTCATAATAAGCGTCCATCTGCATAGAGATGAAAACGCCTGCGGGGATCTTTACGCCGTCTATCTCGGCACCGTAGCTTGTGTCGGGACCTGCAATATTGTTTCCGCAGCCGGCAAAGGACATTGCAATAGCTGCGCAGAGAGCAGCGGCGGATATTTTTTTGATGTTGGACATGATATGTTAAACCTCCATATTGAAGAAAACGCCGTAAAACAGCCTTTTCTTGTCTTTAAGTCAACCAAGGAACCGCTGATTAAATCGCGCCTGCGGCTTGGCACGCATCTTGCTTGCATATTTTCCATCAGCTTGTACCAAAACTCCTTGAAATACATAAAGTATTCCTGCGTCGTTTTGATACAAGCTGACGAAAAATCTGACTGCGCAATATGCGCACCAGATTTAATCATCGGTTCCTAAATACATTAAATTATAACATATTACAGCGCACTTGTCCAGTAATTTTTCAAAAAAATATGAGGATAAGCAAAATTTTTTGCTTATCCCCATAATATTTTCGGTATTTGCCGCAAAAAATTACTTTGTTACCATTGCGAGAGTATCTCTTGCGATAAGAAGCTCCTCGTTTGTGGGAACTACCCATACTTCAACCTTGGAGTCGGGAGCGGAGATCTTTTTAAGCTCGCCCTTAACGGTCTTGTTGACTTCCGTATCAAGCTTTATGCCAAAGTATTCCATATCCTTGCAAACGCCTTCTCTTACTTCCCAAGCGTTTTCGCCGATGCCGCCTGTGAAGAGGACAGCGTCAACGCCGTTCATAACTGCAGCGTAGGAGCCGATGTACTTCTTTATCTGATACTGGAGCATTTCGGAAGCGAGGATAGCTCTCTTGTCGCCCTTTGCTGCTGCTGCGGTAATATCTCTGTTATCGCTGGAAATGCCGGAAATTCCGAGGAAGCCGGACTTCTTATTCATATATTCGCTCATTTCGGAAGCGGTGAAGCCGTGCTTGTTCTGAACGAAGGTAACAGCGGAGGGGTCAACTGCACCTGTTCTTGTACCCATGAGAACGCCGTCAAGGGGAGTGAAGCCCATGGAGGTGTCAACAGACTTGCCGCCGTCAACAGCTGTAATGGAGGAGCCGTTTCCAAGGTGGCAGGAAACTATCTTCAGTTCCTTGATGTCCTTGCCCATAGCCTTTGCAAGAGCGGCGGAAACGAATCTGTGGGAGGTGCCGTGGAAGCCGTACTTTCTTACATGGTACTTCTCGTAATCCTCATAGGGAAGACCGAACATGAAAGCCTTTTCGGGCATTGTCTGGTGGAAAGCTGTGTCGAAAACAACGACCATAGGAACGCCCTCGGGGAGTACCTTCTTGCAGGCACGGAGCGCAAGAGCGTGGGGGTGGTTATGTACGGGAGCAAGCTCGGACATATCGTCTATCTTCTGGATAACTTCATCTGTAACAAGGGTGGTCTTGTCGAACACTTCGGCACCCTGCACTATTCTGTGTCCTACTGCGGAAATTTCGTCCATTGACTTGATAACGGAAGCCTCGCCTGTGGTAAGAACTTCAACAAGCTTTTCAAAAGCCTCGGTGTGGGTAGGGAAGGAGCAGTCCTCGTCTACCTTTCTTCCGTCGAAGGTCTTGTGGGAGATGTGACCGTCAATGCCGATCCTGTCACAATTTCCCTTGGCAATAACGCTTTCGTCGTCCATATTGAGAAGCTGGTACTTAAGAGATGAGCTGCCTGCGTTAACGACTAAAATAATCATTTTCTTAACGTCCTTTCAAGCAAAAAAATTCCGTTTGCCGTAAAATTTGACCGATTTCGCATAAATCGCCAAAAAAACACTTGACAAACAGTCGTTAATTTTATATTATTACTTTATAGCCCAAAAATCAAGACCAATCATAATATCTTTAGAGTTTAGAAATTAATTGTCCATATTTATACTTCCAAAAAGCTATATACTATAATAGTATGTTATGGATAAAAAATACACGGAGGAAAAATATTGATGAAAACTTACGGCATTATCTGCGAATACAACCCGTTCCATAACGGACATATTTACCAGATAGAAGAAACCAGGAAGCACGGCGCCGACCATATCGTTGCCATAATGAGCGGAAACTATGTGCAGAGAGGCGACGTTGCTCTTATAGATAAGTTCAAAAGAGCGCAGATCGCTGTTGCACACGGCGCAGACCTTGTTATTGAGCTTCCCGTTGCTTATTCCCTTGCAAGTGCGGAAATGTTTGCAAGAGCGGGCGTAATGATGCTTGCCGCTCTCGGCTGCGTTGACGGTATCTCTTTCGGAAGCGAGTGCGGCGATATAGAATTGCTTAAAAATGCGGCTATGGCTACGTTCTCTGCAGCTACTCCCGAAAAAATAAAGCCTTACCTTGAAAAAGGAATGTCCTACCCCGAAGCTGTGCAGCAGAGCATTGCGGTGGAACACGGTCCTATTATTGCCGGAGTTTTTGACAGCCCCAACAACACCCTTGCCGTTGAATACCTCAGAGCCATGAAGGTTCTCGGCGTTGATATTGACGCATTTACCGTTAAGCGCACAGGCCCCGGTCACGACAGCATGGAGCTTTCCGATAAATTTGCAAGCGGAACCAAACTCCGTGAGATGATAGAGAACGGCGAGGATATAAGCGCTTTTGTTCCCGAGGATATGGCTGCTGCAGTTGCCGAGTATGACGAAGCAGACCACCTTGCGTATTTTGATAACCTTGAAAGAGAACTTCTTTATATTCTCCGCACAGCTTCTCCCAAGTTTATTTCCGAAGTTCCCGACATTGCTCAGGGCGTGGAAAACAGAATTGCTCAGATGGGCAAGGCTGCAAACTCACTTGACCAATTCCTGGAAATGGTGGACACAAAGAGATACACTCAGGCAAAGTTCCGCCGTGCACTATTAAATATGTATCTCGGAATAAAGAAGACCGACCTCCAGATACCCCCTGCATTCGGAAGAATACTTGCTTTCAACGAAAAGGGTACGGAAATAATAAAGGCTGCCAACGAAAATGCGGAAGCAGCTGCTGCAAGGATCAAGGCTGCTGCCGAGAATCCCGATGCGCCTAAGAATCCTATGGATAAATTCCTTATCCCGTTCTCTTCTTCCATTAAGGACTTGCTGGACAAGTTCAAGGTACCCCAGCTTATAAGACAGGCTGAGCTTACCTGCCGGGGCTCCGATCTTTATATGCTTGCTTCAAAGGATATAAGACCAAGCGCTTCCGACTTTACTGCAAAAATTGAGATGCAGAAGTAAAAAGACCCTGATTTTTTATCATTTTGTAACATTTTTCAACGGAATACTGCCAAAGTGTAATAAAATTGTAATGATTTTTGTTAAAAAAACTATTGTCAAACTTGAAATAATATGTTATACTATCATATGAACAGTTATTGTTTAATACAATAATTTTTGAGTTTAAGCAATTTTGTTTAAGAAAAGGAGATATTTAAAATGAGCACAAAAAGATCTTTCGGCAGATTTACTGCCATGGGACTCGCAGGTCTGACAGCTGTTTCTTCGATGGCTGTAATTGCAGAAGCTGCTTCGGCTTATTCTGCATATGTTTACGAATTCCAGTACACAGGCGCAAAGACAATTGAGAAGAATGCTTATGCAAAGGCTCAGGCTGCTGCAAACAAGTTTGTTGTTGAGGAAACGGGCGTTACTGTTACATCTGAATTTGCGTTCGGTCTTGACAATGGCACTTTCAGACAGTACAACAGTGTTGCTGAAAATGATTTCGCAGAGACAGCAACTATTGCTGATAACTTTGGGCTTGGCGAAAATAATACTCTTTGGTTCAACAAGGACGGCGGCAACTGGACCTATATGGATAAGGTTACCGGAGATGCTATAACAGCTGAAGAAAAGTATCTTGACAGAGCTGACGGAACAAGCGATACTGGCTTTGTAGCTTTCTTCAAGAGCAAGGCTGAGCGTGATTCTGCAAAGTCTAAGATCATTTCAGATGTTAAGTCTGATTATACATCCAAGTATAATGCTGCACTTTCCGCTCTCAAGGCTGACCTTTCCACAGCAAGCACAGCTAAGAAGAATGCAGAGCTTGCTGCAGCTAAGCAGAAGAAGGAAGATGACACAAAGGCTGCTGCTGTTACAAGAGATAACGCTATTGAAGCTGCAGGCGATGATAAAGATGCTATAAAAGCTGCTAAGGACGATTATAGCGATGCTGTTAAGACTATCAATGATACATACAACGATGAAGTGAAAACTGCTAATGAGAACTACAAGCTCAGAAGCGAAGTTATCACAACCGTTGCAAAGGAATTTGCTGCAGTTTACGCTCCTGCAAACTTCGACTTTGATGCAGGTTTCAAGATCGATGATACTGCTCCTGAGGTTACATACACAATTGTTTCCGGCGGCGTTGTATTTGAAACTGCTTCTTATACAGGCAGATTCGGTGCAGATCTTGATGATCTTACAACAGCATACTACCGTAAGAACGGCGCATATATTGCTCCTGCAAGATATGCTTTCACAGGTGAGATCACAAACAAGGCTAATATTTCCAAATCTGAATATGACATCAGCGTAAACTGGGTTGCATTTACAGACCTTATCAAGGGCAACTCCTCCAGCGGCAACACAACTACTTCCGATGATAAGGACAAGGATAAGGATAAGGATAAGGAGACAACAACCGTAACAGGTGAATGGTATCCCGGTTCTTCTGTTTACAGAACATACAATACAAACGGTCTTTCTTACCTCGGTAAGAACGGCAAGTGGTATACTTCTGCAAGCGCAGCTGAGGCTTACGGCGGCGGATATGCAGGTCAGTATAAGACCTCTAACTACGATTCTGTTAAGTCCAGCAACGTTCTTTACTTCTCCGCTGACGACGGCAACTACTACACAACTGCAGCTGCTGCAGGTTCTCACAGCTACATCGTTAAGAATGTAACTACTACAACAAACAACGATGATCCTTACTACTACTATTACATGATGGGCAATGGTTCCACAACTACCATTGATCCCGATGCTCCTGCAATTTACGGCTCCAAGAAGAGAAGCGGTTGGGATAGAATTTCCACATACATCAAGGCTTCCAAGAGTGGTTCTACCGTAAAGATCAAGATGAACGCAGCTACAACTGTTCCTGCTTCTGTTCTTGCAACAGCTAAGGATAAGGGCGTAACCCTCATGTTCATCAACGAGAACGGTTCCAAGGTTACCGTTAAGCCCGGCAGCGTAAGCACATATTCTGCTCTTGATGTTTCCGTTGTATACAATGTAAAGAACATCAGAAGCTCTCTCGTTACTGCTGCTAAGAAGGTTAACCCCGGCACAGTAAGCACAGCTCAGATCCAGGTTGGTACTTCCGGCTCCTTCGGCGGCACAGTTACAACAACTGTTAAGATGCCCACCAAGCGTGCAGGCGATACTGTTAAGGCATACCGTCTTACAGACAGCGGCAAGCTCACTCGTGAAGCTACCGGCGTTATCAAGGCTGACGGTACACTTTCCCTCAACCTTAAGAACGGTGGTTCTTACCTCCTCGTTGTTATCGAATAATTTGATAACCGAAAAGGTCTGAAAAAAATATTTTACGCCCTGCGGATTAGTTCTGCAGGGCGTTTTTATATCCTAATAAAAATTAAGCACGGGTTTCTTGCCCGTGCTGTTTTAGTATTAGTTAAAGTCTTGATTTAAAATCCTCATACCCGAAGGTTTTTATAATTTTATCTTCGCCGTTTATGGTGTGAAGAAGTATAGACGGTAAACCTATGCCGTTGAAGGTGTTGTTTTTTACCATAGAATAAATTGCCATATCCTTGAAAACAAGCCTGTCGCCAGCTTTTAACGGTTCATCAAAGGAATAATCCCCGATAATATCTCCGGCAAGGCAAGTGGGACCTCCCAAACGGTAGGTATATTTCTTTTCTCCGGCTTCTCCCGAACCGAAAATGTGGGGTCTGTAGGGCATTTCCAGAACATCGGGCATATGGCAGGCAGCAGACGTATCCATAATTGCAATGCCCATGCCGTTTTCCGTTACGTCAAGAACTTCGCTTACAAGATAACCTGCATTCAGCGCCACAGCTTCTCCCGGTTCAAGGTAAATTTCAAGGCCGTATCTGCTGCGTATGTCCTTTACCGTATTTACCAGCAGTTTAAGGTCATAATCGTCACGGGTTATGTGGTGTCCGCCGCCGAAATTCAGCCACTTTATCTGACCGAAATACTTTCCGAACTTTTCCTCCACGACCTTAATTGTACGGGCGAGAACATCAGCGCCTTGTTCGCACATGGTATGGAAATGAAGCCCCGAAACTCCCTCCGGCAGCTTGTCGGGCAGCTTGTCCACGGTGGTTCCAAGCCTTGAAAAGGGTGCGCAGGGGTTGTAAATATCCTTGTCAAACTCGGAATATTCGGGATTTATGCGTATTCCTGCCCCAATATTGCGTCCGCTTGCCTTTATTACGGGATAAAACTTCTCAAACTGTCCGATGCTGTTGAACACGATGTGGTCGCATATCTTTACCAGCTCTGCAAGATCTTCGTCTTTGTACGCAGGGTTGAAAACGTGAACTTCGCCGCCCATTTCTTCGTACCCGAGCCTTGCTTCGTAAAGTCCGCTTGCCGTTGTTCCTGCAAGATACTGCTTTATAAGGGGGTAGGTGCTGTACATTGAAAAGGCTTTTTGGGCAAGAAGTATTTTGCAGCCGGCCTCATCCTGCACCTGCTTTAATATTTGCAGATTTTTCAGCAGCAGGCGTTCGTCGGTGATATAGCAGGGCGTGGGCAGAGCGTTTATATTTATTCCAATCTCGTTACTGCGCATTGTTTGTACCCTCTTTCGGCGGATCAACTATTTCAATGCGTTCAAGCTGGGCTGTGAGATTTGCTTTCATTGCGGCACGAAATTCATTCCTGAGCGCAGTCTGTTCCTCTTTTTCTTCGGGGGTAAGTCCCTCGGGAGTTCTTGATTTCCGTGCAAGTTCGTTTATACGGTCGATTTTTTCCTGAGTCAAGTTCACACTTCCTTTTGCTTTTTTCTTATTATACCATATAATTCTGACGATTTCAATGTTATTTGACAGTTTTAACAAAAAAACACTGCAAATTTTGCACTTAACTGCATAGCTTTAATAAAACAGTACTGGACAAATTATGAAAAGTGTGGTATAATTATATGGATTAATATTATTGATAACAAGGGGTGCCTTAAAATGTCACATTGGATCGAAAAAAGCAACGTATACCATATCTACCCGTTAGGCTTCTGCGGCTGTGAGCAGTACCGCTCGGAATCTTCGGAAAAACCTGTTCCGAGGATAAAAAAGGTCATCGAGTGGATACCTCATCTTAAAGAAATGCACTTCAACGCCGTATACTTCGGACCTGTTTTTGAATCGGTGAAGCACGGCTATGATACCATAGATTATACCGTTATCGACAGACGTCTCGGAACAAATCAGGATTTCAAGGAAGTCTGCGACGCTCTTCACGCAAACGGAATAAAGGTCATTCTGGACGGCGTTTTCAACCATGTGGGCAGAGATAACCCCATGTTTATGGACGTTCGTGAGAAAAAACAGGGTTCACGCTACAAGGATTGGTTCTGCGGACTTAATTTCGGCGGAAATTCGCCTTATAACGACGGCTTTTGGTACGAAGGCTGGAACAACTGCTATGACCTTGTTAAGCTGAATCTTTATAATGAAGAAGTGGTGAACTATCTTCTTTCAGCTGTAAAAATGTGGATAGAGGAATGGGATATTGACGGTATCCGTTTCGATGCGGCAGACTGTCTCCGTGATGAATTTATCAAGCGCATACATAGCTTTACACGTTCCCTCAAGCCTGATTTTTGGCTCATGGGCGAAATTATCCACGGAAATTATGCACGTTGGGCAAACAGCGAAATGTTTGACTGCGTTACAAACTACCAGTGCTACAAGGGTATTTATTCCTCCCACAACGACCGCAATTACTTTGAGATAGCTCATTCTATTGAATATCAGCTGGGTCAGTACGGCAATTTATATATGTATAATTTCCTTGACAACCACGATGTTGCCCGTCTTGCATCCGTTCTCCGCAATCCCGAGCATATCGAGTGCTGCTACACTATGATGTACATGATGTACGGCGTTCCTTCGGTTTACTACGGAAGCGAATTCGGCATAAAGGGCGAAAAGGGCAGGGGAGAAAACGCCGATGTTGCTATCAGACCTTGCATAGACCTTGATATGCCCGACAAGGATATAAAGCTGATGAAGCATATTGCTGCTCTGGGCGCTATCCGTCAGAGCATTGAGGCTGTTCAGACAGGCTCTTATGCAAAAATGGACCTTAAAAACCAGACCTTCCTCTTTAAGAGAGAAAAAGACGGAAATATTGTTTACATTGCGCTTAATATCAGCGACGGTGACTATACCTTCCGTTTCAATACAAAATATCCTAAGCTGGCAGACAGACTTTCCGGCAGACAGTTTAATGTTAACAACGGCAATGCGGAGATAACCGTTCCCCAAAACTGCTCAATGGTACTGGTCGATTCCGAAATACAGCCTGTGAACAACGAACCTGCCGAAGCTGCAGCTGTAGAAGTCGTAAGCGAACCTGCTGCTCCCGAGGTAAAGGCGGAAGAAAAGCCTGCGGTTACCGAAGTGCAGGAAGCTGCTCCTGCTCCTGCCGAAGAAAAGCCTGTTTCCTGCGTAACTCCTGCTGCAGATAAGGGCAACGGAGTAAAGAGCCTTGGCGTTCCTGAGGGAAGAAAGCCTGTTCTCGGCGCTCATTACAAGCACTTCAAGGGTGGAGATTACGTTCTTCTTAACGTTGCAAAGGATCACGAGACCTGCGAAGAAATAGCAATCTATATGGCAATAAACGGCAAGCCTAATATCTGGGCAAGACCGCTTGATATGTTCCTTGAAGATATTGACGATCACGGCGTTGTTAAGCCGAGATTTGAGCTTGTTCAGTAAGCATTAAGTTATATGTACCTGCGGAACTGTTATTATTCCGCAGGACAGCTTTGTAAAGGTAAATAGCATTACACTGCTTTGAACTGTTCAAAGGCTTTAAAATGCGATTTTACAAAGCTGTAAAGTTCATTGCCTTAACCGCAGCACTTCTTCTCAAAGGATTCGCAGTCTACACATTCGGGGACTGTAGGGTTGGCTTCGTGAGTGCCTACCTTGATGGATTCAAGAGAACAGTAATGCTCGGATGCAAGGTTATACTTGCAGGAAGCAACATCGCAGTGGATACTTGGATTCTTGGGCATGGTTTTATTCTCCTTGTTTCTGATATGGTAAAACCGCATTTGTTCTGCGGTACGCTCATATTATATGCACAGCTTCTTTAAAAATTCGTTCTTTCGGAAAGTCAATTTTTTCTTCTTTCAAACTTTAACTGGGGTGGAGGATCATTATGGATATTTTTATCCCTGAAAATGTCAAAATTGTAATGGATCGTCTGGAGCAGAACGGCTACGAGGCCTTTCTTGTAGGCGGCTGCGTAAGGGACGCTGTTCTCGGAAAAGCGCCCAAGGATTACGATATTGCCACATCTGCCGTTCCCGAAGAGGTCAAAGCCTGCTTTGAGGAATATAATGTCATTGAAACAGGTGTAAGGCATGGAACCGTTACAGTGGTTTCGGGGGACGATTATATAGAAGTTACCACTTTCCGTGTTGACGGGGAATATTCCGACCACCGCCGGCCTGACAGCGTTAAATTTTCCGGAAATCTTGCGGATGACCTTGCAAGGCGTGATTTTACCATAAATGCTATGGCGTATAACCCTAAAAAGGGTATAATAGACAGCTTCGGGGGACAAAAGGATCTTTTCAGACAGAAGATACGCTGCGTTGGTGAGCCTGAGGTAAGATTCGGCGAAGACGCTTTGCGGATAATTCGTGCCCTGAGATTTGCTTCGGAGCTTAATTTTGAAATAGACGAGGCAACTGCTGCGGCTATACATAATATGAAGGATCTTCTTACTGAAATTTCGGTGGAGCGGCTTTCAAAGGAGCTTGAACTGCTTATAACGGGAACGGCTCCTGCGGAGGTGCTTGTTTCCTTTGCAGATGTTATATGCACGGCGATGCCGGAAATAAGACCCTGTATAGGTTTTGACCAGCACAGCCGTTATCACGTTTATGATGTCTGGAAACATACTGCGGTGGCTCTTGAACACTCCAGCAATGACAGGGAAGTGCGGCTTGCGCTGCTGCTCCACGATATTGCCAAACCCAAGTGCTTTCTTTTAGATGAAGAGGGCAACGGACATTTTCCCGGTCACGAACAGGAGGGCGCTAAAATGGCAGAGGACATACTCAGGCGTATGCGCTTTTCCAACGATACTATAAGCAGCGTTTCTGAGCTTGTAAAGTATCATTACGTTACACCTGTGGACGACGATTCTGTTGTAAAAAGACTTCTTGCCACCGTTGGCACCCATGATTTTTTCAAGCTTACGGAAGTTATGAAGGGCGACAGCAGGGCTAAACAGGGCTTCTGCTTTGAGCGTGTGCAGATACTTGAAAATATGGAGAAAAGAGCGGAGCGGATAATTGCCGCAAAGGAGTGTATAAGCATTCCGCAGCTTGAGGTAAACGGAACGGACATTGCTTCTCTCGGCGCTGAGGGCAGGCAGATAGGCGATATTCTGAACAATCTGCTTTCTCTTGTAATAGAAGGACGTATCTCCAATATCCGTGCGGAGCTTATCAAGGCTGCAAAGGGAATGATAAATTGATACTGTTATTTATGACTGAATTACGTTAATATATGTATCGCCGTGCTGTGAGTGCGGCGGTATTTTTCTTTTTCGGA
The DNA here is from genome assembly GCA_051881775.1 of Oscillospiraceae bacterium. Lineage (GTDB taxonomy): Bacteria > Bacillota > Clostridia > Oscillospirales > Ruminococcaceae > UMGS363. The sequence continues at coordinate 1,589 of JBJEQN010000107.1, read as the reverse complement.
GTGCTTGGGCTGCGATTTTTGAATAAATTGAATAAAAAGCACTAATAATATTTGTACTGTGGAAATTTTGAAGATTTTTTTGTATAAAATGCTTGACAAATCGGAAAACAGCGTGTATAATAGTTAACTGTGTGAAACTGCGTGTGCTTGTTTCCATGTAATTTTTGAGGAAAGGAGATAGATTAATGCCTACATTTAACCAGTTGGTTCGTAAGGGAAGAGAAGTTTCTGAAAAGAAATCAACGGCTCCTGCTCTTCAGAAGGGCTACAATGCCAAGAAGAAGATCCAGATCGACCAGAGCGCTCCCCAGAAGAGAGGCGTTTGCACGGCTGTAAGAACTGCTACACCTAAGAAGCCTAACTCTGCTATGAGAAAGATCGCCAGAGTAAGACTTACTAACGGTACTGAAGTTACTGCTTACATCCCCGGCATCGGTCATAACCTTCAGGAACACTCCGTTGTTCTTATCAGAGGCGGAAGAGTTAAGGACCTCCCCGGTGTGCGTTACCACATCATCAGAGGTACACTTGATGCTCAGGGCGTTGCCAAGAGAAATCAGGCTCGTTCCAAGTACGGCGCTAAGAAGCCTAAGGCAGGCGCTGCAAAGTAATTTTATCCAAGGCATATCATTAGTCGGTAAAACTCAATGAAACCACATGATTATTGTGGAGTGTTCATTTATATATATATATTTATAAATGCCTCTGCATTGGTCTGCGTGTCATCGCACCGCAAAAGCGGATCTGTGGAATGAAACGAGTACCTATGATATCATTTTTATGAAGGAGGGAAGTATTGTGCCAAGAAGAGGTAAAATCGCAAAACGTGAGGTTTTGTGTGATCCGGTTTACAATTCCGAGATAGTAACACGCCTTATCAACAACATTATGCTTGACGGTAAGAAGGGTGTTGCTCAGAAGATCGTTTACGACGCATTTGAGATCGTTGCTGAAAAGACAGGCAAGGACGCTCTTGAGGCTTTTGAAGAAGCTCTTGAGAACATCATGCCTCTCCTCGAAGTAAAGGCTCGCCGTGTCGGCGGTTCTACTTACCAGGTTCCTATGGAGGTAAGACCCGAAAGAAGACAGACTCTCGGTCTCAGATGGCTCACAACATATTCAAGAGCCAGAAGCGAAAGAACTATGAAGGAAAAGCTTGCAGGCGAGATCATGGACGCTATGAACGGTACAGGCGGTGCTTGCAAGAAGCGTGAAGATACTCACAAGATGGCCGAAGCAAACAAGGCTTTTGCACATTACCGTTGGTAATCGCAGCCTTAGCGCTATTAAATGGAGGAAAAAATTATGCCAAGAGATTGTTCACTTGAAGATACAAGAAATATTGGTATAATGGCCCACATTGACGCAGGTAAAACAACTACAACAGAGCGTATCCTTTTTTATACAGGTATAAACCATAAAATCGGTGAAACTCATGACGGTTCTGCTACAATGGACTGGATGGCGCAGGAGCAGGAGAGAGGTATCACAATTACTTCTGCTGCTACAACTGCACACTGGGCAGGCCATAGAATCAATATTATCGACACCCCCGGCCACGTTGACTTTACAGTTGAGGTTGAGCGTTC
>JBJEQN010000106.1:0-6920 GCA_051881775.1 Oscillospiraceae bacterium | reverse complement strand
ATTCGACAATAACTGTAGACTGCGCAGACGGACAGCTTGTTCTTAAATAACAGCAATAAGCAAATATAAATCAACAAGGCGCAATTCACACATCCATAATGTGAATTGCGCCTGTTTTGTTTCATAAGAGAATATTAGTCCGCTTACTTGTTCTTAAAAAGCACCGCAAAAATTATTCCTGCAGCAAGCACGGCAAGGGAAACCCCAAGAAGAATAAGCGAATTGCCGATGTTCTGCGTATTCTGCGGAGCATTTACGGGCGCTTGGTTCCCGTCGGGAGCGAAACCGCCGCCCTGTGGAAAGCCGCCGATAAATTCGGAAGCGCCGGTGTCCGGCTGTGTGCTGTTATCCGAATCGGAAGTGCCGCTGTCTGTTTCTGTATCGCTTGAACCGCCGGAAATCTCGGGAGCCGCAGACTTATCAGAATCATTGGGGAAACCGGGCATTTCACCCTGTTCGTACATACCGTCAGGAGGGGTGAAATTTCCGCCGCCGTTTGGGAAAGTGCCTTTTTCAAAGCTGTCGGAGAAATTATCGCTTGCGCTCATTTCCGGCATTTCGGGAGGTGTCTGAACGGAGCTTTCGGAAGAATTTTCTTCACCTGCGGAGCCTGCCGAAAACTGCTTTGGCATATTTCCGTTAAAGTCTGCAAAGCCGCCTTTATTTCCGCCGCCGAAGCCGCCCTTTCCGCCGCCCATTGAGCCTGCGCTGCTAAGGTCTACTCCCGAGCCGTCAACAAGTGCGGAGTTGTCCGCTGCCTGACCGTCTGAGGTGGAAGGGATAGTGCCGTCAAGCTGTCCGCTTACGCTTTCTGCACGGAGCAGACAGAACTGTTCAAGAGCTTCTGCACCCTTGGTAAACTCCTCATAGGTGCAGAATTTTGTGGGGTCTTTTTCAACGTAGGGCGCTATCATTTCGGCGGTGCTTTCTATCATTTCCGCAAAATAGCCGCTGTCGAAATACTCCGTTATAAATTCCTGCATTATTTCGTGATAAAGCGCCGTATATTCCTCGTTTGCAAATATCCACGCCACCATTGGGCGTGATTCCGTTGTTCCGCCCGAAACGGGAGAATCTATGGGGAAATTCACCATTGAAGTTGCGTCGGAGGAGCTGCCTGCGCCGCCGAAGCTGCCGAATGCAAGGTTGTAGTCCCAGGGTATCATTGATAGAACGCCGCTGCTTTCATACAGGTAGTAGTTGTGTATCATTGAGCCTGTGTAGCTGTCAAAGTTGCAGACGAAATTGTGAACGACAAAGTAACGTATGACCTCGTCAATGTCCACAACGCTTTCAATATCCGTTCCCTCGTTAAGGGTCTTAAGAGAAGCTATCAGCCTGTCCTTGTCAGCGTTTGTAATATCGGTCTTGGCGTTGTCGAAAATGTTGCTGTAGCTGTCATAATCATCGTCAGTATAGACCAGCATAACATCGCTTGAACCTCTTGCAGAGCCGCCGTTCATTCCGCCGTTTTCGCCCTTTGCTCCGAATTCACGGCGTGTCTTTCCGGAAGTCTGAGCCGTATCGCCGTTTTCTGCTGTAACGTCAGCCGTATTCTCCCATTCTGTCGGGTCAAAACCGCCGCCGTTGCCCTTGCCGCCGCCCATGCTCATACTGTCGGGCTTGTAGAGGTTTCCGCTGCTGCCGAAACAGCGCTCGGAGAAGCTGTCCTCAACGGCTTCCACCGCAAGGTACAGACCCCAATCCTCGCCGTTTACGGTTATATATGCAAAGCTGCAAAGGGGTGCGGCTGCGCCCATATAATTCATCATCTGATATACAAGATAATCCTTCATATAGGTGTTGTCCTGGATTATGTTGTTAAGGCTCAGCTTGTCAAGTCCGTGGTAGGTCTTTGTGCTGTCGTAGTGGTCGAATTCTATCTTGAAGCTGTAACGGTCGTTGCCGTAAGCGGAAACAGAGCTGAGAGAGGTGTTGCCCTTGGCTCTTATGCCGACATTCCGAAAAGCCTCGCCGTCGATAACTGCGGCGCAGACCACATATTCCTCATCCTCGCAGCCGTCTATGAAGCCCTCCCAATCGTCCATAACAATATCTATGGTGTGGACGCAGGACGTATCGAACAGCCTGTTCTCATAGCCGATGACCTTTGCCGCAGTTTCTATGCCGAGGCTTTTTCCGCAGCAGAAAATCACCGACAAAGCAAGGCTGACAGCGATTATTATACAGCATATCCTGTCTGTGTATTTGCTTTTAGACATTGTAACGCTCCTTTCGGGGAAAAGGACGTCAGCCCATATATTCGCCGTTGTAGCTAACGAGAACTGCGCTTTCAACTCCGTTCATTTCGGAAAGAATGTTGATGAAATCGGTGTTGTCGTCCTTAAGGCGTATCTCGTAATTTATCTCAACGGAGCCTTTGCGAGCGGTCTTGCTCTTTACGGTGCAGCGCTTTGTCTGCTTGCCAAGGAATTCCTTGGCTTTAAGCTCGCTTTCGTGGTCTGCGCAGCTTACGACCGCAATGTAGGGGTTGGTGCAGGACTTTCTGTTGATGAAAACAAGAAGCACAACGCCGATAACAACGCTGCCGATAACTGCAAGAGGTATCATTCCTGCGGCAAGCACGATTCCCACAGCAATTGACCAGAACAGGAACGCAATATCAAGGGGTTCCTTAATGGCTGTGCGGAAACGGACGATAGAAAGTGCGCCCACCATACCGAGGGAAAGAACAACGTTTGAGGTGACCGCTAAAATTACAAGGGTGGTTATCATCGTAAGAGCGATAAGGGTCACGCCGAAGCCTGAGGAATACATTACCCCCGAATAGGTCTTCTTGTAAACAAAGAAAATGAAGATACCTATGCCGAAAGCAAGGGCAAGGGCTATCACCATATCCAGTATGCTTACGCTTGTAATGTTTTCGAGAAAGCTTGATTTGAAAATGTCGTTGAAGGTCATAATTTTATTCTCCTTTTAAATTAATTAACCGTAGATACGGCAGGCTGCATATTTTGAAAATGAGGAAGTGCGGCGGTTTTTGAGCTGTACTGCATCGGCGATTATTTCCGGCAGAAAGCTGTCCCATTTTATTTCAAGGATAATGCCGCAGTCGGGCGCAGGGAGGGTAACGCAGTCGGGGGAAAGAAAATCCGCAGTATTGCTGCCCGTGCGTATGTCGTAATCAAGAGTTATGCGGACATTCCCTGCAGGAAAAACGAAGGCCTCTCTTGTGTAGTCCACAACGGTCTTGGCTTTAAGCCCCTGCAGAACGGTCTTGCGGTAAAGCTCCTTTACAAGCTCATGCTCGCTGTCACTCATCCGCTCCGTGTTTCCCGTTACAATATCAAGAGCCTGTTCCGCTGTAAGAGGGGCGGATTCCTTGCAGCAAAGACCGTTTATCTTGCTTTTCTTTTCAAGGCGGATAAAGGAAGTGTCGCCGTTGTAAAGCCTTATGCGGAACTTTTCACGCCTGTTGACGCCGTTTATCTTTTCAAGCAGCGCCTTGTCAAAAATATTATCGAAATAAACGCTGCGGACAAGGTATTTTCCGTTTTCCGAATGTATGTCGGGCTTCATTACAGCTGATAAATTCTGCCGCACGGCTATCATATCGGACAGGTCGATTTCCTGTTTGTATTCATGTCTGAAATTCAATTCCGAAGTTCTCCTTTCATTTAACTTTACATACATTTTACAATGGCAACCTTAAAATTAGCTTAGAAAAAAATTAAACTTTGCAAAACGGCAAAGCATAACGGGATTTCAAAGTCCCTGTCAATCGCGAAGCGGAATAAAGTTTACGTCAATTCTGCTTGGTTTCCGAAGGAAACTCCGAACGGCAGTGAGGACAGAATTTCGCTTTATCAAAGGGTGGCAGGGGTCAAGGGGACAGCGTCCCTTGTCGCTCCCACAGGAGCGAAACTCCCCTAAAGTCGGGCATATGCATTGTAAAGTAAAAACAATCAAACTATCAAATCCAAAGGCGCAATTCACATAAAAAACCGGAGCCAAGAAATGTGTTGTATAACACAAAACCTGCGGAACCGACTATGTGAATTGCGCCTATTTCTATCCCGTACAAACAAAGTATCCCTCGGATAAAAATATACTGAGCAAAGCGAAGTGTATTTTTATCCGACACGACAAATTTAATTCGGAATTCGGAATTATGTCCGCTATACCTTAATATGCCGTATAATAAAATCGGGCGCACAATGTGCGCCCCTACAGAGAGATTGCTTAAATAACGTTGATTTTGTGCGGAAAACTGACCGTCAAAGTTTGCTGTGTCGCAGCAAATACACTTCGCTTCGCTCAGTATATTTGTTGCGAGAGCAGTTTTTCTTGATACGATAGAATAGGCGCAATTCACATAGTCGGTTCCACGGGTTTTGTGTCATACGACACTCTACTTGGTTCCGATTCTGATGTGAATTGCGCCTTTGTAACTTTTACTTTGCTGTTTTTAACGTTACAATGCGTTATGCCTTAGTTTAGGGGATTTCGCTCTCTGCGGAGAGCGATTTAAGGGCTCCTCGCCCTTAAAAATCCTCGCCAAAGGGACTCGTCCCTTTGGAATCCCGTTATGCTTCGCAGTGGACTGCAAATTTTTGTTTTTATCAAAGTCCGTTAGGATTCTTCTGTGTGAAGTTCCAGCTGTCCTCGCACATCTTATCTATATCGTACTTCGCTTCCCAGCCGAACATTGCCTTTGCTTTGTCGGTATTTGCATAGAATTCCGCAATGTCGCCCGGTCTTCTGTCTGCTATCTTATAATTTATCGTCTTTCCGCTTGCCTTTTCAAATGCGTGAACAAGCTGGAGTACGCTTGTACCCTTGCCTGTACCGAGGTTAACGGCTTCCGTTCCCGTATGCTCAAGGACATATTTTACTGCGCAGAGGTGACCTCTTGCAAGGTCTACAACGTGGATATAATCTCTTACGCCCGTTCCGTCAACTGTATCGTAGTCGTCACCGAAAACGCTGAGGCAGGGGAGCTTGCCGACTGCTACCTGTGCTATGTAAGGCATAAGGTTGTTGGGTATGCCGTTGGGATTCTCGCCGAGAAGTCCGCTTTCGTGTGCGCCGATAGGGTTGAAGTAACGGAGAAGCGAAACGCTCCATTCGCTGTCAGCCTTTGCGGTGTCCATAAGTATCTGCTCTATCATTACCTTTGTATAGCCGTAAGGATTAGTTGCGGAGGTGGGCATTGTTTCAATGTAGGGAATGGGGTTGTTCATGCCGTAAACCGTTGCGGAGGAGGAGAACACCATTCTCTTGCAGCCGTTTTCTCTCATTGCACGGATAAGGTTGATGGTTCCGCTTATGTTATTGTAATAATATTCAACAGGCTTAACGCAGGATTCACCTACCGCTTTCAGACCTGCAAAATGGATAACTGCGTCTATCTTATTTTCCTTAAAAATCTTTGAAGTGCCTTCGTAATCAAGCATATCGGTCTCGTAGAACTTGAAGTCCTTTCCCGTTATCTGCTTTATCCTGTTAAGTGCTTCGGGCTTGGAGTTGCAGAAATTGTCCATAATGACAACGTCGTAGCCTGCCTCAAGAAGCTCCACGCAGGTATGGCTTCCGATAAAGCCTGCGCCGCCTGTTACAAGTATCGTACTCATAAAAATACATCCTCTCCGAAATAAATTTCGAACAAAAACGCCGCAGAAATCTCTTGCGGCGCATTGATCTCTATTAAATTATACCATTATCGGACAAAGATGTCAATAATCAGCTTTCCGTTTAACTTTCCCCAAAATTCAGCCTAGAAACCTCATAACAGGAAAACAAAGATAATTGCCCATCGTTTTGCGGCAAAGAAAAGAATCTGCCAATACCCGATTTAACAGCCTTCAAAATCTCAAAAATACCATCCGCAACCGCATAATAGATAAAATTAGGCATACCAAATAAACGCTTGGAAACCCTAATAATTTCCGCACGTATTTTGATATTATCCGATTTACCCGATATTTCGGCAACATAACCTATCGCAATTGTAAGCAGCAAATCAAGATTTCTGATAGACTTCAAGGACTGCACTCTGATATTTTCAAAATCAAAGCTCTGTTTCTTGAATTTGAAATATTCTTCAATTCTCCACCTCATCAGATAAACCTTGCAAACAGCTGTGCAAAGCCTTTTGTCATCGCTTTTAAGATTGGTTATCAGCATCATCGGTGTTTTGCCAAAGCCATAAACCATAACAAGATTAAGCTCCGTATTCTTGAATTCACACAGTCTGATCGGAATAATGCTTATCTTAACGCTTCTGTGTATTCCACTTTTATCCTTGTATTCAAGCTTGTATTTACCCTTAAATGTATTTGCAAGCTTAAGGATATTTATTGTCTTACCCTTGTATATCACATTGCGGTTTTTCTTTGCTCTGATGATAAACTTTTCTTTGTTCTTTATGAAATATTCGTAGTATTTATTACAATCAAAGCCTCTGTCCATTGTACGAATATTTGATTTGGAAAAATGCTTGCTTAAAAATTCAAAGCACTTTAAGATCTCATTATCCTCGCTGACAAAACCCTTTTCTGTTGATGAATATATTCTGCTGTATACTCCGTAAGGAAGCTTTTTGTCACCTAATACAGCTGCACCTAAGGCATGATAGCCTATACCTATCTCGCCTGTGCTGCCGTCCCTTACCTCGCATAAGCCTTCAAGCTCTTTGCTTGCAGGCTTTGTAATATCGGAACCGTCAATTATCAGCACACTTTTATCATCATAACGATTTTTTATTGATTTCAGATATACTTCAAACAGTTCATCGCCGCCGTCAAATTCATTCAGATTTCTTGACAGACGCGTGACTGTTTTACTGAGAGAAATATTCTCATTGAGGTTTCTGCCTATTTCCGATAACAGACAGCTTTTATAGCAATCCACATAAATATCCAGACGCTTAACACAAGTGATACAATAGAGTAAAGAGG
>JBJEQN010000105.1:0-35828 GCA_051881775.1 Oscillospiraceae bacterium | reverse complement strand
GTTCCTCAGGAGGCGTTTATGGCGGTGCTTAAGCTGGACGAATAAAAATAACGGGTTCACGGAAGATTCTGTTTTCCGTGAACCCGTTTTATTTGCTGAGTGGATTTATACTAATTCTAAATCGTTCTATAGACAAAGACGGCAGATAGAACACAGCCAATCAAGGAAAGCGACCGCCGCAATGCTTGGTGCCTTGCAAGGGAGCTTGACGCCGAGTGGCTGGGTTATAGCTGTCGGATTTGTCTATAGGTTGATTTGGAATTAGTATTATATAGCGTACTTTGTCATATATTCTTCTTCAAGGCGTACATAATCCCCGTCCTTTGCGGCATGGGCATTCTGTATGAATTCGTGGCGGTTGATAACGTTATTGTTCTTCTGTGAACCGATAACGTAAACCGCAATATTTGAGCAGTGGTCGGAAATTCTTTCAAGGTTGATAAGTATGTCAAGGAAGTTTACGCCGCTTTCAACAACGCACTTGCCCTGTTTAAGGCGCTCGATATGTCTTGCTTTAAGAGTTTCGTTAAGGTAGTCGATAGTTTCTTCAAGGGGCTCTATCTTTGCAGCCGTTTCGGTATCGTTGAACTCGGCGGCTCTTATCGCCATACCGATTATCTCTTCAACTGCGTCGGAGATAACGCCAAGCTCCTGCCTTGCGCTTTCGGAGAACCTGATCTCTCCCTCGTCCAGCTTCTGTGCGTCTTCGATAAGATTCATTGTATAGTCGCCGATACGTTCAAACTCCGATGTAAGGTGCAGAAGCTCCGTTACACGGCGGTTTTCGTAGTCGGTAAGCTCGCAGTCGTTTATCTTCACAAGATAAGCGTTGAGCCTGTCCTCCATACGGTCAATGCTTTCTTCATTTTCGCTGACCTTTGCAAAAATTTCCGGGTCAAATTCTTCAAAAAGGTTTCTCATATGCCCGAAATTGTACAGCGCAAGCTTGCCCATTGCAACTGCTGTAAGACCTGCCTGCTGGATAGCGAGAGAGGGGGAAATAAGAAGTCTGTCTTCAAGTGCGGGAGCGGTAATATCCGCATCTGCGCCGCTTTCGTCCTTGCTTTCTTTATCCCGTATAGTCCATATTGCCAGCTTTTCAAGGAGCTTTGTAAAGGGCATAAAGCAGATAGTCACCACAACGTTGAAGAAGGTATGGAAGTTTGCGATTCCGCCCATATCTATAGGCTCACTCCAGAAGGAAAAGCCCACAAGTCCCTGAATAAGATACACTGCAATAAGGAACAGGATAGTTCCTATGATATTGAAATAAAGATGTATTGCAGCCGCACGTTTTGCGTTTTTGCCTGCGCCTACTGCGGAAATGATAGGCGTTACGCAGGTTCCTATGTTCTGACCCATAATTATGGGGAACGCAGCGGAGAACGTAAGCGCTCCCGTTGTGGAGATAGCCTGCAGTATTCCAACTGAAGCGGAGGAGCTTTGGAGAAGCACGGTAACCACCGCTCCCACTACTACTCCGAGGAAAGGATTAGTAAGGGTGGCAAAAACGTTTCTGAAGGCTTCTATTTCGGAAAGAGGACTTACGGCTTCGGTAAGGGAAAGCATACCTGTGAAAAGTATTCCCACGCCGAGAAGTATCTCGCCTATGGTCTTCTGACCGTCCTTTTTGGCAAGCATAAATATCACTATGCCTACAGCTGCGATAAAGGGTGCAAGGGTACTGGGGCTGAGCAGACCGAGCGCCGCTCCCACGCTTGCGTTGTTTTCAAGGTCGCCAAGACGAAGTATCTGTCCCGTAATGGTGGTACCTATATTTGCGCCCATAATAACGCCTATTGCCGATGAAAGCCTTAATATGCCGGCATTTACAAGACCTACCACAATGACCGTAGTGGCTGCCGAGCTTTGTATAGCTGCCGTTACAAGTGCGCCGAGAAGAACGCTTTTCACAACGTTGTTCGTCAGCTTTTCAAGCACCTTTTCCATACGTCCGCTGGACAGCTTTTCAAGGCTTCCGCCAAGTATGTTCATTCCGTAGATGAACAATGCGATGCCGCCAACGGCACGGATAATAATAGTTACAATTTCAAATCCGCTCATTTTACATTCAACCTCCGATAATTTCTCCGTCAATTACCGATTTACGTTCACTTAACTTTATCTTTACACAAAATAATTATAACACACCAAAAGCAAAATGTATGTAAAATTTTTAAAGAAAAGCATTTTCTGTTTTTTCAACATATTAGCAAAACTCTCCACCGTCTTTTTTGACAATTCCGCCAAGGCGCAGTTTTTTATTATGTAAAGTTTACTCATATGTCTTGATTATTGAACAATAATATAGTATAATGAAATATTATCAAAACGATACCAAGGAAATGCAGCGCTTTATAGAGCAAAAACGGCGTTTCCTTAGATAAAGGCAGAGTGTTTTATGAAAAAATGGTCCATTGGCAAGCCCTCACCCGAGGTTTCCGCCGAGCTTTCACGAAAAGGCGGTCTTTCTCCCCTGTGCGCTTCTATCCTTGTTTCAAGAGGTATTGACACCCTTGAAAAGGCTCAGGCGTTCTTCAACTCAAGCAAAGACGAAGAACCCTTGTCCGACCCTTTTCTTATCAAGGATATGCCCGAAGCCGCCGAGATCATTACAGAAGCTGCCGAGAGTGGCGAGCTTATCTGCATTTACGGAGATTACGACTGCGACGGCATAACCGCCACGGCTATACTTTACTCCTATCTTGAATGCTTCGGTGCAAACGTTACCTATCATATCAATATGCGCAGCGACGGCTACGGTCTGTGCAGTTCGGCTGTAAGAAAGCTGGCTGAGGACGGCGTTAAGCTGATAGTTACCGTTGACAACGGTATTTCCGCTGTTGAAGAAGCAAAACTGGTGAAAGAGCTTGGTATGCGGCTTGTTATAACCGACCACCACCGTCCCGGAGATACGCTTCCCGACGCAGAGGCTGTTGTAAATCCACACAGAACAGACTGCACCTCTCCATACAAGGAGCTGTGCGGCTGCGGAGTTGCTCTTAAGCTTATTGCGGCAATGGACAGCGGAGATTACAGCGCCGCTCTTGAACAGTTTTCCGACCTTGCAGCACTGGCGACCATTGCAGACGTTGTTCCTCTTACGGGAGAAAACAGGGAGATAGTTTCAAGGGGTCTGCACTACCTTGAAAACACCGAAAATCTTGGTCTAACGGCGCTTATGGAATGTGCAGGAGTAAAAAAGCCCGTAAGCTCAACGGCTGCAGCGTTTTCTATCGTGCCGAGGATAAACGCTTCGGGACGTTTTGGCTCCGCATCGGACGCTGTTGATATGCTGCTTTCAGACGACCCGGAAGAAGCTGCCGCTTTAGCACGAAAGCTGGACGGACTTAACTCACAGCGCAAGGAAGCGGAAGCGGTCGTTATGAAGGATATTACAGAACGCATACAAGCCGACCCGTCCGTGCTTTTTAACAGAGTTCTCGTTATTTACGGCGAAGGCTGGCATCACGGCGTTATCGGGATAGTTGCTGCAAGGCTTGTTGAACGCTTCGGTAAGCCTGTTTTCATTCTTTCCGACGACGGTGACGAAGCAAGAGGCTCCGCACGTTCCGTAGAGGGATTTTCTGTTTTTGAAGCGCTTTCCCACTGCTCGGATATTCTCACAAAATTCGGCGGACACTCGGGCGCAGGCGGTTTTTCTCTGCCCAAGGAACGTGTTTCCGACTTTGACAGGGCGCTGCAGGAATATGCAGGCTCCGAATTTGAGCATATGCCCGTTTATTCCATAAATGCGGACAAGCTGATACTGCCCGATGAGCTTACTCCCGAATCGGTGCAGTCACTTGCCGTTCTTGAACCCTTCGGAGAATGTAACAAACAGCCGTTGTTCCTTGTTAAAAGTGCAAGAATACTGGAGGTCGTTCCTCTTTCAAAGGGTGCGCACACAAAGCTGATGCTTTCTTACGGAAATGTGGGATTTTCGGGGCTGATGTTCGGAAAGCCTGCGGAGGAGTTCCCCTTTAAGCCGGGAGATATGCTTGATATGCTTGTTTTCCCCGTGCTTAACGTTTACAACGGCAGAACAAGCGTTGACCTGCGTATACAGGATTACCGCCCGTCGGGAGTTTCTCAGCCGAAATATTTTAACGCCAAGGAAGCCTATGAAAAGTGGAAGCGGAACGAGGGCATTGAACCTGCTCTTGCAATGCGTGTTATCCCCTCCCGTGACGAACTGGCGATCATATACAGAATTATAGCCAAGGCAGGTGGGATATACGGCGACGTACTGTTTTCGCTTCTTGACGGAAACGTTATTTCCTACTGCAAGCTGAGGATAGCCCTTGATATTTTTGCCGAGCTTGGTTTTATTACATACGACGTTTTTACGGACTATGCAAAGCTTATCCCCAATGCGCCCAAAGCGGCAATCGAAAGCTCAAAGATATTCCAAAAGCTGCAAGGAAGTTTGAAGAGTTGAGAGTGAAGAGTGAAGTTTAATAAAAACACACATCTTAACACTCCACTCCCCACACTCCAAACTCATTAAATAAAGGTTGGTGTTTATATGGTAAACAAGCCCGAAACAATTTATACAATAGATATGATAATTCAGAAGATACTTGACGAGGAAAAGCAGTATGACCTGAGCAAGATAATATCTTCCTATGAATTTGCCGCAAAGGCTCATGCAAACCAGTTCCGTTCATCGGGCGAGCCTTACATCACACATCCTCTTGCAGTAGCTTATATTCTTCTTGAATTCGGAATGGACACCGACACTGTATGCGCAGCTTTGCTCCACGACGTTGTGGAGGACACCGACGTTACTCTTGACGAGATAAAAAAGCTGTTTGGTCAGGACGTTGCAATGCTTGTTGACGGCGTTACAAAGCTGGGCAAGATACCTCTTTTCACAAAGGAGGAACAGCAGGCTGAGAACGTCCGCAAGATACTTCTTGCAATGTCACAGGACATAAGAGTTATAATTATAAAGCTCTGCGACCGTCTGCACAATATGCGCACTCTCTGCTACCGTCCTGCGGCAAAGCAGCGCAACACGGCGCTTGAAACAATGAACATTTATGCGCCCATTGCTCACCGTCTTGGAATGAAGACCCTTAAAGACGAAATAGAGGACCTTGCTTTCCGTTATCTTGACCCTTATGCTTACAGCGAAATAGAAAAAATGCTTCAGATACGCAGCGACAAGCGTGAAGCCTTTATCGAATCCATAAAAAAGCAGATCTCAGAGCGTTTCCTTGAAGCAGGCTTTGAAAAGGCGCCCCAGATAGAGGGTCGTGTAAAATCCATTTACGGTATTTACAAGAAAGCCTTTATGCAGGGCAAGGATTTTGACGAGATATACGACAAGTACGCCGTCCGCATAATCGTTGATACGGTCTACGAATGTTACAACGCTTTAGGTATTATCCACGATATGTTCAGACCTATCCCCAACCGCTTCAAGGACTATATCGCAACGCCTAAGGCTAATATGTACCAGTCTTTGCACACCACCGTTATCGGCAGAGAGGGTATTCCCTTTGAAGTGCAGATAAGAACCTGGGATATGCATCACACCGCTGAATACGGTATCGCCGCTCACTGGAAATACAAGGAGGGCATCAGCGGCAAGGACAAGCTGGAGGGCAGACTTGCCTGGATAAGACAGATAATTGAAGCGCAGCAGGAAACAGACGATGTTGAAGAGATCGTCCGCACCATAAAAAGCGACCTTTCACCCGAGGATATTTTTGCCTTCACTCCAAAGGGCGATATGATAACTCTGCCCGTGGGAGCGACTATTATCGACTTTGCTTATGCCATTCACACCGAAGTGGGCAACAAAATGAAGGGTGCAAAGGTTGACGGAAAGCTGGTTTCTCTTGATTATCAGCTTACAACGGGAGAAATAGTTGAAATTCTCACTTCAAGCGACCCGAATCACGGTCCAAACAGGGCGTGGCTTGACATATGCAAGACCAACGAAGCAAAGTCAAAGATACGCTCATGGTTCAAGAAGGAACGCCGTGAAGAAAATATCGCACAGGGCAAAGCGGAACTGGAAAAGGAATTCAAGCGGAACTTTATCCGTATCCCCGAAGAAGACCTCCCCTCTTTCCTTGCAGATGATATGAAGCGGCACAACTGCTCCACCATTGATGATTTCTATGCTGCGATAGGCTACGGCGGCGTTATTCTTTCAAGAATGATGCAGCGGCTTAAGGACAAGTATCAGAAATACTATGCCGAGCCGGAAAATGCGGAGCAGAAGAACCAGAATGCTGTCAGAAAGAGCAGCTCCGGCGTTATCGTTGAGGGTCAGAGCAACATTATCGTTAAATTTGCGCAGTGCTGCAATCCCCTGCCCGGCGATGATATTGTGGGCTTTATCACCAAGGGACACGGTGTTTCCGTGCATAAGAAGGACTGCCCCACTTATGTTAATGCAATGAAGAACGGAACGGAGCCGGAACGCTGGATAAACGTCCGCTGGGCAAACAGCACAAGCAATGCGCCTACATTCCGTGTTACTCTTGACATTGTTGCAAAGGAAAATATCCTTATTATAGCCGACATTACCAAGCTAATGGCGGAGCTTCACATTCCCCTTACCAACATTTCTGTAAATATGCTGAAAAACGGCAACGCCAACGTTTTTGCCACCATCAACACCGCAGGCGTTGCACAGCTTAACAACATTATTGCACGCATCAAGAAGCTGCCCGATGTTTTAAGCGTGGACAGATCGGTAAAGCAGTAAGGGAAGTATGTAGGGGCGCACATTGTGCGCCCGAAGGATAATAGAACAAGGAGGATATTATATGACAATTGAGCAAATAAAAGCTGTCATATCGGAAGTTGCAATGCAATATTCCATAAAGAACGTAAAGCTGTTCGGTTCCCGAGCAGACGGAACAAACAAAGCCGACAGCGATGTTGATCTTATTGTTGAATTCTCCGTTCCCGTAACATTGATCACGATTTCGTCTTTACAATGCAGACTTGAAGAAACGCTCCGACTTGATGTTGATATTATCCACGGACCTGTGAGAGATACAGACTTGATCGAAATCGGCAAGGAGATCGAAATTTATGCAGCATAGAGACAGCCGAATGAAAATTAAAAGAATATCATACGATTTTTCGGTATGCAAGGTCAGCGATTATTCGCAGGTCGACCTTAACAGCGAGTTTTGTTTTACCGGCAAAACAGATGAAGAAAATTCCCTTGTGTGCATTACGGAGAACGTTCCGCAGAACACGGTGGAATGTGACAACGGCTGGAAAGCCTTTCGCATTGAAGGGGTGTTGGACTTTTCGCTTATAGGGATACTTGCAAAAATATCCTCTCTGCTTGCGGAAAACGGAATAGGTATTTTTGCGGTCTCGACCTTTAACACGGATTACATTTTCACCAAAGAGGAAAATTACGAAAAAGCGCTGAATGTACTTGCGGAGGGCGGATATATAATAATTTGACAGGGTACAACAGACACGCTTTGCCATTCCACTAAAAAAGGAGCAGCTTATGAACATATCCTATTTTACCTCAGACACACCCTTTCAGACCAACTGCTATATTGTTACAACGGATAAAAACAATGCGGTTTTTATCGACGCTCCGCAGGTGAATATGAATGTCCTTGAAGAGCTTGACAAGCAGGGTGTGAAAATTACAAAAATACTGCTTACACACGGTCACTGCGACCACATTGAATCCCTTGCTTATCTTGCGGAAAGGTACGGTGCGGAGGTCTATATCCACGAACTGGACGAGCCTAAGCTCCACGATGACTATCTTAACCTGTCGGAATATTTTGCAGACTATTACGACAAGCCCGTTACCCATTTCAAGGGCGCTCACGCCGTTAAGGACGGAGATATTATTGAGCAGGACGAGGTTAAATTCAAGGTTCTGCACACTCCGGGGCACACAAGGGGCTCCGTATGCTACATTATGGAGGACGTAATGTTCAGCGGCGACACCTTATTCAAAATGTCCGCAGGAAGAACGGATATGCCCGACGGCGACTACGGAACAATGGCAAAGTCCCTGAAAAAGCTGGACGGCATCACCGAAGATCACACCCTGCTTTCGGGTCACGGCGGTTCTTCAACTCTTGCGGAAGAAAAGCGCAGAAATCCATATATGAAAGGCTTTGACTATGACGATATGTTTTAAAGGGAACGAATGCAAATATGAAATTGAAGCTGTAATGAAGCTGTTTGTTCCCGTTCAGACCTTTGATTTTTTATTTGAAGAGGAAATTTCCGAGGGCGATCTCTGCATTGTTTCCGTAAATGGGCAGGAGCTTTCCGTTAAGGTCTGCTACAGCGGAAAAAGGGCTGAAAAGCATGACAGCGTTACGGAAGAAAATGCAGATGAAACGGAGCTGCGGCTTTGCAGGCTGCTTTATCATTGTATGAAGGAGATAACGGGGATAACTCCTGCCTGGGGCTATCTTACGGGCATAAGACCCGTTAAAAAGGTAAATGCTTTGCTTGACAAGGGACTTGAAAAAGAGGAAATTTTCGCAAGGCTCCGTGACAAATACGAGGTTTCCGACAGAAAGCTGGAGCTTGCATATCAGACGGCGACGACCCAGAAAAAATACTTTGATTCTCTTGACAAGCGTTCCTTTTCGCTTTATGTTTCGGTGCCGTTCTGCCCGTCAAGGTGTTCTTACTGCTCCTTTGTTTCACATTCAATAGAAAGTCCGGGAGCGAAAAAGCTGCTTCCCGAATATGTAAAAAAGCTGTGCGAGGAAATTGAACAGACGGCAAAAATTGCGGACGAGCTTGGTCTTAAACTTGATACTATATACATCGGCGGAGGCACTCCCACTTCCCTTTCGGCTGAACAGCTGGACGAGGTAATGTGCGCTCTGAAAAAAAACTTTGACATTTCAAAAATCCGTGAATATACTGTAGAAGCAGGACGTTCCGATACGATTACCGCAAAAAAACTTGAAATAATCAAGAAAAACGGTGCGACGAGAATTTCCGTCAATCCACAGACTATGAACGACAGCGTACTTAAAGCCATCGGCAGGCGGCACACCGCAGAGGACGTTGTAAACGCTTTTAAGCTGGCAAGAAGCATTGGTTTTGACAACATCAACATGGACACTATCGCAGGATTGCCCACGGACACCTATGAGGGCTTCAGGCACACTATAGACACCCTCTGCGGACTTGACCCGGAAAGCATTACCGTTCACACTCTTACCGTCAAGCGCTCCTCCGCTTTGTTCAAGGAGGACAGCATAAGCCTTGACAGCAGGATACCCGATATGGTAAACTATGGTCAGGAGGCTCTCTGCGGTCACGGGTATCTCCCCTATTACCTGTACCGTCAGAAGAACACCGTGGATAATCTGGAGAATGTGGGCTATGCCAAGCCCGGCTGCGAAAGCCTTTACAACATTTACATCATGGAGGAAGCGCAGACCATTCTCGCCGTAGGTGCGGCAGGCTCAACAAAGCTGGTTGATCCGTCAACAGGAAAAATCGAGCGTCTTTTCAACTACAAGTTCCCCTATGAATATATTTCAAGGTATGAAAAGATGCTTGAAAAGAAAAATAAAATATACGAGTTTTACAGCAACATTTAACAGGAGGAATCATTATGGCTTACAATTTTGATGATCTTAAAACAGACGCAAAAAACCTTCTTGACAAGGCGGCTTCAAAAGCAAACGAAGCGGTAGATTACTCAAAGACCCAGCTTGACCGTGCGCAGCTCCGCTCCAAGATACGGGAAAAGTACACCGAGCTTGGCAGACTTTGCTACAATATGCACGAGACCGACGCTGACGAAACGGGCAGAATGAAGATCGTTATCAACGACATAAGAAGCCTTGAACGCAAGCTGAACGAAGCCGACAAAGCTGTTAACGCAAAGAAGTGCAAGACCTGCAAGTTCTGTCTTACAAAGAACGACGCAGACAGCGTTTACTGCACAAAATGCGGTGAAAAGCTCTGATTTGAACTGAAACTTATGAAGAAAAACGAATTTTACACCATAACAATTACAGGTATGACAGCCGAGGGAAACGGCGTAGGCAGAACCGACGGCGGTATGGCGGTCTTTGTGCCGCTTACCGCCGTCGGCGATGTTATTTCCTGCAAGATCGTCAAAACTGTGAAAACCTACGCTTACGGAATAATCGACAGGATAATTTCACCCTCTCCCGACAGGTCGGAAAGCGGCTGTCCCGTATCGGCGAAGTGCGGCGGCTGTACCTTCCGCCACATTTCCTATGAAGCGGAGCTGAAAATAAAGGACGGCTTTGTCCGTGACGCTTTTGAGCGCATAGGCGGCTTCAAGGACGTTTGCTTTGAGGAAATATGCGGCTGCAGCGACCCTGACCGTTACCGCAACAAGGCGCAGTACCCCGTTGCGGAGATAGACGGACAGGCTGTATGCGGTTTTTATTCAAAGCGAAGCCACCGTGTGGTGCCTTTCACCGATTGTATGCTCCAGCCGGAGATTTTTTCGGACATTGCGGCACGGTGCATAAGCCTTATCAACGAATTCGGACTTAAAGCCTACAACGAAGAAAGCGGCGAGGGCATTATCCGTCACATTTACATCAGGCGAGGCTTTCATTCGGGAGAAATAATGGTCTGCTTTGTTGTCAAGCAGGACATAAGGAAGTCCCTTGCGCCCATTGCGGACAGGCTTGCGGTGGAATTCGGGGACATTAAAAGCGTTGTTATGAACGTCAATCCGAAAAACACCAATGTTATCCTCGGAAGCAAAAATGTAACGCTTCGTGGCGGTGATTTTATCGTTGATACACTTTGCGGAAACAGGATAGAGCTTTCCCCTATGTCCTTCTATCAGGTGAACACGGAACAGGCGGAGCGGCTTTACGGCTGTGCAAAGGAATATGCGGCTTTAACGGGCAAGGAAACACTGCTTGACCTTTACTGCGGAGCAGGCACCATCGGACTTTCAATGGCTGATCACGCAAAAAAGGTCATCGGCTGCGAAATTGTCCCCGAAGCCATTGAAAACGCAAAGAAAAACGCTGCCGCAAACGGTTACGGCAACGCTGAATTTTTCTGCGGAGATGCAGGAGAGTTTGCAGCACGGCTTGCAGATGACGGGATAAAGCCCGATATTGCAGTTATCGACCCTCCGAGAAAGGGCTGCGACAGGCTTACTCTGGACAGCCTTATAAAAATGTCTCCCGAAAGGATAGTTATGATCTCCTGCAACCCTGCCACCGCCGCACGGGACGCTAAGTATCTTTGTGAAAACGGGTATGAGCTGAAAAAGGTTCGGGCGTTTGATCTGTTCGGCAGGACGGGACATGTGGAGTGTGTGTCGGTTATGGCAAAGGGAGTTTGAAGTTTATTTCAATGTGAAATTTGGAAAGTTGAAAGTGGAATTATTTAAATTCGGAATGCGGAATGCGGAATGCGGAATTATTTTTTAGGCGCAATGCGTGCCTTGTGTAATTTGAAAGGTTGAGAGTGGAATTTATTTTACTTTTTTGAAAATAAACTAAGGTGCAAATCGGAATTTGTGGAGGTGAAATGTTATGAAATACGGATATGATGAATATGGAAACAGGATTATAAAATATGAAAAGTGCCAATTTGCATATGGTATGATAAAAGATAAATTTGATTCTATTTACCCTAGTCAGTACGGACGTTGTCCAAGGTTTTTTAGTGGAATAAAATGCAGCTTGTTTGTTGTAAAAGAAGATGGAACACACTTATCAGAATATACTATGTACTTTTACAATAAACATTTTTACGTATATCTTAGGAGTTCAAATCGTCATGTGTATGCAAAATATATTTATCCAGAAGATGTAAAAGAACTTGATTTAGAGAGATTATTTAAATAATCAGTTGGCATTTATGCCAACTACAACTTCCAATTATAAACCAGAAAATAATCTGCTCAGCAGACACTATAATTCCACTTTCAACTTTTCACTTTCCACATTGACAAAACTACACACTCAAACAGCTAAATAACCGCCATAAAAGGAGCAAAACCAACATGGGCAGATATGATGAAATAATAAGCCGTCTGTTAGAAGCGGCGCAGGAATCCGATGATGTTTATGCAGCAGTTACTATCGGATCGTCCACACGGAAAACGGTAAAGGCGGACGAATACTCCGACCTTGATGTTATTCTTGTTACCTCAGACCCCGAAAGCTGGCTGTACGGCGGCAGACCCGATACTCTGGGCAAAATAATGATAAACTTTACCGAACCCACTCTCGGCGGAGGAACGGAACGCCGTATGCTGTTTGAGGGCAGCCTTGACGTTGATATGATAGTTTTCACCCCGGAGCAGATGCTTGCCGCTGTAAAGGAAGGCGTTGCCGCTTGGGTAATGAACCGTGGCTACTGCGTTATTTACGACAATATGGAAATAACGGCGCTTTTACAGGAGTATATCCGGGTGCAGGACAAGGTGGTACATACCGTTATGGACGAGGGCGAGTATGTGAACACGGTCAACGATTTCTTTTTCCATGTTGTTTGGGCGAACAAAAAGCTGCTCCGTGGGGAAACCTGGTCGGCTAAGATGTGCATAGACGCTTATCTGAAAACTCATCTGCGGAAAATGATAGAAAGCTATGTGCTTTCCTGCGACAAAAACGCAGATGTTTGGCATGACGGAAGATTCCTTGACCGCTGGGCAGGAGAAGCTATTGTCGGCAGGCTAAGAGAATGCTTCGGACACTATGACAAGGACGACATAACAAAGGCGCTTTGGAACACAGAAAAGCTGTTTGCGGAGCTGGCGGAAAAGACGGCGAAAAATCTCGGTTACGCTTTTCCCGAAAAAGCTGCGCAATATGCGGAAGAATGCTTAAAGTCATATTAATTAACCGAATACAAAATCATCCGCTTCCGACTGAATGTCAGAAGCGGATAGTTTTTGCATTAATATGTTAAAACTACATATACATCTACATCTCCGGTAACAGTAATACTATCTCCTGCGTAATATATGTTTCCTGAAATAAGATAATATTGAAACATGGCATCAGGATCGTATATATATGCAGGAAATGATGGCAGTTCATAGGTTTCTCCGATTTCAACATCGACCGTAGAATAGGTCTGACTGTCACCATAGAATTTTATTGCGCCATGTGTCTGAGTATATTCAGCCGTGACCGTAACATCACTTTTAACCTGCATATCGGAGGGTATTTCGGCACCGTCTATAGTCCACTTGCCCGAGTAATTGTGCTTTTCCGGAACCTCGGGGAGAATGTCGGTGATGTATATGCCGTAGTAAACTGTACTCGGAGCATGAACAGATGAGGGATCGTCTGCCTCCGGCGCTGAATATGTGATCGTATATGTGGCAGGTGAATAAATAGCTGTAACCGTTATATCCCCCGTAACTACCTGGCTGCTTACCATTACGCTGTTTATCCAATAACTTACAGTATAGCCTTCCATATCGGGAATGGAAGAAAGATAGTCAATTACAAGAGTGTCATAATCTGCCTCTATAGTGCCCCATGTACTCGTACTGCTGCTTCCGCCGCTTGTTTCAACGGTCTGCATTATGGTCAGGGTATATTTATTGGGCGTATATACAGCTGTAACGGTCATATTTGATGTAACTTTTGTATCGGAAGCGATCGTTCCCGTGCCGTTTATGAGCCATTTTCCGGTATTACCCGTTTTTTCGGGGATAACGATAAGAATGTCTTTGAGCAGCGTTCCGTATTCCGCAGAAACGGTGTCGATAACTGTTACAGCATCATCGTCCGAATCGTATTCTGTAAAGGTAACGGTGTAGGTTTTTAGCTTGTATACTGCCTGCAGCACAAGAGTATCTCCGAAGCTGATGTCATAGGTGATGATGTCACCCGGATCAAACATACCCAAGTTCTCTCCGTCTGAATTGGTAAGCTTCCAGCCTTCAAGCTCATATCCCTCATATGGATTGCCCTCGGGAACTGTTATAGCATCACCGGCGCTTAAATAATCCTGAGAAATTATATCGCCGTTGTCGCTGATAGTGAAATATCCCTGACCTACTGCGTCTCCTGTTCCGGTTTCTGTTTCAGTTCCTGTTGTTGTTACTGTTGTTGTTACTGTTGTTGTTACTGTTTCTGTTACAGTTTCCGTTGCTATATCAGTTTCCGTTGCTGTTTCTGTTGCTGTTCCCGTTGTTGTTCCCGTTGTTGTGACTGTTGTCGTTGTTCCCGTTGTTGTTCCCGTTGTTGTGACTGTTGTCGTTGTTCCGGTTGTTGTTACGGCCGTTGTAACGGAAGTTGTTGCTGAGGTAGTTGATGAGGTGCTGTCTTCCGTTGCAAAAGATGTAGCAGTGCCTGATTCCGTTCTGCCTGTTTGCCGTGTCGTTGCAGATGTTGCAGAGGTTTCGGAAGCTGTTGTTGTGGTTTCTTCCGTTTCAGAGGTTACGGGGGCTGCGGTCTCGGTAGTTTCCTGTGTAGTTTCAGAAGTTTCGGGGATCGTAGTTTCGCTTGGTTTTGTTTTCTTGGTAGTTTCACTTACTTTAGAAGAAACGGTAGTTTGTGACGTTGTTTTGGCTTCGGTCGTAACGGACGTTGCTTCCGTTTCTGTCCGCACAGATGTTACGGGCGCCGCAGTTATTGTAGTTTCTTCCCTTGTATCCGAAGTTACGGGAACCGTTGTAACGGCAGGCGTTGTTTCGGTTTCGGTAACGGTGGTCTGTACTGACGTTATTTTCAATGTTTCTGTTTTCGCTGCAGTTGTAACGGAGGTCGTGGAGCTTTCGGGCATTCCGCCTCTCAGCTTGTAGAGTACGTCTTCTTCAAGCAGCATAAGATTTTCGTCGTTGGAACGAAGTGCGTTGCCCCTTACTGCGTCGGAAATAAAGCTGTATCTTATCTCATGCAGGGGGTCTGCGCCCTCTTCAAGCTCGGAAATATTGCCGTTCATATCTTCCATGACAAATCTTGAGGTTCCGTCGATCTCCGCAGGATTGCCGCTGTTCTCATCGGGTTCGGTGCAGATAGTAACGCCCTTGTCGGCGGATATGAGCACCGTATTTCCTGTGCGGTTTCCCTTGCTGTCGATAAGCTCTGCCTCTACCTTACCCTGGAAGGTGTTTTCTCTGATAATATATGTGCCGTTTGTATTCTTTTTAACGGAAACCATGAAGCTGGTACCTCTGACAGCCATCGTTGACTTCGGGGTCGAGACCTCATAGGTGGAATTAGCAGAAAGAGGTTCGGTTATTTCATTAAGAATAGTGCCTTGTTTCAGATCAATGGCAGTTCTGCTGTCGGCGGAAGTACCTGTTGCCGTAAGTTCAAGAACTGTACCGCTGTCAAGAAGGATATATTTATCGTTGTCCATAGAAATACGGATAGTGCTGTCCTCGTTTACGGTCAGCGTATCGCCGTTTTCAAGGTTCATTCCCACATAAGCGTCAAGGTCGCCGGAATCTGCTCTTGTAACAATAGCGCTTCCCGTAAGCTCAAAGACCTTTAGAACTCTGTACGCTTCCTCCCTTGTCAAAGCAATGCCCACCGCTGCCGCTGTTCCGCCTGTTACAGCTACAGCAGCACAAACCAGTATTATTTTCATTTTTAAAGTCATTGATGCCAAAAATGCTTTAATACCCACTCAAACCGCCTCCATTTGTCATTTACAAAATAAAAAGGGAGCAAACAGCGAACCGCACCCTCGGGTGAT
The DNA here is from genome assembly GCA_051881775.1 of Oscillospiraceae bacterium. Taxonomy (GTDB): domain Bacteria; phylum Bacillota; class Clostridia; order Oscillospirales; family Ruminococcaceae; genus UMGS363. The sequence continues at coordinate 20,177 of JBJEQN010000105.1, read as the reverse complement.
ACCCTACAAATGCAGCCCGACCGCCATACTCCCTGAATCTTTAAGCTTAGGCTCGTGCTTTGCGCCGCCGATTTTCATCGGTTTTGCCTTTTATTTGTTATTTGTATTATATCACATCTGCAAAATAATTGCAATATCCGCTAAATAAGTTTGTAACAAATATAAAAAAATATCTGATTTTTGCAATAATTCAAGCTAAAAATTACAATATCATCGCACAACATTAACGCGGTAAAGCGTCATATAATTCCCAGCTTTGTCAGGAATTCTGCCGAGCGGCGCTGATTTTCAATTGAGGATGTTTCAATAAGCACCGACTTTGCCGAGGAAAGGTAGTTTTCATAGTGAAACTTAAAACGTTCCCAGTCTATTTTTCCGTCTCCTGCGGCAAGATGCAGGTCATTTTCCAGGTCATTATCATTTATATGTATATGCTTGACATAAGGTGCGGCGGTCTTGACCCAGTTATCTATATCCGAACCGAAAATAACAGCGTGGGCATAATCAAAGCACACCCCGAAATTCGGCACATCGGAAAGGCGCTGTGCCAGACCGCAGAGCATATCCGGCGTGTTGTCAAACATATTCTCCATGTAAATTTCAAGGTCGGGATACCGTGGCAGGATCTTGCGCCAGAAGCTTTCGTTACATTCCAGCCAGCCTCGGACGTAAACCTCGGAAGTAAGGGCAGGATTGTGATTTGTATGGAAAACCACTCCCCTTGCGCCTGTTTTCCTTGCTATATCAAGGCTCGTATATATGCGTTCTTCGGAAATTTGGCGTATCTTTCTGTCGCTGCTGAATATAAGAACATCGAAAAAGGCTCCGTGCATAGTGCAGTATTCGGGAAGGCGGCAGGCTTTATAACGGCTGATAAGCTCATCGGTAAGCCCAGCGTCGTCCATAACGTCCGGCAGGAAAAAATCGTTGTATTCAAAGCCGAAGCCGTATTCTTCCGCAAGCTCCAGGCTTTTATCAAGCTCATTTATACGGGGAATTATCAGAAATTTACTCATTTGCAAGCTCCTCCGTTTTTTCTTCGGCTGCTTCGTTCAGCCCTGTCAGAGAGTAAACAAAAACACCTTTGGATTTGCCTTTCAGCGGTATTTCGCCTATGGGTTCTGCGGAAACTCTGTCCTTGACCTGCTCATAGACCTTTTCGCTTATAAGCACCTGTCCCCTTTTGGCGTTGGATTCAAGTCGGGCAGCGGTGTTGACCGTATCGCCTATTGCGGTGTAATCCATACGGAAATCGCAGCCTATATTTCCCACAACGGCAGGACCGCAGTTTACGCCTACACCGAAAGCAACGGATTTTCCGTATTTTTCAAGGAATTTGCTTTCTATCGCATTTCCTCCGCACACAATATCCCAGGCTGTCTTAACTGCCTTGTAAACATAGTCGTCAAGGTCAAAGGGAGCGTTGAAAACAGCCATTGTAGCGTCACCGATAAATTTGTCAAGAGTGCCGCCGTTGCTGAAAATAGCGTTGGTCGTAAGGTTAAGATAGCTGTTTAGGATATCGACCACCTGCTCAGGTTCAAGACTTTCGGACATAGGCGTAAAGCCTCTTATATCAACGAAAAGCACGGCTACATCACGGTTTTCACCGCCCAGCTTTATGTGGTAATTTCCCGTTTTTGCGATCTCTTCAACGACCTGCGGAGCAACGTACTTCTTGAACGCTGCAGTTATCTTGCGCTTTTCGGCAGCCTCCTCCGCATACTTTCTTATAAGGTTCGCAAGGTAAAATACAAGGGAGAAAAGGGGCGCATAAAGTATGGGGAACGTTGTGCCTGCGCCGTTCAGAACAACTCCTGCCGCCATACAGCCTGCCATAACAAAAATGACAAGGGGCGTGGAGAATTTCAGCTTCAGCTTTCTTGACAGGACATACACACAGCAGGAAATAACTGCAGCCGAAAGCGCAGATGCCGTTCTCCCTGCAGGAACGGGACATTTTCCGTCAAGCAGACCCTGAACGATGTTAGCGTGGATTTCCACTCCGTACATCTGGTCTGCGCTGCCCGGAACGGAAAACTGATCCTGAAGTCCCGAAGCGTATGCGCCGACCATAACTATGCAGTCGGTAAAGATCTTCGGATCGACCGAACCGTCAAGGAGGCTGCTGAGAGATATATGCTCATAGTCGTAAGGTCTTCCTGCGTAGCTTATCCACATTCGGTTCCTGCTGTCGAGAGAGGGTATATTTTCTTCAATGCCAAGGAAGTCGCAGTACGCCGAGTAGGTCTGAGCCGCAAAGCTCTTATGGGTCTCGCCGTCATAGGTTTCGGAAAGCATAGCCGAGCGGACTATACCGTCCTCATCGGGAGCGGCGTTCACGAAGCCTGTACGGACGCAGTCTTCAATTATGGGCTGCTCTATGGACTCTACGTTAAAATGGTCAATATAAGGGGTACCGTTTTCATCGGTCTTATAGGCTGTGTTGTAGTTTATGTAGGAGCCTGACACTACCCGTCCGCTGTTGACGCAGGCTTCTTTCAGAGCCTCGTCCCCTTCCTCGTCCATATTGCCGAAAATCATAATATCAAGGGAAATGACCGCAGGATACTCCCCCAGCTTATCTATAACATCCGCATAAACGCTTCTTGACCATGTACCGAAGGGACCTATATCCTGCAAGGTCTTATCGTCTATGGCAAGTATCTTTATCTTGTTGTTTATGCCTCTCGGCCGCTGGTACAGCTTATCTCGAAGAAGGCTGTCAAAGGAATAAAAAACATCATAAAAGGATATAAGGAATGCAAGAACAAACATTACCGCCGCTTCTATTGCCGTTGCAGCTTTTGATCTGTGTTTCAATACTGTTCCCCCGTTCAGAATTATTTTTCATAAAATCAAATTGCCATTTATTTATAATATAGTATAATTATAACATATTATTGATAACTTGTCACTATTTTTTATATTTTTTTTTATAATTTTTAAATTTACTATTTACAAGAAAAATAAACCGTGGTATAATTAATATGTTGTATACTGCATTTTTTACCTGAACGGTATGCAAAAAAACGGAAAGGATTGTTGCAGCAATGGATAACAATGTCAGCAAAGTTTCTTCAGACCTTCTGCTTGAACAGATATTCAGCATAACTCAGAACCTATATAAAGAAATGTCCAAGTCCGACAACGACGCAGAAGACGACCACAACACCATTTACCGGCTGCTTACAGATCTGGGCAGAACTCTGGTAAACGCAGACAGAGCCAGCTTCTGGAAATGGGATAAACGCAATCATTCCCTCTGGACTACCGCCGCTGTGGGTGCAGGAAGGATAACCATACCCGAGGGTACGGGACTTGTGGGAAAAGCGCTGACGGAAAAACGTGCAATAGTTACAAACGATCCCTACAACGACCCCGATTTTAACTCGGACGTTGACAAAAAAACAGGCTATGTGACAAGATCCATTCTTGTTATGCCCATTTCCGACTGCAAGGGCGAATTTATCGGCGCTTATCAGGCTATAAACAAGCTGGACGGCGAAGGCTTCGACCTTGAGGAAGACGTAAAGCGGCTTTCTCTTGCTGCTTTCATCTGCGGAATAACCCTTGAATCGGACAGCTTCCTTGACGATTCTCGCCATGACAAGCTTACCGAGCTTAAAAACAGAATGGGCTTTTACAGCGACTACAGCAAGACCTTTGAAAAGATACTTACCGACACGGAAAAGGTCAGAAATGTTTCACTTTTTATCTGCGACATCGACTTTTTCAAAAAGGTCAACGATACATACGGTCACAACGCAGGCGACGCTGTGCTTAAGCACGTTGCAGAGCATTTCCGCAGAAATTCCCGTATCTGCGACGGGGTCTACAGATGGGGCGGAGAGGAATTCATTGTTGTCCTGCCCGATACTCCTGCGGAACAGGCTGCCGAAGCTGCAGAACGGCTGAGAACGGGCATAATGGATTCCGTCTGCTGTTTTGAGGAACTGAAGATCAAGATAACAATGAGCTTCGGTGTAACGCAGCTTGACCCTGCAAGATCAATTGAGGACAATATTAAAGACGCCGACGAAAAACTTTACAAAGCAAAGGAAAGCGGCAGAAACAGAGTTATTTTATAAAACCGGGAGGAATGATTCCAAATGTCAAAAACTATTCTTGTTACAGGCGGCGCAGCCAGCGGAAAAACCAGATGGGCGGTCTCCTATCTTGCGGCGTGTGACTACGTTCTTTATCTCCGCACAGCCGAAGCTGTTGACAAAGACACTATGGGACGTATCGATTACAACAACAAACACAATTTCGTTGAATGGGACATCAAAGAAAACGTAACGGACGATCCTGCAGAAATGATAACCGACCACAAATTCGTTATCCTCGACAATCTCGCTGCATACTCGTCCGAAGTTATTTCCCGTATGTGCCCCGACCTTTCCGCAATTGACGATGAAATGAAAAAAGCCATTGAAAAGAAGATAATTTCCGATATTTCGGATATGTACGACCGGATAATGGTCATTGACGGCACTATGATAACAATTACACTTGAAACAGGATTTTCCGTTACTCCCAAGGACAGGGATCAGGCGGTATTCAGAGAGATACTCGGCGGTGTAAACCAGCGTATTGCAAATATGTCCAACGAGGTATATTTGTCCGCAAGCGGAATCCAGTTTAAGATCAAGTAAAAAAGGAGTGGCAATAATATGACGTTTGAAGAATTTGTGATGGAAGCCAGAGAAATGGGTGCTTCCGATATTCACCTCACAGTAGGTCAGCCTACCGTTGTTCGTATCAACGGTGAACTCAAAAGATTCAAGGAGCTTTCCGATGTTGCGGTAAACCGTACCATTCTTTCTATACTTACCGCCGAGCAGGAGCAGCTTCTCACTATGGGCAACGACATTGACTTCAGCTTTGAGCTTCCAAACGGAACAAGACAGAGAGTAAACGTGTTCAGACAGAGCGGAAGACTTGCCTGCTGTATAAGACTTCTCAACGACAAGATACCTACTCTTGAATCCTTGAAAATGCCTTCCGTACTCAGCGAGCTTTCCGAAAAGAAAAAAGGACTTATCCTTGTTACAGGCCCTACAGGTTCCGGTAAATCCACAACTCTTTCCGCAATGGTCGACCACATAAACAAGCACAGAGCCTGCCACATCATTACTATTGAAGACCCTATCGAATATAAATATATTCAGGACAAGGCTACTATCCATCAGCGTGAGGTCGGCAGAGATGTTTCTTCCTTCAGCGCTGCCCTCAGAAGCGCACTCCGCGAAGACCCCGATGTTATCCTTGTCGGCGAAATGAGAGATTACGAAACAATTTCTCTTGCAATGACTGCCGCTGAAACGGGACATCTTGTGCTTGCAACCCTCCATACCTCCAGTGCTGCCCAGACTATCGACCGTATCATCGACGCCTGCCCTCCTCATGCACAGGAACAGGTAAGAGCACAGCTTGCAAATATGTTCCAGGGCGTTATCAGCCAGACTCTTGTACCTACCTCAGACGGCCTGAACCGTGTGGCTGCTCTTGAAATTCTTATCGGAACGGACGCTGTAAAGAGCCAGATAAGAGCCAATAAGATACCTCAGATGGAAACTGTAATGCAGACCGGTATACGTCAAGGTATGTGCACATTGAAGGACAGCCTTGCAAAGCTTTATCAGCGAGGCACAATTTCTTACGAGACCGCTATGGAATTTGCTCCCGACAAGGCTGAAATGGAAAAGGCACTCAGACTTGGCGCAGGATTTTAATTCAAATTGAAAATACAATAAAAATAAAGGTTGTTATAACGATTTTCTGTCGGTATAACAACCTTTTTATTTATCTAAGATTTTTATCTTTGAACAACCATATTTCTTTCGGGCTTATCCATCTGAGCAATGCCGTACTCAAAGGATATTTTTTTGCCCGTATAAAGCTTGTTGAAGCAATCGATTATTCTCTGGGCAACAAGAGCGCCGTTTTCCTTGTTTGCGTCCATAAGGATAACGATTATCTGCTTGCTTGAATATCTTGTTGAAACGTCCACACGGCGCAGCGAAGTATAAATAGCCTGCTCCATCATTTCAAGAGCAATTTCCGTTTCGTCCGGGTCGACAACCGTATTCTCGGCAGCGGTAACGGTGAAAAGAACGGTCTGCACCTCCCTGCCGCTTCGTTCCACAAAACGGCGGATAAAGTTATAAACATGGTGGAAGCTGTCAAGTTCAAGCTGATATGCGCCCTTGCCCGAATCCGCACGGGACATGACCTCTCTGAGATATTCCAGATCCACAAGGTTGCCTGCTCTGCTTTTTTCGTTTTCTCTCTGCTCGCTGAAGAAATGGTAGGAATTTTTGCCGTTCTGCTTAACGTAGTACAGCGCCTTGTCCGCAGCGTTATATGCGGTATTGAAATCCGCTCCGTCGCCGGGTATCTGCGCAATGCCTATGGAAACGGAGGAATTGGTCTCAAACTTCTTCTGCTCTATCTTATAGCAAAGGTCGGAAATTATATCACCTGCAAGGTTTCCTATCTCCGCCTTTGAGGTTATTCCCTTGACAAACATAACGAACTCGTCTCCGCCGATACGGCAAAGCACATCGCCTTCCTTTGAGAAGGTCCTCATTGTGTCCGCAAACATTTTCAGAGTGTTGTCGCCTTCGATATGACCGTAATTATCGTTGATAGCCTTGAAGTTATCCATATCTATCATAAACAGCGCACCGACCGTGCCGTTTTCAATAAGACCGTTGACAGACATTTCGGTATAGGCTCTGTTCCAAAGTCCCGTAAGAGCGTCCTGCTGGGACTTGCTTTTTATGTCGGTCACTTCCTTTATTTTCTGCTCCAGCTTATCCGCAAGCTGACGGCGCATATCCTCCAATTCAAGGATACGGCTTATACGGGAACGCATTACCGAGGCAACGAAGGGCTTGGCAATAAAGTCCAGAGCGCCCTCTTCAAGGCAGCGATTCTCCGTTTCGGCATCGTTATCCGCCGTAAGGAAAATAATAGGGATAGCGGCACGCTGCTCGTTTTCCTTTATCTTTGTCATTACCTCGAAGCCGTCCATTTCCGGCATATTTATGTCAAGCAAAATAAGGTCGCAGCTGTTGTTTTCGAGGAATTTAAGCGCCTGAGCGCCCATTGTTACTGCTGTTATCTTATATGTATCGCAGAGAACAGATCTTGCAGCAGCAAGGTTTGCTTTGTTGTCGTCAACAATAAGAATATGCTTCATAGACAATACTCTCCTTTTTTACGGATATGTTTCTTTATTTATCATTTCTGACGAACAATACCCCGAAAGTGCCGGGACCGCAGTTGCTTGATATTGTTGCGGAAGCGTCCGTAACCTTCAGTTCGTCAAAACGGCAGTATTTTTCAACCTCTGCGGTTATGTTGCGCAGCATCTTTATGCTGCAGCCTGCATGAGTGACAAAAGCGTTTTTTGTGTCGATATTTTTCCTGCCTTTGAGCATCAGCCTTACATAATATCTGCAGGCGGAATCATAATTGCCGAGAATAATTGTTTTCAGACGAAGGCTTCCCTTTTTCATTGCCAGAACAGGGTGGATGCTGAGAGCGCTGCATATTTTTTTCACATAAGCCGGAACAAGACCGTTTCTGTAAAGATAATCCGCATTTTTGGCAAGAAAGCTGGTGGAGACCTGCGGCTTCATCGCTTCAAGCTCCCCCAATATCTGATAGGACGTACAGCCCTTGTTTGCAAGCTCGGCGGCACGAAGCACAAAGAAGCCCAGACCCGTTGAAAGATGCTCCGAATCAAAAATATGCACCCTTTTTCCTTCCTCGCCCATAAGCTTGACGGCTTTTTCCGCATTTTCGCAGGAATGGCTTATACGGGAGCTGATAGCAACCAAAATAACCTCGTCATACCTTTTCAGATTTTTCTCAAAGGCTTTGAGGTAAACATCGGGAGGCGGCGGTGCAGACTTTGTTTTGGTTCCTCCCGTTTCCATATGTGAAATAACGTTTTCCGCCGTGATCTCGTCCGTATCGGTAAAAACTCCGTTTTCCGTCTCTACCAGAAAATACAGAATATCAACGCCGCAGCTTTGCAGAGTGCTTTTGGGCAGGTCGCAGACACATTCGGCAAGAATACCGACTTTTTTCTTATCCATAGCCATTGCACATATTCCTTTCCGAAGATCACATCTTTATTTTATCGTATATTGCCGCTGCTTTTTCCGCTGCGCTGTCGTATTCAAAGTCATCGGCGTCGGCTTTTACCTCGTCAAACAAAGGCTTTAGGGCAACATCTCCCACGGCGTACTGCGCAGCCTCCGTGCATATATTTGATACCTCGTCACCGTCAAAGGCTTCGCAGGCGGTCTTTATCCTTTCGATAAACTCCCCTGCCTTTTCTGCCGTTATAACGGTAAGGGATGATATATCCGGCTTTTCGGGAGCTTCTTCGGCAGGCTTTTCGTCCAGCTTAAGATACTTTCTGCCAAGGTCGGCGACTTTTAAGTACATTTCAAGCATAGCGCCGTTCTTTTCTTCGATAAGGCTGTAATTTTCCGCCTTTCCCGCAAGCTCCAGTTCCTTTGCAAGCTCGGAAAGGGGCTTTGAACCTACAGTAAGGGATGAACTCTTAAGCGCATGGACCTCTATAACGTAATTCTTCCACGATTTTTCGTTGAAAAGCGCAAGTATCTGATCGTGCTTTTCCTGAGCCTTGCGCACATAGACCTCCAGGATCTCATTATATGCGTCAGCGTCTCCGCCTGTGTAGAAAATACCTGTTTCGGCATTAAGAAGCTCTGTATCTGCGGAAGCCGTTTCCTTCGGTTTGTCAGTTTTTCTGCGGCCATTGACAACTGAACGTTCATTTCTTGCGGAGGGCGCTTTTATAAGCTCTCTCGGCAGCCATGTTTTCAGCACACGGTCAAGGGCGGAAAGCTCGATAGGCTTTGCGATAAAGTCGTTAAGACCTGCTTCGATATACATATCTCTTACGCCGTTAACGGCATTTGCGGTAAGAGCAATGATAGGCAGGTTCTTATAGTAGGAGCCTTCCATGCTTCTTATTTCCTTAGTTGCTTCGATACCGTCCATTTCGGGCATCATATGATCCATAAACACAATGTCGATATCCTTTGAACGGAGCATTGATATTGCCGCACGTCCGCTGTCAACGGTAAGCACCTGCATATGGTAAGGACGCATAAGACCCACAGCGACCTTAAGGTTAATGATATTATCGTCAACAACAAGCACTCTTGCTTTAGGCGCAACAAAGCGTATTGTGGAATTTCGGCGCTCGTTGATATTTACAAGCAGCTTTTCGTTGTTGAAGATGGAAGCGGCGGTCATAACATAGAAGGGCTTGAAAATGCACTTCATCTTCGGAGGAAGCTCTATGGCGTTCAATCTGTCCTGCACCACAATTATCTCCGTATTCTCTGACATATCATCAAAGAATTCACGGCTTGCGGCGTACTCCTCTCTGCCTATGAAAAGGTGGGTGTATTTTTTCTGCGAAACAGCTCTCTGCAGTGCTGCAAGGGAATCAAACAGCTCAAAATCGGTGTTAAGCTCAGTTTTAAGCTCCGAGATAAGGGAAGAATACTCCTTTGCAACTCTCGGCATTATGAATTTTGTCATATCAATAAAGCAGGCAGCGTGTATCTTTTCGGGTTCCTTTATAGATACAAAAGGCTTTTTGTCCGAGACCTTCAGCGGTACAACAAATCTGAACTCCGAGCCGGAACCGACGGTGCTTGAAACGTTGATAAAGCCGCCCATGCTTGTAATAAGCCTTCTGGAAATAGCCAGTCCGAGACCCGTACCTTCAACGGAGCGGTTTTTCTTTGTGTTTACCTGCTGGAAGCTGTTGAACAGCTTTTCAAGGCCTTCGGGAGAAATGCCTATACCCGTATCGGCAACGGACACGGAAAGATTTATTCCGTAATCGTGCTTTGTATGTGAAACACGGATAATGACGCATCCTCTGTTTGTGAACTTGATAGCGTTTGTAACAATATTTATCATTACCTGACGTATTCTCAGCTCGTCGCCAACAAGTCCTGCCGGAATATCCGGGTCGCACTTGACAATAAGCTCTATGGGCTTATCGCCTTTTCTTGTAAGAGCCATATTTATTACGTCGTTAAGCGTGGAGGCAATGTTGAATTCTTCGTTGATAAGCTCCATTTTGCCCGACTCGATCTTGGAGAAGTCAAGAATATCGTTTATTATGGAAAGCAGACTTCTGCCCGAATTCTGAATGTTGAAGCAGTAATCCCTGACCGTGTCGCTTATATCGTTTTCACGGAGGATAAGCTCGCACATTCCCACTACAGAGTTCAGAGGAGTTCTTATCTCGTGGCTCATATTGGCAAGGAAATCGCCTTTTGTGCTGCTTGCCTGCTGTGCCATTTCAAGGAGCGATACCTGCTTTTTTCTGAATTCAAACAATGTATAGTTTATGTAAATACAGATCGCAGTATCAAAGAAATAAATGATAGGAAATCTCAGCAGATAGGTATCGGAATAAGCGTAGCCAAGCTCATGAAGAGGCGACCACATATACACAGCTGTAATTATGCCAAGCAGGATACTGAAGCCTCCGCCGTAAAGAAGCTTGTAAAAGAATATGCCTATAGGGGGAACAAGGAGCAGCCACACTATGCTGAAGCCGTCCTTTCCGCCTGTCACCAGGAAAAATATCATCATAAAGCCTACGGCTGTCAGCGTACTTACGCTTATTATGGCAAAGCTCTTTGTTTTTTTATACAAAAAATAATTAAGGATACACCATACGCCCAGTACGCCTGTTATCATTACCATTACAGGAGAGTTTGTCACAATGTTGACAGCGCACATAAACAGGCTGATAAAGCCTACCGTAATGATGATAAGGCTTATGGTCCTGCTGTCGGTATTATCTGCGTCCCTTTTCAGATCCTTCAAAAAGTCAAGCATGATTTACCTCCCGTCCGAAAAATATTCCTGCGCTGCTTCTTCAATATTTTCCGCAGCCTTACGGTACATTTTCATAAAATTATTATGATTTGCGGCAATATAGTCCGTGTCATTGCTGCCAACAGCGTTCATCAGCTTCACAGCAGCGTCCGACAGTTCCGTAAGACCTACTTTATCCGCTTCCTCCGCCGCTTTTTCAAGGTTTACACGATAGCTCTTGAAGTCCTTGAAATTATAGTCAAGGTCAAGGTCGTTGCACCTGTTATTGTCGCAGAAATCGTAAACTGCGTTCATATACGCATCCCTATCTCCTTCAAGCAGCGCAAGCGCCTTTTCAATGTCAAACCTTGAGCCTATGTCTGCCGGAGCTTCCGTATCATTTTCCGCAGGCTCTTCGCCGTCAGCTTCCACAAACTTTATCATATCCCTGCTTATATGGCTGAACAGGCATTTTTCAATATCGTGACCCGTAAAGGGCTTTGAAAGATAGTCGTCAAAGCCTGCGTCAAGATAGGTCTGCTTTGCGCCGTGAACAGCGTTTGCCGTAAGAGCAACAAAGACCGTTCCTACTGCAAGCTGTTCCGCCTTTATCTTTTTCAGCGTTTCGATACCGTCCATTTCCGGCATCATATGGTCAAGGAAAACTATGTCGTATATATTATTTCTGAGAAGCTCTATACAATCCTTGCCGCTTGGAGCCGTTTCCACCTTTGCAAGAGTGCGTTTGAGAAGGCTCTTGGCAACAAGCAGGTTGGTCTCGTTATCGTCAACAACGAGAATACGCACATCGGGCGCAGTTTTTGAAGCGCTGTCGGAAATATTTTCGGCAGACGCCTTGAAACGCTGCTCATAATCTCCCATAGGCTCGGCTTTGACTATTTTCTGCTCCAGAACAAAGGAAAATGTTGAACCTACGCCGTAAACGCTGGAAACGTTCAGCTCGCTGCCCATCATTCCAAGCAGACGGGCAACGATAGTCAGTCCCAGACCCGTGCCCTCGATGCTGCGGTTCTTTTCCTGGTCAAGGCGCTGGAAGGATGTGAACAGCTTATCCATATCCTCTTCCTTGATGCCTATGCCCGTATCGGAAACGCTTACTTCAAGCCTTGCAATACCGTCCTGCACCTCCATTACCTTCATTCTCAGGCGCACATAGCCCTCGGGCGTATACTTTATCGCATTGGTGAGGATATTTGTGATTATCTGCCTGAGCCTTACATCGTCGCCGTAAAGCACAGAGGGTATTTTTTCATCTATTTCGGGGATAAATCTTAGGTTTTTCTTTTCCGCCCTTATCCTGACCATATTTACTATATCGTTTACAAGGGAGCTTACGTCATATTCCACAGGCACTATTTCCATCTTGCCCGACTCTATCTTTGACAGGTCAAGAATATCGTTTATGACGGAAAGAAGCGTTCTGCCTGCGCTCTGGATATTTGCGGCGTATTCCACTATCTGCTTTTCGCCCGATTCACGCATTATCATTTCGTTCATTCCGAGAACGGCGTTGATAGGCGTTCTTATCTCGTGGCTCATATTTGCAAGGAAGTTATTTTTCGCCTTATCTGCGTTTATAGCCTTGTCGGCAGCCTCCTGAAGCTCACGGTTGACCTTTGCCTGCCAGCGTGTAAGGCTGTGCATTATAGCGTTTACGATAACTATACAAAGGGCAAACACACCAATATATATACAGTCGGAATAAACGACATTGCCTAAAATATAGAACAGATCTCTGACAACAAATACATTGAAGCCGGAAATATCTTCCTTCATGGCAAGACAGATCTTCTGCACACCGTCATAGTCTATAAAATCGACCGAATCAATATCCATCTGGGAAAGCGCTTCTCTGTAGCATATATCGGCAGCGTTTACCGAATACCCCGGCTTCATCTGATATTCTTCATTAGGGTGATTGAGAATATTTCCGTCAATGTCGGTAAGAAAAGCATAGCCGTTGTCGGTATAGCTTTCTCCAAGGATACCGATAAGCTTGTCAAGGTAATAGTCTATGCCGAGAACGCCGATAAAATTGCCCTTGCTGTCATAAACGATCTTACTGAGAGTAGTACAGTAAAGCCCCGTCTGCTCGTCATAATAAGGCGCCGAAACGCTGAAATTATCCTTTGAAACAAGAGTATCTATATACCATTGACGTTCTTCAACGTGCCAGTTTTCATCAGGCTCCCAGCCGTTGTTCATAAGCACCGTATGCTCCCATTCGGGGTTGCATATGTAAGCTACTGAAATATCGTCATAATTTGACACGATGCTGCCAAGATATGCTATCGCCGAATCGTAATCGTCCGCAAAGCCCGGCTGGGCGGAAATACTGTCGGAAATAACGTCCAGTATCGCTTTGTTTGTAATTGTCCATTCCCTGACCTGATTAAGATAGACCTGTGTTTCCTTTTCTATCTTGATCGCACTGAGTTCGCCTTGTTCGATAGTATTGAAAAAACAAGTAAATACGCCTGTCGCAATAAGTATGACAGTTACAAGAGCTATCCTTATCCTGTGATTGACAGGACTTTTGCTCAGCTTTTTATTTATCTTATTGAGCTCGTTGTCTTCCGGTCTTGCCTTTTTTCCGGATTCGGCGATACAATCGTCAAGCATACGATCCAGTTCTTTTGCCGAATTGCCTATTTCGGCGCCTGCTTCGCAGTCCTTTTCGCCTGTGCTGCCCAGTATCTCGGCACGGTTCATTATCCTTGAAAGAGGACGCTTGAATTCAAGGCTCATATTCTTCAAAAATTCGTCCTTTTCAGCAAGCGCATTCTCCGCATCCGCTTTCTTCCTGCATATATGAACAAAGAACACTGCGACAGCTGCCGCAAGCAGGAGCATAATAACAGTGATATACAGCGAATTGCCGCTCAGGAAGGAATACGCCTCTCCCCTCTTAACGCATACGATAAGATACCAGTCATAGTTGGTCTTATCGGAAAAAACATTGTATTTTACGCCGTCAGCGCTGTAATCGAAGGAATCGCCGTAAAGCATAAACACCTTATTTACAAGCTCATAGCAGGAATCCAGCTCTCTGTAATCTCTGCCCACATACTCCGATTTGGAATGACCGACGATCATACCGTCTTCGTTAACAATAAGGCTTGTATCGGAGCCGCTTGAATTCATTTCCTCGATGTACTGCTGTATTCCGCTGAGATTGAAGTCAAGTCCCACTACGGTAGAGCCATCGGGAAGCAGCTTGGAGATACTGTAGCACATTTCCCCCGTGCTTGCGTCGGCATACGGCTCGGTAACATTGACATTGCCCATACGTTTTTTGGCTTCAACATACCATGAACGCTCTTCAAGCACAAAATCATCGTCGGGAATGAAATTGTTTATATAAAGCTCACCGTTATAGGCTGCGTAAGCGCTGAAACAGCTTCCGTCAGACCTGCTCTTTATATCCTCAATAGTTTCATCGCAGAAATACTCGTTAAGCAGCTCAGTTACATCTCCGTCAGATGAAATTATCTGCTCTATCTGCATTGCAACGCTGTCCAGAAGGCACTCGGAACGGTAAAGGCTGCCTTCCACCCTTCCTGCAATGCTGCTCATGCGCATCTGACCCTCGGCTTCTATCTTGTCAGTCTCGGTGCGCTTTATCATAACAACGTTCATAACAACGATAATGCCTATAACAGCTATAATAATAAACAAAGCCGCACGATAGCCGCCGCTTAATTTTGACCTGCCCTTCTTCAACCCGATCATATCCTTTATAACATATTTGTACTGTCAGTTTATAATATCCTACTATAAATTATAATGTTTTTTTGCCAAAGTGTCAATAAAAAAGCAACTTGGCACAAAAAATTCCCCATAATTTTACATCAAGTAATAAATAGCGCCTAATTTCACAGTACAAATTTGTGTGTATTGTACAACGAAATATGAAGGTCTAAAGGCGGTCGTAATACTAAACACCAATAAAATACAGGAAAAAAATCTGCGCCGAAATCCAATATATGCAAGATAGTCGGCTTGATTTTTTCCAAATTTTAAATGGTGTTTAGTATAAGTCACCTTGCAAGGCTGTTATTCTATTATTTTATCATTTCGTACAAGCGTTTTTTCAGATATTCGTATCTCAGCCGCTTTTCTTCCTTTGCAAAATGCACTTCACGGAACTGTTCGGGGTTGTTTTCATAGCAAAGGACTTCGCCGCCGAACTGCTCGCTTGTCAGGTCGAACACACAGTCCCCCGCAACGTTATAGCAGTGATAATTTCCGTCCGGACGCAGTATACCATACACTCTTCCGCCGAAAATATCCTGCGCCAGAAAAGCCGTTATGGAGCATTGTCCCAAGGTTTTGTTGTCCTTTGTCCACCTGTCCCTTAAACGGGGCGCACAGGTGTCTGCGCACCATATTTCCGACAGCATATCATAAAGCATCCTCGGGTCGGTTATCATGCTGTATTCGGGAAGCATCGGAGAAATGTTCGCCTTTTCCCAGCCGTAAAAATTATAGCTCATAAAATCCCTCTTTCCTAACATTTCTTATGTTCCTGATAAAACTTTTTCAGATCTGCTTTAACGTCGTCCGGCAGCATAGTTTTCTTTACACCCCGTACAGCACCTTCAAGCGCTGTCAGACGGTGTATGCAGGCGGAATCGTCAAATGCCTGTATTCTGAGCCACGCTTCTTTTGCGCCTATCTCTTTTAATTCATCGGCAGTATTGATACCTGCCCTGTTAAGCTGCTCCTCAACGGTCTTTCCTATGTTGGGAAGATTTGATAATTCTCCCATTATAAACACCTCTCTTTACTGTAAGCTCAGTATTTTTTCAAGGCTCTCCTCAAACCGGACGTCCTGCAAAGCCGTGCGCTTGGGCAAGCCTTTTGTTCTTCCGCCGCTTCTGCGCAGCTTCTTCCCTATTGCACGGAATTCAAGCAGACCGGAAATATTTTCATCGGTGTACTGCCTGCCGTCCTGGTCAAGCACCAGCGCAGACCTGCTCAGGCACATTGCGGCTAAACCGTAGTCCTGAGTTATGGCAATATCGCCCTTTTGTACCATATTCACAAGGCAAAGGTCAACACTGTCTGCGCCTTTTTCAACAACTATGGTCTGTGCGCCGTCACGCTCTATCCTGTGGGAGGTATCGCAAATGATAACGCACTCAATATTGTATTTTTTCGCAAGCCTTACGGTTATATCAACAACGGGGCAGCCGTCGGCATCTATATATATTTTCATCCTCTGTTCTCTCCGTCCAAGCATATACTATTTATATTTTACCACATTTTTGTCCGATTGTACATAGCAGGACGTTAATTATTCAATTTGCCTTGATCGTAATGCAAAATACTATTGAAAAAATACGCACATTATGTTATAATTGTGTTGTCGTTATATTAACAAGGAGGGGTACCCTATGACACCGAATACCGCCGCAGAAAAACGAGGTCTCAGCGCATCGGCATTGAAGCTTATTGCCGTACTGGCTATGATAACCGACCACACCGCTTATGCCCTGCTGGATTTCTACACCGTTCCTGCGCAGATAATGCACGTTATCGGACGTCTTACCATACCTATAATGTGCTTTTTCGTTGCAGAGGGTCTGCGGCATACACGAAGCATCGTTAACTATGCCCTTCGTATGGGTGCATTCTGGGTCATATCAATAATTCCCTTCTATATGTTCTTCGGTGATATGTACGGCATAAGGCAGAATATTATGCTTGACCTGCTCATAGGGCTTCTTACCACCGCAGCGATTGCGGACAAACGGCTGAAAACGCCGGCAAAGGTGACCGTTGCTGCCGTGCTTACGGGAGTTTCGCTTATTATCGGCGGCTGGCCCGTTCTCCCCACCTTGTACATAAGCATTTTCTATTTTGGCAAGGATATTAAGCAGCGCATAAAAATATTTGTCATAACCACCCTTGTCTTTGTAACAAGCTTTATGGGCATAGTTGCGCTGAATAATATGTTCCATTTTTCACACTATGACTGGGCGTGGTACGACAGAGCCTACCTTTACGGCTTCATCCTTGCTGCGCCGCTGCTTATGCTTTACAACGGCAAGCGAGGACTGGAAAAACTGCCTTTTCTCAAAGAAGCCTCAAAGTGGGGATTTTACCTTATTTACCCTGTACATCTTCTTATACTTGCGCTTTTATTCAAAGAACCGATCATGTCGGCTTATGAGATATATGTGGCGCTCAATGCTGTTGCGCTTGCGCTGGTGCTTGCAATGGTAGAGATAGTCCGTGCGTCAAAATGCTCTCCGCCGCAGTCTGCAATACTTGTATTTATGGTGTTTGCAAGCATTTTTACAGCTGCTTTCCTTGCAGAGATAACCGCAGGCGAGCCAAACGGCGCTATCACCGCAACAAAGCTGGAATATGTGGCGGAATGCGGAGTTTTCATAAGCCTGTCCTGGTTTATCAAGGAATTCTGCAAGGTAAAGATACCTAAGACCGTTCTTATACTGCAATATATTGCGGCGGTCATAACGCTGTTCTGCGTATTCACAATAAATCAGAACCGGCTTTTCTACAGATCCTACGGTATGGACTATTCGGGACAATTCCCCAAGATACAGCTGGAATACGGTCCCCTGTTCCCCGTTGCGCAGGGAGCGCTTGCAGGTTCGTTCCTTATGGCGGCGGTCATCTGCGTCTACAAGCTGAACAAAACCGCAGGAACGGAGCGGAAAAGAATACTCTGTGTACTTTTCGGCTGCATTTCGCTCTGGGTGGAGATATGTCTGTTCTTCTTCGGATTTACGGGAGGCTACGACCTTATCTGCATAGGCATACTTGCAGCGCTGGCGTTCTTCACATTTGCCCTTATGCATTACGGCTTCTTCGATTCCATACAGGCGGCTAACGAAAACGCCATAAACCACAGCAAGGAAGGCATACTTGTCATTGGCGCAAACAACAGGGTGATCTTCTTCAACCCCGTTATCGGCAAGCTGTTCCCCGAACTCAGAAAGGATGACGACCTTTCCCGAAACGAGCGCTTCTGCAGCGTTTTAAAGGGTGAGACCGCCACAATGACGATAAACGACCGCACCTATGAGATGCGCACCGAGCCCCTTGTGGAAAACGGCTTTGTACAGGGACAGATGCTTTGGGTGCTTGATATGACCGATTACTTTGCAAATCTTCAGCTTATCCGCAGCAGAGCCGAAACGGATCCGCTGACAGGTCTGTACAACCGTGCCTGCTTTGAACAGCAGCTTACAAAATATCTTTCGGACAAGCGCTGCGGCACGATGATAATGCTTGATATGGACAATTTCAAGCACGTTAACGATACCTTCGGTCACGGCGTCGGAGATAAGGTGCTGATACTTTTTGCTGATATTCTGCGTGAGCTTTCAAAGGACGGAGATCTTATGTGCAGGATAGGCGGAGATGAGTTCTGCGGATTTATTGCCGATACAACAGGCAGGAGCGAGCTTGCCGAATTTTCCGAAAAAGTGATAAAACGATTTGCGGCAGGTCTAAAACAGGAACAGCTGCCGGAAACCACAACAGTTTCCATTGGTCTTGCCGTGTATGACGGTTCGGAGAACGTAAACTTTATCGGTCTTTACGGCAGCGCAGACAAGTCGCTGTACCGCTCCAAAAACAGCGGCAAAAACACATACAGCTTCTTCTCCGACCTTACCGAAGAGGAACGTCTGAATGAGGTAATATAAAACCCAAGGATATTATTAACCAACAACGTCCATACTACACTGATCTGTGTGCAGTATGGACGTTATTTTCATCCTCTTCAATTTTGGAAAGAAATGCGGTCAATATTTAGTAAAAAGCTGATTGCGCAGCGTTCGTTTCGCCGTTCTCCGAAATGTACGAGTTTAACGGAGCAAATGCAGGATACGGGTGAAAATGATAATACGTCCGAAAATGGCACAAAGATATCAATTTATGTGCTTCTGTAATGTACTTGATACTGTTTGATAATTCGATTTATTTTTTTGAGAATAATCCACTGTTGCCCCATTTTTTACACATATCTGCAAAATTGTCAATGTTGGATCTCTGCATTGTAAGATCTGCGCCAAGTACATTTCTTGATATATTCATTTTTATAATTTCACTTTTCTTGTCAGCAATTAATTTTGCCTTTATAAAATAATTTCCCAAAATTGTTCGGCTGACCTTACAATATTGAAAACGAAGTAATGGGTATTCTATTAAATCAACTAAACCATCAATATAAACCGACATTGTGAGTGGAACGACTAAAAGTGTACGATACTTAGAAATTGCTGCAAATGCAGGAAGATAGTTTCTGCCTGTTGACAGAAAACTGTCAATTTTAGAAAATGAACAGAACACCGGACATTCATAATCAATTTTAAATCCATCAAGGCATTGTTCCATTAAATCATCATTGATTTTAAGCATATTTATCTCCTCGAATTTTATTTATGATCAGATTTTTATCCGGTAAGCCTAACGACTTCACATATCAGTAATTATACAATGTCATCCCGAAAAAGTCAATTAAGGTATGTTGCCGAAATATCGGGCAGCCTAAAAATGATGGGCAGTTGTCTTTCTTTTCTGTTTTTGAGGTATCAAGATTGAATTTTTGGGGAACTTAAAATCATAAAATTTTCAACTATCAAAATTTGGTGAAATAATTTGTGATCTATAACAAAAAAATCCCAAAATCCATTGACTTTTATTGAATATAGTGATACAATAATTTCAATCGGTATTCTTCTGCTGATAATAAAATTTATTCTTACATAATATAAAGGAGATTTTTAAGTTATGGAAAATAAAGTTATATGCCATTGCATGAATGTTTCTTATGCAGATGTTGAAAAAGTACTCCATGAAAGCAAGACATTTTCAGACGTTGAAAAAGAATTTGAAGAAATACAGAAAGTCACTCATTGTTCAACAGGCTGCGGCGGCTGCCACGACGAAATTATGAACGCTATATCTGAAATTATGAGTAAGTAATATAAAAACGGGAGGTTCAAATCTGAACCTCCTTTATTTTTTATCATTCCGTAACAAGTTATAATAAAATCAGTCACTATTGAGATCCAGCACAAAGGAATCCCTATAATACATCATTTTCAGGCAACACACCGACACAAATTTCTACGACTTTATACGCCAAAAATACGACAGATTTCTTCGATAATCTCATCAAAGCCCTAAACAACAAAACGCCTTCAAACCGCATTGTTACGCAATTTGAAGGCACTAAAAATGGCAGGGGCAGTAAGAATCGAACTCACGACACGCGG
>JBJEQN010000104.1:0-7075 GCA_051881775.1 Oscillospiraceae bacterium | reverse complement strand
CGCCGTTTTAGTCGTGGCTGCGCCACAACTAACGCCATAGTACTTATGACATTGCTTTCCAAATGCCCGAGGACATTTTCCAAGCAATATCATAAGTACCGGCGCTCTCCGAGGGGCAGGCGTTCCCCCTGCACCCCCTCTAAGATGATGTCAGCTGATAAGCTCGTCCATCATCTTAATCGTTTCCCTCAAAATTTTTTTGGGGAGAAACGTAATATTATCATTCAATAAAAAATGTATCAGCATTATAATATTAGGCACTGAACCTTTAGACTTACAAAAAGTGGAAATGAAAACACCAAGAAACTGCAAAACTGTCGAATTTCTTGGTGCATTTTCACCTGTATTTACTTTTCATCTACCGTAACAGAGTACTTTCCAACGGGTTTTCCTTCTGAGCAAATAGCATACAATTCCTCTTCTTCAATATATTCCATAATGCGGTCGGAACAGCTTTCCTCCGCAATATTGCCTTCTAAAAGGAAGCTTGCTCCCTTTGTTTTTACGAGGACAGGATACCCGTTTTCCCCAGGATCACAGTAAAATGTTCCGCCGTTTATAATAAACTTCACCGTCCTTATGCCACAGCCCATACCGTTTATATTCAGCTTTGAATTGCCGTTCATTATAAACTGACCATATATGAAAGTATACTGCTCTGTCAGCTCCTGCATTTTGCTGTGCAGTACATTGTACAGCTCCTCACGGGCACAGGCGGTGTATTCGCTGGAATAATGCTCCCCTGCTGTCTGCTCATAGTCAAAAAGCACTTTGCCGTCCTCTTCTCCGTATATATGGAGCTTTTGTTCACCTGCCTTGATACACCTGAATATCTCATTGGAATATCCCTTTGAAATAACGTTTGGCTCTAAAATATACATTTGCGCAGAATATTTTTCATCATTTCTGAATACATTGAAAAGGAAAAACTGCCTTCCGTCCTTGTCTTTGAGGTGATACAGCTTTCTGTCCGTTTCGCCGAAGTATAGCTTGTTATTCTGCACCCCGTTGATAGCTATGAACAAAAGCTTATCATTATTCTGAATATACAATTTGCAGTATCCGTCATCGTCA
Organism: Oscillospiraceae bacterium; assembly: GCA_051881775.1. Lineage (GTDB taxonomy): Bacteria > Bacillota > Clostridia > Oscillospirales > Ruminococcaceae > UMGS363. The sequence goes on along the minus strand of JBJEQN010000104.1, from coordinate 6,001 downwards.
AAAACCATAAGCTCGGGATCGCCACAGAAGTCGATGTCAATTATCGCCTTGCGCTCATATTTTTCTGCTAAAGCCAAAAGCTGTTCAATAGCTGTTTTCTCAGCAAAGACAGAGGGTATTGCCGCCGCTATAACGCACGTAAGGGCAAGTATGATACATATTATTATTCATAATGCTCCCCTCCTTACCACATATACACTACCTTCACGTCAGGCAGATTTTCTTCCAGCCATTTCAACTGACCGTCCGATATCGGCATATCACAGTAATTGTTTACCAGAATATATTGGAGATTTTTCATTCCCTTTACACACTTGAAAAAATCATCGGGCTCGTCAACTGTCCAGTTAAACTCAATTGCCCTTACTCCGTCCATTTCGGAAAGAAAATCAAGGTCGTCTGTTATCGGCAGACTCAAAAATTCAATCCCGTCCATGTCCGCAAGACCCGACGGGTCGGCTATGCTTCTAAAGGTAAGTGCTTTCAGATTTTTATACTTTTTAAGACCGTCCGCATTCTCAAGGTCATAATGAATAAAAAGCGTTGTAATGTTCGGAAGCTCGCAACACTTTTCCAGTTCTTCTTCGCTGAACACCGATACAGAGGAGTCGTATTTGTACAAGTGATTATACTCTCCCATTGTTATCCAATTTTCCACACAGAATTCCTCGCGCGTCATAAGCGGCTTGGACGAACGTCTTTCTATCGGGTCAAGCGTCACCTCAAACGGTTTTTCACCGATTTGCTCCTCTGCAAGCTTGTAAAGGTCGATAATCTCGACAAGCTCATATCCGTCCATTGCTTCAAGTATATGTATGTCGTTATCCGTGCTTTCTTCAAGATAGTATTGACCGTTCAGCGTTCCGTATTGAAGCGATAAGGCTTCATCTATTCCAATATTGTTTATAAAGCCTATTTGATTATCTTCAACATACCCGTCAAGCGGTTCAAGACGGTGAAATTCGGAATAACCCATGTTTTCTTCGCCAAGCCTCGAAACAACATAAAAATCGCAGTCATTTTCCTTGTCATAAAAATGATATAGCTCCCCATTGAACCAAGTTGGAAATTCCCAGCGGTACCGATAGCTAAATGTTTCTATGCTTGCAGAGCCATCGTAAATGTTGATAGCTTCGGGAACACCGTCAAAATTTATATCAAGCAGAAACCTGCCGAGCATATATTCTGAAACCGGTTGAAGATAACGCATAGCTATCTCTGCGGTCGGCTTTTTGAGATAGGATATATCATAATAAGAGCTTGTTCCGAGCGAATATATCGGCTCAAACATTTTCACCTTGCAGTCAGCGCTTACAAAATAATCGCCGACCTTCTTTATGCTCTGCGGAAGTGATATCTCGGAAAGCTTTGTTTTCTGAAAGGCTTTTGCACCTATGCTTTCAAGCCCCTCGTTAAACTTGATATCCACAAGTCCGGTACTGTAAAAAGCACCTTCGCCTATCTCCACAACGCCGAATGGTATTTCCATATAGCTTATCTGATTGCAGCCTTCAAATGCGCATTTCCCAATGGTTTTCAGCGTGGAAGGCAGACTGACCGAACGGAAGGTCTGGTGTGAAAAGGAGTATTCGCCGATATTCTCCACACCCTCGGGAACAACATATTCCTTATTACAGCCGAAAGTATAAACAATAGTCTTTCTATCCGCCGTGAACAGCACTCCGTCATCTACAATAAAGTTTCCGCCGTCTGCGGCCTCAATGCTTTCCAGATAAAATATATCCATTATATCTTCTGCAGAAAGCTCTTCTATTGTTGAGGGGATGACTATCTTTGTTATAAGGTCTGTAGTAATAAGGTGGGGCAGCTTTGTCATTCCCTCAGGAAAAATGACCTCCCTGACGTTAGTATCGATGAATAAACCAACGGCGAAATCCGTTACAGGCTTTCCGTTTATCTCGGTGGGTATCGTTACAACAGCTTCATTTCCGATGTATCTGTCTACATATACATGATCCGAAAATTCTTGATATCTGAATTGACTTTCAACGGTCGACTCTGTTGTTTCGACAGTTGCAGAGGTTTCGGATACAGCCTCTGTGACCTCCTCCGAAGTGACAACATCATTTTCGGCAGAATTCTTTTTTGTGCATGAGCATAATATCAAGGATATTGCCAAAGCTGAAATAATAAGCCGTTTCTTCATATTGTATATCCCCCAGGCGTAATATTATGTATATAATTTTGCACTAAGTGCCTAATATATCAATAACAGGTTGTCGCATTTTTACATATTTTGTTGCTTACATTATCATTTATCATAGGCGTAGGCAGTTACCTTTTCACCCTCAGTGATAGTATCACTTGTAAGAAGGTACTTAGATTCATAGGTATACTCAACAGTGCTGTCAAGCTCGGTAACACTCTTGAGCTCCACTGCCACGCCAAAGGTATAAATATATTGTACTATAATATTATCCTCGCTGTCAAGTGGTTCCTGCTTGATAAGACGATTTAAAAGGTCATAATCGTAAGTGGTAGTAAATCCATTAGCATAATGAACCGCTGTTCTGTTTCCGTTTGCGTCATACTCGTAAATCGTAGCATAACCATTGCGGTCAACCACTCGTGTAAGCCTGTCAAGCAGGTCATACTCGTAAGAGGTCGAGCCGAAAGGTGTTGTTACCTTCTGTTGGGAGTGTCAACACTGCGAAAACCGCCACTATTCTCTATATACCCACGATTACCCCAAACACAGCCTTCCCCGGATAAAAAACGAAAAAATCCGAACCCTTTTCAGAGTTCGGATTTGAACGATGTGGCTCCCCGAAGCCGATAGAATACAATCATCTTCGGGGTTCTCCAATGCTGAAAGTGGTATATCCTGCGACTTTCCTTCAGGATCCTTGAACACAACCGTCAGCTTATCGTCGTAAAGATAAATCTTTGATATCATTATATCAGCTATTGCCTTTTTGCCTTCCAGTGTGTTTATATCCATTTCAAGGACATCTTCTATCAGCTTCACGATCTGCTCGACCGACGGGACGTTGCCCTTTATAGCTGATGCGATACGCAGCTGCGATTCGACCTGCTCCTTCTGCTCCTGTAGCTGCTTGACCTTGTCGAACAGGATCTGATTTCCGCCTGTGTTCGCTATGGCGTTAACAACGTTCTCTGCCTGCTTGGTTACATCGGCAAGCTGTTTTTCAAGCACCTCGGTCGAGGTTTCTGTTGATGCTTCTTTGAGATATTTCTCGTGGATAATCTCCGCAAGCTGATTTTTATCCATACTGCGGAATACTCCCCACGCCGCTCTGCATACCTCGTCTTCAATGCGCTCTTTATTTTCGTTGCGCTTGGTGCAGCCCGATTTCTTCTGCACACCGTTACAACGGTAATAATAATGCTTGCTGCCTGAGCTGCTCGTTCCCGACAGACCGCTCATCGGCTCGCCGCAATATCCGCAGAACAGCTTTCCCGACAAATAATAGTCGGCCTTTGCAGCGTTCTTTGCGGCTCTCTTGCGGTTGACTTTAAGTTTTTCTCTGACTGCTTCAAAAACATCGTTCGGTATCATCTGCGGAACTCCTCCCTCTATCCGTATGTCATTATATTGATATACACCTATGTACTTTTCATTGCTAAGCATTGCATAAAAACTCTTTGTGGTAAACTTCTTGCCCTTTGCTGTCCGATACCCTCGCGAATTAAGATGCTCCGCAATATCTGTGAGCCGCTCCCCTGCCGCATACATACTAAATACGGTTTCGGGGATGATCCTTGTATCTTCATCAATAGCAAGTTTCTTATCGACGACTTTATAACCCAAAGGAATATGCCCCGTGGATTGTGCTTTCAATGCCGACTGCCTCATTCCTCGGATAGTTTTCTCACGCAGATCTGCGCTGTAATACTCGTTAATTGCTTCGATGATATGCGTCATCATCTGGCCGCTGGCATCTTCCCCAAAGCTCTCCATTACCGAGAGTATCTTCACACCGTTCTTGGAAAGTATCTGTCTGTTTACTGCGCTGTCAATGGTGTTTCGGGCGAAACGGTCAAGCTTCCACACAAGCACATATTCCCATTCACGGCGTGTGCTATCGGCAAGCATCTGCTGAAAGGACGGTCGGTCGTCGTTCTTGCCCGTCATTGCTCGGTCGATGTATTCGTGTATGACTGTTATCCCGTGCTGCTTGGCGTAGTTGTAGCAGTCGTAGAGCTGTCCTTCGATAGACTGCTCGGTCTGCTTATCGCTGGAATAACGGGCGTATATTACTGCTGTTTTCATATTTCCTCCTTGACATTTCTCGGAGGGCATGATATACTTAGCTTGGAATCTTGGGTATATCATACCCTTATTTCTCTCCCGTTCGGTGTTGGTAGCGCCGGACGGGAGTTTTTATTTTAAATTATAAATCACGCTAAATTTTCTGCTAAATCTTCCTCGTCAAGCTCTGATGCCGCTTCTGACATTGTCAAACTCTGCCTATACTGCTCTGCTAAAGCTGTGCGCTTAAATTCAGCGGAAGGACAGCGTTCATCAACGATTTTTTCAATTTCATCAAGAGACACTTTGAAGAATTCCTTGCGCAGATTAACCTTATTTACACGTTTGTTATTAAAAATACTATGTAAATCATGCTCGAGTCCGACAGCATCATCCGAGAAAATCAATCCGTGAACATCAAACGGGAACGGCACACTTGCATTTCCTAACTCATTAACTCTATCCATAGGCTCCATACGTCGGGTCATACCGATTTTATAAACATCGTCACCGAATGAACCGATATTGCTGATAATATATACATATCCTGCCTTACCATTTTCAAGAGAAACGATCTGCTCGCGTTTATCCTCAATTTTATCAATCTGACCTTCAAGCTCGACAATTCTTTCGTTAAGCACCTGTGCTTTTTCGGGATCCGCTGTTTCAAGCTGCTCTCTGATGTTGTCTATTTCGTTCCGATACTTCTGCTCTTCCTTTTCAATACGCTTTCTCTCCTGTTCAAGAGCTTTACGCTCTTCAGCTTCCTGCCGCATTTGCTCACGAATAGCACGCTGCTCCTCTTTTATACGTTCTCTTTGGACATAATACTCATACTCAATTTTAACAGCTTCAATAAATAAACTTTCGATTTCACCAATGAACTTTTTTATAGTAGGAGCTATGCTTTGATTGCCGTCCGAAGCAATGGCAAGATATTTTGCACTCATTGTCTTTACAGCGTCAATTGAACTTTCAAGTTTACCGAAATTCAAACTATAAAGAATATTCTGCAGCTCAGCTTCAAATGCAATAGTCATAAGTTTATATAAAGCAGCATTTGTTTTTGTTGTGTATCTGCCTTCGTATCTGTTAAGACAATCCTGAATAAGTTTTTTGTTCTGATTATAAAGGCTCCTGAGCTGCTTTATGGTCATACATTGTAAGTCAATTTCAATAGTAGGAGTAAGATTATTCAAGAAACTTTCGTCAAGGTTAGTTTCTCCTTCTTTAACATATCGTTTGTTGGCATTTTGGTAACTCTCAAACAACGTTTTGGCTTTATATAATTTCTTTTGTGTTGAATCATAGTCTGAATTTATTTTCTTCAATTCTTCGCTTATATTAGATACCTCAAATGCTTTTTCGTCACGCTCAACTTTCAAAGTATTAATTTCATTTTGAACATTTGCAATAGCATCATTTTCAGCCTGTTGTTTAATGGCATCATAAATCTTTTTTCGTTCCGTTGTTAATTTATTCAATTGTTCGGTTTCTTCGACAATTTTTTGCTGTATTCCCGAAAGATTGATATTTGCTTCATTTATTTGATTTTCCAATGTATTTTTTTCGTGTTCAATAATTGCAAGTGCCGCACAATCTGAACATAGTCCATCAGAATTTACTTTAAAAAACAAACCTTTGCGTCCACATTTACTGCATTTTGCCATAATTCTGCCTCCCAATATTTTTTGACGTATCGTTTCGATTTCCGTGTATGCCCGTATTTTTTATGTGGGAATATCAAAATAAACCCACATAGCAAAC
>JBJEQN010000103.1:0-97361 GCA_051881775.1 Oscillospiraceae bacterium | reverse complement strand
CGACCTCTAGCGTGACAGGCTAGCGTTCTAACCAACTGAACTACCGGGCCATTTTGTGGTGGGAACAATAGGGCTCGAACCTATGACCCTCTGCTTGTAAGGCAGATGCTCTCCCAGCTGAGCTATGCTCCCACATATCGTTCTCAGAAGTGCCTTTGCATCAGCACTCCCAAGCGACGATATTTATTATACACTATATATTTCTGTTTGTCAATAGCTTTTTGAAAAAAATTTTTATTTTTTCAGATAAAGTATCTCGTCTCTTGTAAAATTGTATTTTTTACCGCAGAAATGGCAGCACACCTCAACTTTTTCCTCTTCCTCCGCCATTTTTGTCAATTCCTCCCTGCCAAGGCTTATAAGTGCCCTTTCAACTCTTTCCCTGCTGCAATCACATTTATATGCACATTCCAGCTCATCCAGAACATTCGGCTCCAATCCGTCAAGAACTTTTAACGCCATTTCCTCCGCCGTAACGCCCGAGCTGAGCATCTGCGTAACGGAAGGAAGCTCCTTAACATTATTTTCAAGCACATCTATGCAGGCTTCATCGGCAAAGGGCAGAAGCTGGATAAGATAACCGCCTGCGGAATTTACGCTCAGGTCGGGATTAACAAGAACGCCCAGTCCGCACACGGTGGGTATCTGCTCGCTGACCGCAAAATAGCTTGCAATATCCTCTGCTATCTCTCCCGAAACGATAGGCACCTGACCCGAATAAGGCTCTTTCAGCCCAAGGTCCTTTACAACGGAAAGTGTGCCTTCCCTACCCACCGCTCCTGCAACGTCCAGCTTGCCGTACTGATTAAGGGGTATCTCCACAACAGGGTTGCCCACATAGGATTTAACGTTCCCCCTGCTGTCTGCAACGGCTATAAGCGCTCCTGCAGGTCCGTTTCCGTTAAGGCGCACGGTAAGAGTGTCGTTATCCCCTTTCAGACCTATTCCCATAAGTGAAGCGGCAACAGAAAGTCTGCCTAAAGCCGCCGTTACCACCGCAGAGGTCTGATGTATGCGCTCTATCTCGGAAACTATGTCCTTTGCGTCTATCGCCGTTGCAACGACAGAAGCGTCCTTTGAAATTGCTCTTACAACTTTAGCCATTTTTATTATCCTTTCGTATTTCAGAGAAAATTCCATTCGCCGCCAAGCAAATGGAATAAACTAACGTATTTTTTTAGCTGCATAAACGATCTTTTCGCTGTTTTCCTTAGCAGGCTCAAAGGTATCGTAATCATACTTCCCCACTACATCAAAGCCGCTGTCAGCAAGTATCTTTTCCATTACATCACAGCCGAAAGCTATCTCGGAAAAGTCCTCCTCATACCGTTTATAGTCGCCGTTTTCAAGCCTTTCAAAGAAATCAAGGCTCATATCAACCCTGTTGTCCTCTTCGCAGTAGGTATTCTGCCAGACGCAGTAAACGTCCTCAAGGTCGTAAACAAAGGTGTTGTTCCCGAGAACATTTCGGTGCTTGTAGGGAGTGTTTATATCAAAAAGAAACAGTCCCTGTGGTTCGCAGAAAAGCGAAACCCTTTCCACCGTCTTTTTCACGGCTTCAAGGTCGGGCAGGTGGTTCAGGCTGTCCAGAGCGCACACCGTAACGTCGATAGTGCCGAACATATCAAGCTCCGTCATATCCTGACAAAGATACTGTATATTAAGTCCGCTGTCGAATTTCTTGTCAAGAGCCTCGTTCAGCATTTCCTCCGAGCCGTCCACGGCAATAACGTCATAGCCCATACGGCTGAACTCTTCGGAAAGGCTGCCCGTACCGCAGGCAAGGTCAAGAAGTATGTTCTTTTTTCCGCCGTGCATTTTTACGAGGGTATCGAAGTATTCCGCCCTTTGCTTATAGGATATATTCTGCGTAAGACGGTCGTAATAATACGCAAAGCTGCCGTAACCGCTCATTACTTATTTCCGTTCTTTTCTGCTTCTTCCTGCTCCTTAAGGCGCTTGAAAACGAGAGCATAGCCGCCGTTGTCGTCCTGAGTAAGAGTTCTGTTAACTCTGCTGATAGTAGCGGTGCTTGCGCCTGTAGTAGCCACAATATCGCTGTAAACATTCTTGCTCATAAGCATTTTTGCCACCTGTATTCTCTGAGCGAAATTCTGAAGCTCAAGAACGGTACACATATCGCCGAAAAAGGCGTAGCACTCGTCAACTGTTTCAAGCGTAAGGACAGCCTTAAAAAGCTCGTCCATCTGTTCTCCTCTGAACTTGCTGTTCATTTATAACCACTCCGTTCAAAAATAATAAAGCACATTGCTGCGCCGCACATTTCTTACACAATAACTACATTTTAGCATATTATAGCGAAAAAGTAAAGAGGTTATACAAAATTTTTATAAAAAGGATAAATACGGGGTTGTGATGATACTTTGCAGTAATGCTGACTACTGTTTTATGCGGAAAATATAGTTGATTTTACAACAAAAACGGTCAATTTGTCGTGTTGAAGGAAAATGCACATTCGCTTTGCTTTGCAGGTTTTCTATGTAGGGGCGCACATTGTGCGCCCGTGTATCAGCGCTTTTGGTGCGGTTTATCAGACTTTATCGGGGCACCGTTACATAGTTTATCGTGTCGGATAAAATGCACATCGCTTCGCTCTGTACATTTTATCCGAGGGTACTTTATCTTGATATGTAAGAATAGGCGCAATTCACATTGATTGGTTCCGCAGGTTTTGTGTTATGCAAAACTTTACTCGATTCCGCTTTTTGATGAATTGCGCCTTTGGTACTTTTACTTTTTTGTTTTATCGCTGCTTTGCTTTGTGCCTTACTTTAGGGGATTTCGCTCTCTGCGGAGAGCGACCAAAGGGCTTTGCCCTCTGGACACCCACCACCCTTTGAAAAGCGTGGACGTAAACTTTAAACGCTTCGCGGCGGAAGCAGCTGCTTATCATGCTCAAACGTCGTTGCGGATAATATCTTCCATTGTTTCTCTCTTTACAACAACTCTGGAGCTGCCGTCCTTGACCATTACAACGGCAGGCTTGGGTATTCTGTTGTAGTTGGAGGACATAGAGTAGTTATAAGCGCCCGTTGCAAGAACAGCCACCGTGTCGCCCACTTCAATGTGCTGAACAGGCATATTTTCGCCTATCAGGTCGCCGCTTTCACAGCACTTGCCTGCAAGGGTAATGCTCTCGGTCTTAGGCTCGCCTGCCTTATTTGCAACTTCAATGTCGTATTCCGACTTGTACAGCGCATAACGGGGATTGTCGCACATTCCGCCGTCAATGGAAACGTAGGTGCGGATATTGGGGATATTCTTGATCCCACCAACGGTGTAAAGGGTAAGACCTGCAGGTGCGGCAATTGATCTGCCCGGCTCGATAATGATAAAGGGCAGGCTGATATTTTCCTTTTCGCACACTTCCTTGACCTTTACGGAAACCTTTTCCATATAATTCTCAAATGGAGCAGGATTATCGCTGTTTGTATACTTTATACCGAAACCGCCGCCAAGGTTGAGCTGCTTTACTTCAAAGCCAAGCTCGTTCTTTATCTTTGCGATAAAGCCCAGCATTACCTCTGCTGCGTGAACAAAGGGATCAATATCGAATATCTGGCTGCCAATGTGGCAGTGAAGTCCTGCAAGATTGATATTTTTAAGCTCAATTGCCTTTTTAACAGCCTCAAAAGCCTCTCCCGTTTCAAGGGCGAAGCCAAACTTGCTGTCGATCTGACCCGTTCTTACGAAATTATGGGTGTGAGCGTCAATGCCGGGCTTGATACGGTACATAATATTCGCCGTAACACCTGCTTTTTCAGCAAGAGCGTTCAATCTTTCAAGCTCAAATATGTTGTCAACGATAATTCTGCCCACCTTTTTTTCAAGAGCAAGGGTAAGCTCCTCGTCTGTCTTGTTGTTTCCGTGGAAGCAGATGTTCTCCATAGGGAAATCAACGCTTGCAGCTGTGTAAAGCTCGCCGCCCGAAACAACGTCCAGACCTATGCCCTCGTCCTTCATTATCCTGCACATCTCACGGCAGCAGAACGCCTTGCTTGCGTAGCACACAAGACCTGCTCCGCCGTAAAAGCTGTCAATGGACTTCTTGAAACGGCGGCAGGCGCTGCGAATTACGTCTTCGTCCATAACATAAAGGGGTGTGCCGTACTGTACTGCAAGGTCAACCGTATCAACGCCGCTTACGGCAAGATGACCTTTTTCGTTTACGCTGAGATTTTCCGATACAAACATTTTACAATCATTCCTTTCTGAGTTTTGTGTTTTCCGCAAGGAAATTTTCGGCTGCAGCCGAAAAAACAAAACTCGCAGTTTGAAAAATTTTTCAAACTTGACCTCTCTTTTCCACCGCAGGTTTATTCTGCGGAAACTTCCTCAATAATACTTCTTATTTTTTCAACGCCCTCGCCCGTAACGGCTGAAAATTCGACCGTGGTGATGTCGTCGAAATATTCTATCTCTTTTCTGAACCCCTCCATACGGGCGGCTCTTTCTGTTTTGTTCAGCTTGTCCGCCTTTGTAAAGACAATAACGAAGGGCAACTCATTGTCTATCATAAAGTTTATCATATGCAGGTCGTCTGCCGAGGGAGGGTGGCGCATATCTATAAGCTGGAAAATAAGCGCAATGTCTCTTCCCGACATAAGATACCCCTCGATAAGGCTTGACCACCGCAGCTTGTCGCTTTTCGCTATCTTTGCATAGCCGTAGCCCGGCAGGTCAGCCATAAAGCAGTTATCCACCTTATAGAAATTGATAGTCGCCGTTTTTCCCGGAACGGAAGACACTCTCGCAAGGGACTTCCTGTTGAATATCTTGTTTATAAGAGATGATTTTCCCACGTTTGAACGCCCGGCAAAGGCAAACTCTGTTTTTTCTGCCGGAGGGAGCTGCTTGTACTCGCCGTAAGCAGCGTAAAATTCAGCGCTGTTAAAATTCATACAGTTTTCTCCTTTCCGCAGAATATTTTTCCATTAATCGACAATATGCGCATATGCAGAACGGCTGCTTTGCCGCCCTGCTGCGCTTTTTATTATGATCGAAGACTGTTTTCGGAAGCGTGTCCATCCGTTTTGACGGGAGGGATAATTATTTCTTCCTTCTTCTTTTTTATATCCGACGGCTTTCCTGCAAGAGCGTTGTCGAGAACGTCCGTAAGGGTCTCCGCATAGATAAAGTTCAGACCGTTCTTTACCGTCTCGTCCACCTCTTCAAGGTCGCCCTTGTTGCCCTTGGGGATAATAACGGTTTTCATGCCTGCCTTGTAAGCAGCCATGGTCTTTTCACGAAGTCCGCCTATGGGAAGCACCTTGCCGTGGAGAGTTATCTCCCCCGTCATTGCAATATCGCAGCGGACGGGAATGCCCGACAGAGCCGACACCAGTGCAGTTGTCATTGTAACGCCTGCGGAGGGGCCGTCCTTGGGTGTTGCGCCCTCGGGAGCGTGGATATGTATATCCTTATCCTTGTAGAAATCGGGAGAAATGCCGTACTTTGAAGCCACCGAGCGGACGTAGCTAACAGCCAGCTTTGCGCTTTCCTTCATTACGTCGCCAAGGGAGCCTGTGGTCTCTATTGTACCCTTTCCGTCAAGGACTATTGCTTCAAGGGGCATAATAACGCCGCCCACGGAAGTCCACGCAAGACCGTTAACAACTCCCACCTCGTTTTTCTTTGCAAGGTCGTCGTCAAGATACTTTTTAACGCCAAGGTACTTTTCTATATTTTTAGCCGTAACGCTTACCTTTTTGACCTCGTCCGCAACTATTTCCTTTGCAGCCTTTCTGCAAAGTGAAGCTATCACACGTTCAAGGGAACGCACTCCGGCTTCTTTGGTGTAGCTGTCAATAACGGCGTAAACTGCGCTGTCTGCGATTTTCAGCATAGAAGCCTTTAAGCCGTGCTTTTTAAGCTGCTTGGGGATAAGGTGTTCCTTGGCAATATGGAACTTTTCCTCTCTTGTATAGCTTGTAAGCTCAATGACCTCCATACGGTCAAGGAGCGGAGCGTCTATTGTCTGTGTAGTGTTTGCCGTTGTAACGAAAAGAACGTTGCTCAGGTCGAAGGGCACCTCAATGAAGTGGTCTCTGAACGTATTGTTCTGCTCGCTGTCAAGGACTTCAAGGAGCGCCGAGGACGGGTCTCCCCTCATATCGCTTGTCATCTTGTCAATTTCGTCAAGAAGGATAAGCGGATTGGAGCTTCCGGCATTTTTCACGGCGGTGATTATCCTGCCGGGCATTGCGCCCACATAGGTCTTTCTGTGACCTCTTATTTCAGCCTCGTCACGAATACCGCCAAGGGAAACTCTTGCATAATTTCTGCCCAGAGCCTTTGCAATGGACTTGCCGATAGAGGTCTTACCCACGCCCGGAGGTCCCACAAGGCAGATTATCTGACCTTTAAGCTCAGGCTGAAGCGCACGGACTGCAATGTTTTCAACTATCCTGTCCTTGACCTTCTCCATTCCGAAATGATCCTTGTCAAGCTGCGCTCTGGCTTTTACAACGTCTGTTTTGTCCTTTGTGGTTTTATTCCACGGCAGTTCAAGTATCGTATCAAGGTAATTTCTTACAACAAAAGCCTCCTGAGAGGACGGTGACATTTTCATCAGCCTGTACACTTCTCTCATAAGCTTTTCTTCAATTTCGGGAGCAAGCTTCAGTTCTTCTATCCTGTCGGCGTAATCCTCCACCTCGTCCTGAACGTTCTCGTCCTCGCCAAGCTGTGAGGCAATGGCTCTCATCTGTTCACGGAGGTAATACTCCCTCTGTCCGTTGTCTATCTGTTCACGCACCTTGTTCTGTATGCTGTACTCAATGTCAAGGACTTCAACCTCTCTTGAAAGCATTGCAAGGAGCATACCAAGCCTTGAAATAAGGTAATTTTCTTCAAGGAGCGCCTGCTTATCCTCAACGGGCAGCACGATATTGTGAGTGACCGCATCGAAGAATTTTTCCGGGTCGTTCTCGTTAAGCACGGAGACCACCAGTTCCTTGGGCATCTTGGGCATATAGCGGCAGTACTGCTCGAAGGCGGTCTTTATTGCCCTTATAACAGCATCGGTCTCAACGTCCTCGCCCTTTGATTTGATGCAATTGGGCATTTTCTTTATATCTGCGGCAAGGTGTGGCTTTGACTTGTCAATGTTAACGAGCTTCGCCCTGTATTTGCCCTCAACGAGCACTCTTGTTATGTTGTCGGGAGTTTTAAGTATCTGAAGTATCTCCGCAACGGTTCCTATCTGATAAAGATCTTTTATTTCAGGTTCTTCAACCGAATTATCTCTCTGAGCTGTCAGGAATATAAGCTTATCGTCGCTTAAAGCAGCTTTCAAAGCAGTTTCCGATCTTTCTCTTGAAACGTCAAAGTGCATAACTGCGCCGGGGAAAACAACAAGCCCCCTTACCGCAAGCATGGGCATATTCACTTCAACTGCTTTTGTTCTCATTTTAAGCCCCGTTTCTCCGCCGAAACATTATGAGCGCCGTCCGTACCTCGGCGGAAGTCCGAACTGCCGAAAAAAACAGTATATTACTGCCTTTTCACCGTATAAACTAATACCTATACATTATATATGAAAAAACATTTTTTTGCAAGTCACAATTTTTTATATAAATTTTAGTTTTTATCGCCTTTATTCCGTAATTATTGCATTAAATCCTCTGTTTTACTGCAAAAAAGCCTATAAAAGTCCGAAAAAAGCCCGAAAAACGCATTTTTTCTGCATTTTTCGGGTTTTTCTGAAATTAAATTACAAATTTTCTTATTTTTTCACAACAGACTTTTTGCCTGTCTTTATCTCGGGCTTGGCACCATCGTTTACGCAGGCTTCCGTAATGGTAACGCTGCATACGTCAGGCTGAGAAGGAACTTCAAACATAATAGGCATAAGTATTTTTTCAACTATGGCTCTCAGTCCTCTTGCGCCTGTGTCCTTGTCTATTGCCTTATGAGCAATGGCTTTAAGTGCGCCTTCGTCAAAGTTAAGCTCGATGCCGTCCATTTCAAACAGCTTCTTGTACTGCTTGATAAGAGCGTTTTTCGGCTCCTGAAGAATACGGATAAGCGCCTCTTCATCAAGCTCGTCAAGAACGGTGATAACGGGCAGACGTCCCACAAGCTCAGGAACGATGCCGTACTTTACAAGATCCTGTGAAACAACATCCTTATAAATGCCCTTCTGCTTTTCCGATTTTGACTTTATCTCAGCGCCGAAGCCGAGAGAAGAGGATTCCGTTCTCTTCTGTATCACCTTGTCAAGTCCGTCAAATGCGCCGCCGCAGATGAAAAGTATATTCTTTGTATCAACGTGGATAAATTCCTGATTGGGGTGCTTTCTTCCGCCCTGAGGAGGAACGTTTGAAACAGTACCCTCGATTATTTTAAGCAAAGCCTGCTGAACGCCCTCGCCGCTTACATCTCGTGTAATGGAGGTGTTTTCCGACTTTCTGGAAATTTTATCTATCTCGTCAATGTAAATAATGCCTCTCTGAGCAGCTTCAACGTCAAAATCCGCTGCCTGAAGAAGTCTTACAAGCACGTTTTCAACATCGTCGCCAACATAGCCTGCCTCGGTAAGGGTCGTAGCGTCGGCAATGGCAAAAGGCACATCCAGTATCTTTGCAAGGGTCTGGGCAATGTAGGTCTTGCCCACGCCTGTAGGTCCGAGAAGGATAACGTTGCTCTTCTGTATCTCAACATCGCCCTGATCTGCGCCTATGCTGTTTATTCTCTTATAGTGGTTGTAAACCGCAACAGCCAGCGTTGTCTTTGCAGCGTCCTGACCAATAACGTACTCGTCAAGAATTTTCTTTATCTCCGCAGGCTTTATCAGCTTAACGGGCCCCTTTGCAGGCTTTGCACCCGAAGTACGTCCGGCAAGAGCTTTGTCGGGTATCAGGTCGTTGCCCACAAGCATTTCATAGCAGTAAACCACGCAGTCGTCGCAGATATTGCAGTTTCCTGCCGAAAACATATTCTGAACTTTATTTTCGGGCTTGCCGCAGAAATTACATCTTTTTAACATTTTATCCGCCATAATCCAACTCCAGACTTATCTTTTTGAGATAACTTTGTCAATAAGACCGTATTCAACGGCTTCCTCGGCGGACATATAGTTGTCGCGCTCGGTATCCTGCTTGATGATGTCAATGGACTTGCCTGTGTTGTCGGCAAGTATCTGATTGAGCTTTTCTCTTGTTCTTACAAGGTGGTCTGCATGGATCTTTACATCGGTGCACTGTCCCGAAAGTCCGCCGCCGCCGATAAGAGGCTGGTGGATAAGGATCTCGGAATTGGGCAGAGCCATTCTCTTGCCCTTTGCGCCGGAAGAAAGAATGAGAGAACCCATTGAAGCGGCAAGACCCATGCAGATAGTGGAAACATCGCACTTGATATAGTTCATAGTGTCAACGATGGCAAGACCTGCGGTAACGGAACCGCCGGGGCTGTTGATATACATACAGATGTCCTTTTCGGGATCCTGACCCTCAAGGTGAAGAAGCTGTGCGATAACAATGCTTGCGGAAGCGTCTGTAACTTCTTCGGAAAGAACGATTATTCTGTCGTTGAGAAGTCTTGAAAAAATATCGTAGGAACGCTCTCCGCGTCCGGTCTGTTCAATAACGTATGGCACCAGGCTCATAAGTCTTAACCTCACTTTCATTGTCTGCCCGACCTGTCCTCGACATTTCGGGACATAAAAATCAATTGTCTTTAACAGGCGCAAACCACCCTTCCAAAGAAAGATGGTTTGCCCCGTAAATTTTAAAATTATTTTTTAGCCTTCAAACTTAGCGCTGTCCTTAACGATCTTTGCAGCCTCTGCAACAGCGAGGTCTTCCTTAAGAGCCTCAACGCTGATGTAGCTCTTTACCTGATCTGCGGTCATATTGTACCTTGCAGCCATATCGTTGATCTCTTCTTCAGCCTTTTCGTCTGTGATCTCAACGTTTTCAAGCTTTGCGATCTTTTCAAGAGCAAGTCTTACCTTTACTTCTCTCTCTGCACGTTCTGCAAAGCTCTTTCTGAAAGCGTCCTTATCCATACCGAGGTAAGTAAGATACATATCGAGGGTAAGTCCCTGCTGTGAGATGCGCATTTCAAAATCACGAACCATCTCGTCGATCTTGTTCTCATACATTACCTGAGGAACCTCAGCTGTCATCTTTGTGATAAGAGTTTCAAAAAGCTCATTTTCTGCAGCATTCTCAGCAGCCTTTTCAGCATTGTCTTCAAGCTTCTTTCTGTAATCAGCCTTAAGCTCGTCAAGAGTATCGAAATCTGTTGCGTCCTTAACGAATTCATCGTCAAGCTCGGGAAGCTCCTTAGCTCTGATCTCATGGAGCTTGATCTTGAACTCAGCAGGCTGACCTGCAAGATCTGTCATCTGATAGTTTTCGGGGAAAGTAACATTGATGGTGAACTCATCGCCTGTATTCTTTCCTACTACCTGTTCTTCAAAGCCGGGGATAAACTGACCGGAGCCGAGAGAAAGCTCATAGTTCTTTTCGGAGCCGCCTTCAAAAGCAACGCCGTCCTTGAAGCCTTCAAAATCAATAACAACAATATCGCCGTTAGCTGCAGGTCTGTCCTCAACGGTGATCATTCTGCCGTTTCTCTCTCTGAGAGCGTCGATAGCCTTGTCAATGTCCTCATCGGTTACAGCATTGACAGTTTTCTTAACGGTTATACCCTTGTAATCGGAAATTTCAACTTCGGGCTTAACTGTAGCAGTTACCTTGTAAGTAACGCCGCCTTCCTTGCTGATAGCGGTAACGATGATCTCGGGAGTTGTTACCAGTTCAAGCTTTTCTTCCTCCATTGCAGGAACAACAACAACAGGGATAAGCTCGTTTGCAGCGTCCTCAAAGAACACATTTTCGCCGTAGAGCTTTTCAACCATTTTTCTGGGAGCGTTGCCCTTTCTGAAGCCCTTTACGGTGATATTCTTTCTTGCTTTTCTGTAAGCCTTTTCGATAGCTTCCTCAAACTGTGCAGCGTCAGCGCTGATCTCCAGTTCATACTTATTTGCTTCGATTTTATTTGTTGATACTAAACTCATTATAAACGTCCTCCATTTTTAAAACAACATATGTTTGATTATATCATATATTTTTCTTTATTACTATATTTCAGCCGATTTTTCCACGTTATAAACAATTCACATCACCAATTTAGGGCAAAATTGCACAAAATCGCCCGAAACAAGCTGATAATTTATCCCGTCATGTTCTCCGCAGACGGCTATACGGTGGGCTTTTCCGTGGAGGTGACCGTAAAAGCAGGTCTTAACGCCATATTTTACCATAACGTCAAGTATCTCCCTGTTGCAGTCCCCTGCGTAAACGGGAGGATAATGCAGGAAAACCAAAGGCGTTTTGCCGTCATTCACCGCAGACAGGACAGAAGCTTCAAGCCTCCCTGCCTCTCTGGCAATTATCTTTGCATCCGCAGGAACGCCGGGTTCGTTTATCCAGCCTCTTGTTCCGCATATTCCGTATTCGCCGTAGGGATAGTAGCTGTTGTGAAGTATCGTGATAGTATCAAAGCCGTTCACATCAAGAAAGTTCTGCATTTTCTTCATGGAATTCCACCAGTAGTCGTGGTTGCCCTTGATTATCACCTTGTGTCCGTTCAGTTTGTTTATATAATCGAAATCCGCCTTGGCCTCGCTCAGGTTCATTGCCCAGGAAATGTCGCCGGGAACGACCACCGTATCTTCGGGAGAAACTGTCCTCTGCCAGTTTTCCGTCAGCCGTTCAACGTAATCGTCCCAGCCTTCAAAAATGTTCATAGGCTTGTTCACCGACAGCGAAAGATGCAGATCGGCTATTGCATAAAGCGACATCCGTTTTTATTTTACAGACCAAGTTCCTTAAGAACGTAGTCCTTCTGCTCTTCCTTGGTGATAACTCCGCTGAAACGTACAGGCTTTGTCTTAAGAGCGGCAAGGGATTCGGGGATCTCATAGCCGGAAAGCTCGTTGAGCCTGTCTATCATAGCGTACTCGTCCATTTCGGGCTTCTTGCCGTCGATAGCTTCAAGAACGCTTGCGCTGAACTTGTAGGGGCTTGCAGTGGAAGCGATAACCGTCTTGGTGTTGTCGCCGGTAGCAGCCTTGTAATCCTCGTAAACCTTGACTGCAACTGCGGAATGTGTATCGAGAGTGTAGGAATACTTGTCGTATATCTTCTTTATCTCAGCCTTTGTCTCGTCATCTGTGCAGAAGCCTGCTGCGAAATCAACCTTAAGCTTTGCCTTTATATCGTCTGTAACTTCATATCTGCCTGTCTTTGCAAGAGAACCGAACCATTCTCTTATCTGAGCGTCGTTCTGACCGCACATAAGATAAAGCAGACGTTCAAGGTTGCTTGAAATAAGAATATCCATGGAGGGAGAGATAGTTGTAACGAAATCTCTGTTTCTGTCGTAAACGCCTGTGTTAATGAAATCTGTAAGCACCTTGTTGGTATTTGAAGCGCAGATGAGCTTGTTTACGGGCAGACCCATATTCTTAGCATAGTAAGCGGCAAGAATGTTGCCGAAATTGCCTGTGGGAACAACGATGTTTATCTTATCCCCTGCCTTTATTTCCTCGTCCTTTACGAGAGTTGCATAAGCGGAAATATAGTAGATTATCTGCGGAGCAAGACGTCCCCAGTTGATAGAATTCGCACTTGAGAACATCAGCTTGTTTTCTTCAAGCTTTGCAGCGATCTCAGCGTTGCCGAAGATCTGCTTAACGCCGGTCTGGCAGTCATCAAAGTTGCCCTTAAGAGCGCATACTGCAACGTTTTCGCCGTCCTGAGTGGTCATCTGGCGCTTCTGCATGGGGCTTACGCCGTCCTCGGGATAGAATACCATTATCTGTGTTCCGGGAACGTCTGCAAAGCCTTCAAGAGCAGCCTTGCCCGTGTCGCCGGAGGTCGCAACGAGGATAACTATCTTCTTGTCAATGTTTATCTTCTTTGCGGAGGTCGTAAGAAGATAAGGAAGTATCTGGAGCGCCATATCCTTGAATGCACAGGTAGGACCGTGCCACAGTTCAAGAATGTAGGTACCGTCAAAAAGGTGGGAGATCTCCGCAATGTTTTCGGTAGCGAAGTTCTTGCTTGTATAAGCGTTGTCTGTGCAGTATCTTATCTCGGCGTCGGTAAAGTCGGTAAGATACTTTGCGAAGATATAAGCCGCCCTTTCGGAATAGCTCATATCCCCCAGCTTAACTATCTCGTCCATTGTTATAGACGGTATCTCGGAGGGAACAAAAAGTCCGCCGTCCTTGGAAATACCCTGTACGATCGCTTCGGCAGATGTGATCTTCACACTGCTGTCTCTGGTGCTTTTGTAATACATAAAACAACAATCCTTTTATAATATAGTCATTATGCCGCTACCGTCAAAGGCGTTTTCGACATAATTAAATCCTGTGACTTTTTTTCCGTCAGTAATTATCTCAACTGCGTCAAACCTTGGCTGAAGCTCGTGGGGATGTTTAAGGGAATACTGCTCGGCGGTCTTTATGATAAGGCGTTTTTTGCGGTTTGTCAGCGCCTCAAAGCCGCCTGATATATAGTTGGGCGCACGGGTCTTGACCTCAACAAAGGCGATTATCCCGTCCTTTTTGGCAATAATATCTATCTCTCCGCCTTTAATGCAGTAGTTGCGTCGGAGTATCTCGTAGCCCTTTTTTTCAAGGTAAAGAGCGGTCACTCTTTCGCCGAAATCCCCCAGTTCCTTTCTTGTCATAGGCTCACTGCCCCTGTTTTGCGTACAGCTTTTTCAGGAAGGACATTCTGTGCACGGGACTTGGACCGTACTGCAGGATAAGCTCGTTATGCAGCTTGGTACCGTAGCCCTTGTGCCTTTCAAACTGATACTGAGGATATTTTTCCGCAAGCTCAAGCATATATCTGTCCCTTGATACCTTTGCAAGAATGGACGCAGCTGCAATGCTTGCGGAAGTTCCGTCCCCTTTTACAAGAGTTTCCACCCTGCAGGGCATAGGCGGAACACGATTTCCGTCCACCAGAGCAAGCTCAGGCTTTATGCCGAGACCCTCCACGGCTCTGCGCATGGCAATATATGTAGCTTCGAGGATATTGTACTTTTCAATTTCCTCAACGCTTGCCGTTGCAACGCAGTAAGCGGAAGCCTTTGCGGTTATTTCGTCAAAAAGCTGTTCTCTTTTCTTTTCGGAAAGCTTCTTGCTGTCGTTTATTCCGTCAATAACAACGCCATCCTCAAAAATGACGGCAGCGGCGTACACATCTCCGGCAAGGGGACCCCTTCCGGCTTCGTCAACGCCGCAGAAAACGGGATACTCCCTGCGGATCTCCCTGTCATAATCAAATAAAGTCATAAACAAGCCCCGATTCAGTTTTTCTCCGGCAGTTCAAGTGTTACCCTGCCCAGCTTGCCGCTGCGGAACTCGTCAAGAACGGTTATAGCGGCACGTTCGGTGTTTATCTCTCCGCCGGAAACGAGCATACCTCTGCTTTTGCCTATTTTCTGAAGTATCTCGTAGCCGTCCTCGTCCTCCGAGGTCTCTATCTTGTATCTTGAAGCCAGAACATCGCTGTACATACCGTTAAGCACAAAAAGCAGCCTTGAAGCAAGAGCTTCAACGTCCACAACATCATCCTTCACCGCACCGGTAAAGGCAAGGCGCTCACCGACGGTCTTGTCCTCAAATTTAGGCCAGAGAACGCCGGGCATATCCAGCAGCTCAACATCGCTGTCTATCTTCACCCACTGTTTGTTAAGGGTAACGCCCGGACGGTCTTCCACCTTGGCTTTTTTCTGCTTTGCCAGCCTGTTTATAAAGGACGATTTTCCAACATTGGGTATTCCTACCACCATAACGTGGATAACACGCCCCGTCATACCCTTTGCGGCATATTTTGCCAGCATATCCTTAAGCACGGATCTTATTGCAGGAACGACCTTATTGACCCCTCTGCCGCTGCGGCAGTCGGTAGCAACTGCGGTTATCCCCTGATTATTGTACCATGAAAGCCACTTCTGAACGGCGGCTTCATCGGCTGTATCGCATTTATTTAAAATAACTACTCTCGGTTTGCCCCCGATAAGCGTCTGCAGATCGGGATTTTTGCTTGAATAAGGGATACGGGCGTCGATTATCTCAACAACAGCATCAACAAGAGGAAGAGAAGCCTTTATCATCCTCTTAGTTTTCGCCATATGACCCGGAAACCACTGTATAGACGGTGCTTCAGTCATTCAAACCTCCGGTAAATACGTTCTCAGGCAGGAACGCCGATGCTGGAGAACGGGAAAATTCTGAAAACGACCTTGCCGAGAACATCCTCTTCGGGAACAAAGCCTACAAGACCGCTTCTGCTGTCGGTGGAATTCATACGGTTATCGCCCATTACGAATACGCATCCGTCAGGAACGGTAACGGGATACTCGTGTCCGCCTTCGTCAAGCTTTGTAAGATCGTTTATGTAATCTTCCTTAAGCTCTGTGCCGTCCACCTTTACGGAGCCTGTTTCAAAATCAATGTCAACAGTCTGACCTTCGGTAGCTATTACTCTCTTTACAAGGATCTTGTCAAGTGCGGGATTTTCGTTGTCAACGATAACGATGTCGCCGTTTTTAGGGGTATAAAAGAGGTAAGACACAATAAGTCTGTCCTTGTCCTCCAGAGTGGGGAACATGGATTCGCCGTTTACCGCCGCAATACGCAGCAGGAAAGTAAAAATAAGGATCACAACAAAGAATGCGCCGATAATAGTTTCCACCCATTCCAAAAAGTCTTCCGCTCCCGAGGTCTTCTTCTTGGGATCCTCGTCCAGTACCTCGTAATTAAGCTCGTACTTTGCCATAACCGTTACTCCCTTTCGCAATAAAATAAATGACCCGCAATAATATCATCAGCCGTATAGCAAAAAAGGGACAATATGTCCCCTTTCCGGCTTTCAAACCTAAAAAATACTCAGATGATCTGTTCCTTGACCTTAGCAGCCTTTCCGACTCTTCCACGGATATAGTAGAGCTTGCCGCGGCGAACCTTACCGCTTCTTACGAGCTCAACCTTCTCGATAACGGGAGAGTGAACGGGGAAAACTCTTTCGATGCCGCAGCCGTGAGCTACACGTCTAACGGTAAAGGTCTCGTTGATTCCGCCGTGCTTCTTAGCGATAACAGTACCCTCGAAGATCTGGATCCTGTACTTGTCGCCTTCCTTGATCTTAACGTGAACCTTAACGGTGTCACCGATGTTTACAACAGGAGCGTCCTTCTTGAGGCTGCTGTCGCTGATAAGTTTAAGTGCGTCCATGAATATTTTTCCTCCTAAAATTTCAGACATTCTTACCCCGCGCAAGTAACCGTTCTTACATGGACCATAACGCCAAAGCGGTTCGGAGCAGCGGACTGTCCTTTTAATGTCAGCCCTTTTTGGGCGGCATTAATCTCGTCTGCGCAGAAAAACGCAAACGGATTTTCAAATGCTATTTAATTTTATCACATTGCAATAAAAATTACAAGAGATTTTGTGCAAAAAATTTGATTATGTTGATTATGCAAATTTTTCTCCGTCACTTTTAAGAATTTTTGTACGTTTTGTACTAATCTCAACATTATTTACACCGCTGTATTTGATAAAAGCCTCGTTAAAAACGTTGGAATTGATGTTAAGCTCCATTCCTGCAGGCAAAATGACCGCAGCTTTGAAGGAATCACCCATAATTTCCGAAGAAACAACATTTATATGGGGCTTAATATCTATAAGTACCGTTCCCTTTTTCTTGGAATGCTTCTCCACCTCGATTTTATCAAGCGCCATAAACCTGTCAAAAGCGGCGGCAAGCGCTTCTCCCGAAAAAGCGTCGGCTGAAAACTCAAATTCGTACTCCGCAAAGGCGATGTCCTTGTTTTTGCAGACGGGAGCCGCCATGGAAACAAAATGCAGACCCTCCGGCAGCACCCTGTTCAGTGCTTCAAGCATATCTTCGTAGGGCAGCATTTCCGTTACCTCGAAATCCATTATCTCGGTGCAGCTTTCCACACCCAGCGAAAGCGCCAGCGGAAAATTCAGATATATCCTTGGGTTAAAGCCCTGAGAGTACCACACGGGTATGCCGGAGCGCTTCATTGCTCTCTGCATGGTTCTGAAAAGGTCAAGGTGGGAAATGAACACCGCTCTGTCCTTTTTCTCAAAGACCCCTCTTACCTCGTATTTTTCATCCAAAGCAAGACCCTCCTATACATTTGCTAACGCCGCAGCCGGCGCATTTTTCACGGCAGTTGGGAGTAGTTGCGCCCTCGTGTGCGGTGCGGTTCTCCCTTACAAGAAACTGCTTTGAAACGTAATAATCAAGGTGATCCCAAGGGAAAAGCTCGTCAAAGTCACGTTTGCGGCAGGCGTAGAAGTCCATATCCAAGCCATTTTTCTCAAACGCCTTCACCCAGCCTTCGTAATTGTAATGCTCGTCCCAGCCGTCAAACTTGCAGCCGTTCTGCCAGGCGTCGTAAACAACATTGCAAAGCCGCCTGTCACCTCTTGCAAGAACAGCTTCCATTACGGAGACCTTGTATTTGCTCCAGCTTACGCTGACGTTTTTCTGATTTCTTGTAGCGTCAAGAAGTACATCCTGCTTGTGCCTTATCTCCGCCTCGGTTGCCTGAGGTTCAAATTCAAAGGGCGTGAACGGCTTTGGAACAAAGGTAGCACAGCTTATTGAGATCTTAAGCCGCTTTCCCGGTTTGCCAGTTACCTCCGAGAACAGTCCCGTGATACGCCTTGCAAGGTCGGCAATGCCTGCTATATCCTCGTCCGTTTCGGTGGGAAGTCCAAGCATAAAATACAGCTTTACAGCGTCGTAACCGCCCTCGAACGCAAGGCGGCAGGCCCTGAATATCTCGTCCTCGGTAATGTTCTTGTTTATAACGTCTCTGAGCCGCTGTGTACCTGCTTCGGGAGCAAAGGTAAGTCCGCTTTTGCGCACCTTCTGTATCTGCTCCATAAGTTCCCTGCTGAAACGGTCTATTCTCATTGAGGGCAGGGACAGATTCACACGTTCTTTCTCTGTATAGTCCGACAGCTTTACAAGCATATTTTCAATGTCGGAGAAATCGCTTGTACTGAGGGAGGACAGAGAAACCTCTTCGTAGCCCGTACTTTCACATAGCGACTTTGTTTCGTTGCATACGGTGTCGGTTGTTTTCTCTCTGAAAGGGCGGTAGATATATCCTGCCTGACAGAAGCGGCAGCCTCTTATGCAGCCACGAAGCACCTCAACAATTGCTCTGTCGTGTACTATCTCGCAGTAGGGCACAACAAACGTATCCGGATAGAACACCTTGTCCATGTCCTTGATTATCCTCTTGCGCACAACGGGAGCGGCACAGGCGTTATTTGGTGTAAAGCTATCCAGCTTGCCATCTTCTTTATAGGTCACATCATAAAAGGAAGGAACGTAGATCCCCTCAATTCCTGCTGCGGCTTCAAGGAACTCCTGCTTTGAAGCGCCCTTTTTCTTCATTTCCACATAAAGGTCGTAAAGTTCAAGGTTGACCTCCTCCCCCTCGCCTATGATAAAAATGTCGATAAAATCCGCAAGGGGTTCGGGATTGCATACACAGGGACCGCCTGCAACAACTATGGGAGAAAGTTCCTTGCGGTCTGCGGCTCTTACGGGAACGCCTGCAAGGTCAAGCATATTAAGGATATTTGTATAGCACATCTCAAACTGTACAGTAAAGCCTATAAAGTCAAAGTCCTTTACAGGCTCAAGGCTTTCCAGACCATACAGCGGAATGCCGTTTTCCCTCATTAGCTTTTCAAAATCAACGTCGGGAGCAAAAACTCTCTCACACCAGAAGTTTTCCCGTTCATTTGTAAGGGAATAAAGTATCTTCATTCCAAGGTGGGACATACCTATCTCATAGGTATCGGGAAAGCAGAATGCAAACCGCATATCCACCTTGCTTTTATCTTTTACAACGCTGTTCAGTTCTCCGCCGATATATCGTGACGGCGTTCTCACCTGAAGCAGCAGCTTTTCTATCTTATCCTTTAACATACGTCCTCCGCTCCGCTACATCATCACCGATGTAAACAGAAGAAAAATAAGGGTAACATACACCGTAAAATTCCGCAGCCCAACTATAAAAAGTATCACAGCGGCGGCAGGAACGGTAATTATATTCACCCATTTAAGTATTTTTTCAAGCCTTTCCGCAGTTTCGTAGGAAAAAAGCCTGAAAAACATAAGTATCATCGCTTTTCCGCCGTCAAGAAAGCTCAGGGGAAGAAAATTGAACATTCCCACGGCAAGGTTGGCTTCTCCGAACTCTCTCAGAGCCGCTGTGCAGGGAAAAACAGCCGTCAGAGCGTAAATAACGAAGTTGACGGCGCAGCCCGAGCAGACTATACATAATTCTCTGCCGTATTTATTGAGCATATCATTCCTCGGACGGATTATTTTTATGCCTGCACCGTAAAAAACCAGCTTTTTCACAGGCTGTCCGAAAAGAAGCATCACCTCAAGGTGTCCGCTTTCGTGAAGAAGGCAGGCGTAAAAGCTGTAAATGGCATAACTGCTTCCGCTGCAAAGCATAAGCAGCGCCACGGCGGCAAAAAAACTGAACTTAAAGCACACCTTCATATTTCTGAAGCAAAGCTCAATCATAATTCACCGGCGTTGAATTGATAAAATCGCTTATTGCTTTGAAAACTTCCTCTGCGCTTTCCGCCTCCATATTGTAGTTAAGCTCAAACTCGCTGTAAAGCGCCTCCGATATTTCCGGCAGAAACATATTTACCGCAAGATATGCAATGGAAAGCACAACGCAGATAATAGCCTGCAAGGTCATAGTATCCGCTAAAGTAACGGTTTTCCGCTTTGTGGCAAAAAGCTCCGTCAGCTCCACAGGCTCTTCTGCAGCAGTTTCCTCAGCCGCTTCGGTTTCGGTCACAGCCTTATCAACGTTTTCTTCATTTATAATAGTATCCATAAATATCCCTCCGAATTAATTTTATTGATCCAAAGGGAAATTTATGTTACTTTTTCATTCGGATAATTGCGCCCTTGGGGTAAACCTTGTCACAGGGAATGGACAGCTTCATCATCGCCTTATTTGCGTTGTCAATAAGAGCTTCGTTTTCGTCATATATCTCATTCACCTGCATTGTATCAAAGCGCTTGCCGGGAGAGATTATCTCCACCTCGTCACCCTTCATAAAGCGGTTGCGCTGGGTGGCGTATATCCTGCCGTCCCTGCATTCCTCAACAATGGCTACAACATCGTATTCACGGATATATCCGCTGTTTTCGTAATACTGGCAGTCCTTGGGGTGACCGTAGAAGAAGCCTGTGCAGTATTTTCTGTGGCTTACCTTAAATACTTCGTCCCTTACCCAGTCGGGCAGCTTAAAGTTATTAGGGTCGGACTTGTAAATGTCCATAGCCATTCTGTAAGCGTTTGTAATAATTGAAACATAGTAAGCGGATTTTGCACGACCCTCTATCTTGAAGCTGGTAACGCCGGCTTCTGCAAGGTCGTCAAGGTGGTCTATCATACACATATCCTTGGCGTTAAGGATATAGGAGCCTTTCTCATCCTCGAAAACGGGATAGTATTCTCCCAAACGCTTTTCTTCCATAAGATAATAACCCCAGCGGCAGGGCTGAGCGCACTCTCCCCTGTTTGCGTCACGGTTTGTAAGATAAGAGGACAGCAAACATCTTCCCGAAAAGGACATACACATCGCACCGTGTACAAAGACCTCTATATCAAGGTCTTTGGGGGTCTTCGCCCTTATTTCGGCTATTTCTTCAAGGGAAAGCTCCCTTGCAAGGACTACCCTTTTTGCACCCATATTGTACAGCTCGTTTGCGGAAGCATAGTTTACAATGCCCGTCTGAGTGGACATATGGATCTCCATATCGGGAGCATATTTTTTCACCAGCGACATAAGCCCCAGGTCTGCAACGATAACTGCGTCAACGCCGCTTGCCACAGCGTCCGCCATAAACTGTTCAAACTGAGGTATCTCGCTGTTTCTCGGAAGAGTGTTGCAGGTAAGATAGACCTTTACGTTCTCCCTGTGCGCCTCTTCAACAGCGGATCTCAGGGTCTCGCCCGTAAAATTCTGCGGAGCGGCTCTCATGCTGAAAGCCTGTCCTCCGAGATAAACTGCGTCTGCGCCGTAATCAAGTGCGGCTCTGAAACGCTCATAGTCTCCCGCAGGAGCCAAGACCTCAAGGTTATTAATATCCATAAAAAGATTTCCTCGCTTAAATCACGAAATTCCTGCAAGAACAAGGTTGGCTTCATGCTCTTCAAGAGTTCTGGCATAAAAGACCTCGCCTGTGTTAATATCTGCGCAGAAGTAATAATAATCGGTGTCCGCAGGGTAAAGAACTGCGTTTATTGCGTCAAGTCCGGGGTTGCAGATAGGTCCGGGAGGAAGTCCTGCGCCCTCGTAGGTGTTGTACGCTTTGAACATTTCCTTTGACGGGAACTCGATATTGGGCTGAATAATGTCCTCCACATACTTTCTTGTGGGGTCGGACTGGAGAAGCGGATATTCGTCGGGGTTGTTCAGTCTGTTAAGGAAGACAGAAGCAACACGCTTCATATCGTAGACCGAGCTTGCCTCTGCCTGTACCATTGAAGCAAGGGTAAGCACCTCTTCAAGCTCCATTTCAAGGTCGTCCATACGTCCGTAAAGGTCGGGAGTTATCTTCGCTTCAAAGTTGCGGCAGAATTTCTTTGCAACTATTCTTGCGTCCTCTTCAAGATAGAAGGTATAGGTGTCGGGGAAAAGATAACCCTCCATTTTGTAGAATTTAAGAGGACTTACCTTGACCAGCTTTTCAAAGTCAAAGCCGTAATCGGAAGTGTTGAAAGCACGGATAAACTCGTCGGCAGGACAAACGCCCTTTTCTTCCAGCTTCTGAGCCGCTTCGTAAATGGTTATTCCCTCGGGGAACACAACATTTACCGACTCACGCTCGTCAACGGCACCCGTCATAAGCTCCTCCACCATTCCCTCATAGGACATATCGGGTGAAAGCGTGTGAGGACCTGCAACAAAAGCGCCGTCCGAGCCTTTCACTCTGGAATAGAATCTGAAAAGGTATGTACTGTCTATTATTCCCTCGTCATACAGGATATTCGCAATATCTTCGGTGCTTGAATTCATGGGTATTTCCACAACTATCTCAATATCCGACTTTCCTATTCCCACGAATTCCTTTGCAAATTTCAGCACGAAAGCCGCAAGAAGTATAGCCGCTGCAATGATAAAAGCAGTAAGCACCAAGCCGAAAATAAAGCGTCCGTGACCTCTCCTGCGGCGCTTTTTTCTCCTTGGAGCAGGCTCTTCTTCATAGTCGTCTTCGTCTTCTTCATCGTCCCCGTCAAAGTCTTCGTCCTCAGCTTCGGTGCTGGGTTCGGTTTCTTCCTCGGGAACGTCCTCTTCGGCAGAAGAGACCTCTTCCGCAGCTTCTTCCTTTTCCTCGGAAGCAGGCTGCTCCGTATTTTCTTCGGCAGCAGCTTCCTCCGTCACATTTTCTTCTTTAACGGTATCATCGGCTGCAGAATCATTTTTCTTCGCCATAGCACTGTCTATACTGTCAAGAATATTGTCCAGCGATTCTTTTTTCTGTTCGTTGTTATCCATTTTACGCCTCCCTGCCCTTAAGGCAATACCGCACAAAGACCGCCTTACGGCTTTGCGCACGCCTTGCTTGCATATTTTCCGTCATCTTGCACCAAAACTCCAAGGCAAACGATATTTAATGCGAAGCGGTCGTTTGCCTTAAATACATCAAGTATTCCTGCATCGTTTTGATACAATCTGACGAAAAATCTGACGGTTCAATTTTATTGAACATCGCAATTTCCGCACGCAATCTTTGTGCGGTATTGCCTTATTTTTTCGCAAGGCAGTTTTTAACATATTTTTCCGTTACAATCATATCTGCCGCAACGTCAAATTTGCCCCTGACAAGCTTTGAAGCTGTACAGCAGCAATATTCTATACCAACGTTGTATAAACCCTTGTGAGAGGAAAGATAACGGTCGTAATAGCCCTTTCCGTAACCCAGACGGTAACCCTCCATATCGTAAGCAAGGGCAGGAACTATACACACCGCACCTTCAAAACAATCAAGCTCGGCACACCTGCTCACATTCGGTTCAAGAACGCCGAATGCCCCCGGTTCAAGCTGCTCCCTTGAGGTTATAACATAAAATATCATATCCCTTGTACCATCAACGCACTTCGGCACAGCAACGGTCTTGCCGTCTTTAAGTGCGGCTTCAATTATTCCCGAGGTATCAACTTCTATTTCCGTTGAAACATAGCTCATCAGCACTGAGCAGTTCTTATAAGCCGCCGTTGCCAAGAATCTTTCGCATATTTTCCTGTCAAGCTCCGCCTTTTTTTCGGGCAGCATATCTGTTCTCAGCTTTTTGTAGCCGTCACGGAGCTTTTTCTTGTATTCTTTAAGATTGAAGGTGCTTTTTCCGGAGTTCAGCTGCATAACATGCCTTCTCCTGTTTTCTTTGCAGCCTCCGCAGAGACAGTTATCTCCGCCAGCTTCAGACCAAAAGCCATAGCTGTGGCAGGACCTCTTGAAGTAATGACCTTTCCGTCAACGGAAACAGGGTCGTAAGAAACCTCTGCGCCCTTCAGTTCCTTTTCAAATCCGGGATAGCAGGAAGCCTTTTTGCCCTCAAGAACGCCCTTGTGACCCAGAACAGAGGGAGCGGCACATATTGCAGCAATGTAAAGGTCATTTGCTGTACAGTATGCAAGTGTCTTTTCAACAAAGTCCGACTTATCAAGATTAAGAGTTCCGGGCATACCGCCGGGGAGAAATACCATTTCCAGCCTTTCATCAAGAACTGCAGACTTATCATCTGTATCGGCTGTAACAGCAATTCCGTGAGCGCCCGTAATGTTCCTGCCGCCTATTCCGACGGTGACCACCTCTTTGCCTGCACGGCGGAGAATGTCAATAACGGTAATTGCTTCAATTTCCTCGAAGCCCTGAGCAAGAAAAGCATATATCATTTTTATCTGTCCTTTCGTGATTTTATCTGAATGTGACCGTGTTTTTTACTATCTGAAATTCGGGGCAGTAGGAGCGCTTGGACTTGCGCAGACCCTCTATGCCAAGATCCTCTTCCCTGTTTATATATGTGAACTCTTCCGAAACGTCCTTTGCAAATTCGTTCATAACAGCGGTGTAAGCGCCGTTTATACCGCTTTCCGCCTTTTCAATGTGGGTGTCCATTGTGTCGGAATTGATGCGGCTGCCTATTGTAAAGCCTGCCACCTTTCCATCAATTCTTATCACTCCGCCGAAAAGTCCCAGCTCATTGTAATAGTTGAAGAAGGTGTTTATGGCGTACTGCTCTCCAACGGCGGATTCATCACTGTAGGAATCATTGTCGTTGTAGCTTTTTACCGCAAAGGCTATGCACTCGTCAAAATCCGCCTCGGACAGCCTTGAATAGCTCCAGTTGTTTTCGTAAAAGCGGTTGAGGTGATTTCTTTTTCCGTGGTACTTCTTGCCCGAAAGAGAACGCAGCTTTTCGGCGCTGTAGATGTAGTCGAAGTCTGCTTCATCTGCGGAAACTGTAAATTCTCCGGGGAAATACTCCTCAAACAGCGCAAGATTTTCCGTAAGAACGGACGAGACCACCAAAGGACGGTTCCGCTCCTCGGCATACCTTCTCAGTGCGGAAAAAAGCTCTTTTCTGTCGCCCTCTCCAGCAGGATAGGTAAACCTCAGACCGTATTTCTCCGAGCAGGAAATGTAGAAGTCTTTATAGCGGCATATCTTTGTTTCATAAAGTCTGTGCCACGCAAAATTGTTGGCAAAGGAATATTCGCAGCCTCTGAAATCCGATTTTTTCAGCAGCTCGTTTATCCATTCCCTGTCTTTTAATTCAATTTTTCTGAAATCGAACATTATGGGTACTCCGTTAAAGCCGCAAAACTTGATTTTACAGCTTGCTGTATATGATTTTTCTGATTTTTTCGGTTATTTCTTCAATAGGAAGAGCCTCTCCGCCGCCGCTGCATTCAACAACGCTCCAGCCCAGCTTTTCCGCCGCATAAAGAGCGGTCTTACGGCAGGTATTGAGATATTCCACATTCGCCTCGTGAATATCTTTCCTGCTTTCATCGCCGTTATACCTTGCTGTCATAAGCCTTTGGGAAATTTCCACGGGCATATCAAGGAAAATAACGCAGTCCGGTCTTGGCAGTCCCAGCTTGCCGTATTCGTAATCTTCAAGCCATTCAAGGTAGCTGTCCCACTCATTTTCGGGCAGTTTAGACATCTGGTGTATGGCGTTGGAGGAAACATATCTGCCTGCAAGAACGATACCGCCGTTCTTATAGAAATCCTCCCAGTATATCTTGTAGCTTGCGTACCTGTCAACAGCATAGAAGCTTGAAGCGGCATAAGCGTTGACCTGCCCTGCGTCGGGAGCGATCTCTCCGTTCAGGTACATTTTAACAAGGGTCGAGGAAGGCTTATCGTAATCGGGAAAGCTGATCATCTTAACATTGCCGTATTTCTCCCGAAGCTCCCTGCCTATAATGTCGAACTGAGTTGTTTTTCCGCTGCCGTCCAGCCCGTCAATGACGATAAGTTTACTGTTCATAAGGCGCAAACATCCTTTTTATTGATATATCTAATATATTATACCATTTTTCTATCTTATCGTCAATATCAATTTTGCGGAAATCACAGCAATGCTTGGTGCCTTGCAAGGGAGCTTGACGCCGAGGGCTGGATTATAGCTGTCGGATTTGTCTATAGAATGATATGAACTTAGTATAAAAAGGCGCTTTTTCTATACCCGAATAAAAGACAAAACCTCCCTGTGCGAAACAAGGAGGCTTTTAAAGCAATATTTAGTTGTCCAAAAGTTGACCAAAGTGGTGATAAACTCGCCCCAAATGACGTAACCACGCCATTTGTAAGGGCAGCAATTATCTCTTTGAGAACTGAGGAGCGCGACGAGCGGCCTTTAAGCCGTACTTCTTTCTTTCCTTCATTCTCGGGTCACGAGTGAGGAATCCTGCCTTCTTGAGAACAGGACGAAGCTCTGCATCATACTGGAGGAGAGCTCTGGAAAGGCCGTGACGGATAGCGCCTGCCTGACCTGTAACACCGCCGCCTGCTACTGTGCAGACAATATCAAACTTCTCTGCATTTTCTGTGAGAACGAGGGGCTGTCTTACTATCAGCTTGAGTGTTTCAAGACCAAAATAATCGTCAATATCTCTGCCGTTGATCGTAACGTTACCGCTGCCGGCATATACTCTTACTCTTGCAACGGAGCTTTTTCTTCTGCCTGTGCCGTAGAAATAGGGCTGTTTTGATTCGTACATCTAAGCTTCCTCCTTATATCTCGTAAATTTCGGGCTTCTGAGCTGCATTCTCGTGCTCGGGACCTGCATAGGTTCTGAGTCTTGTAAGAGCTGCTCTTCCCAGTGTATTGTTAGGAAGCATTCCGTTAACTGCAATTTCCATTGCCTTTTCCGGATTATTCTTCATCATATCGCTGTACTTGGTTTCCTTAAGTCCGCCGATCCAGCCGGTGTGCCACTTAAAGGTCTTCTGCTCCAGCTTCTTGCCTGTGAGAACTGCCTTTGAGCAGTTTACAATGATAACGTGATCTCCGCAGTCTGCGTGAGGAGCGAAAGTAGGCTTGTTCTTGCCTCTGAGGATTGATGCGGCAGCTGCAGCTACTCGTCCGAGGGGCTTATCGGCAGCATCAATAACATACCACTTACGGCTGATTTCATTAGCCTTAGGCATATAAGTTGACATAGTCATTCTCCTTTATAATAATAGTATGATTCCTGCCTGACGGTTAATCGCTCTTGTAGGCAACTCATCATACAAACCGATATACGTCCGACACAACATTTAGTATTATACACGCTCGAAAAAAGGTTGTCAATAGTCATTTTGCCGAATTTTTAAAATATATCCCTAAATCTCTTTAAATCTCTCTGTTTTTCTTGTTTTCTCTCCATATCTAAAAATTCATTTCATTTTTTATTTGGTCAATTATTGCTTTTTACGGCAGGGATTTTATGTTAAATTTCCGAAAATAATACTTTTTTTCAGTTTTACTATTGACATAAAACTCACGGGGGTATATAATATTTATGATTTATTCATTTTGATTTGGAGTACGCTTATGAATACCGCTGCTGCATTATTCGTATTTATATTTTTTGCAGGCTTCAGCTATTATTTCAGCTCAGGCTTTTATTTCCTCTGCCGTAAAAAATATAATGCCGAAAACAGTATGGCGTTCTGACATACTTTGTAATATGTTCTACTGTCTGCGGCAAATATTGTCACAGACTTTTTTATTTTTGACTAAAGGAAAGGACGGTTTATTATGGATATCAAGAAAGTTATATCGGGTTGTCTGTGCTGCGCCGCAATATTTTCCTTATCAGGCTGTTCTCTTTTCGGAGATAAAGAAAGCGCAGAAGCCTCGCCGAGCGAAGAAGAGCTTTTGTCTCAGATAGAATCTCTGCAAAGTGAAGTTTCTTCCCTTAAAGAGCAGACTATGCCCAATATCAGTTTCAGAAACAAATCGGATTACCTGCTCGGCAAGGATAATCCTGCGGTAAGCGAAGCTGTTTCCGAAAAAGAAAAGGCTATGGCAGACCTGCCGCCTACTATATTAATTAAGGGCACAGAATACAGCACCGACCTTACCACCCTTACGTTAAGCAATATGGACCTTACGGACGACGACATCAAAGAGCTTAAATATATGGTAAATCTGACGGAGCTTCAGATATATCAGAACAAAATAACCGACCTTTCCCCTCTTAAAGGTCTTACAAATCTGAAAAACCTGTCTCTTTTCAAAAATGAGATAAGCGACCTTACGCCTATTGCCGGACTTGTGGGACTGGAAAGCCTTTATCTGCGTTCAAATAAGATAAGTGACATTTCCCCACTTGACGGGCTTATCAATTTGCAGGTGCTTGACCTGTCGGAAAATGAGATAAAGGATGTTACTCCTCTTGCGGAGTGCAGGAATCTTAAGCTGCTGAGGATAAACGACAACAATATCTCCGACATAACCGCTCTTAGCGGAATGACGGCAATGGAACGTCTGCACTTACAGAACAACAGCATTTCCGACATTACGCCGGTAATGAATATGATAGAGCTTAACGAACTGTATATACAGAACAACAACATAGCTTCCATTGAACCTGTAATGTCTCTTACAACGCTTGAATGGCTGAAGATAGGCAGCAACCCCGTTTCAAATTTAAGACCTGCCGCTTCTCTTACGGCGCTAAAAAAGCTGTATATGGAGAACATTTCCGTTGACGATGAAACAATGGAATATCTTGAAGAACAGCTTCCCGACTGCACTTTTGTAAAATAAGCAATTCTATATAAAAAATTTATTTCGGAGGAACCAAAATGATCATTATCTTAAAAAAGGACGCCAAGCAGGAATCCATTGCAAGACTTGAAGAAATACTCAAAGAAAAGGGCATTTCCACTAACCATATCCAAGGCGTTAATCAGAACATTATCGGACTTATAGGCGATACTTCCGCAGTTGATATGAGCAACCTTTACGCTCAGGACTGCGTTGAGGAAATAAAGCGTGTTCAGGAGCCTTACAAAAAGGCAAACCGTAAATTTCACCCCGATGATACCGTTGTTCAGGCAGGAAATGTTAAGATCGGAGACGGTTCTCTGCAGATAATCGCAGGTCCATGCTCCGTTGAAAGCGAAAGCCAGATAATCACAACGGCTATAGCCTGCAAGGAAGCAGGAGCAACAATGCTCAGAGGCGGCGCATTCAAGCCCAGAACCTCACCCTACTCTTTCCAGGGTCTGAGAGCGGAGGGAATCAAGCTGCTGCTTAAAGCAAAGGCTGAAACGGGACTTCCCATTGTTACGGAAATAATGAGCCAGTCCGACATTGACCTTTTTGCAGATGTGGACGTTATTCAGGTCGGCGCAAGAAATATGCAGAACTTCGAGCTTCTTAAGGCTCTCGGCAAGGTAGACAAGCCTGTTCTTCTCAAAAGAGGTCTTGCAAACACACTTGAAGAGACCCTTATGTCAGCCGAATATATTATGTCCGAGGGAAATGCTAACGTTATTCTTTGCGAAAGAGGCATACGCACCTTTGAAACAATGACAAGAAACACCTTCGATGTTTCCGCAATTCCCCTTCTTAAGCAGAAATCACACCTTCCCGTATGCGCAGACCCCTCTCACGCAACAGGTATGATCTCACTTATCGAGCCTATGTCCCTTGCGGCAATTGCGGCAGGCACGGACGCTCTTGAAATTGAAGTACACAACGACCCCAAGTGCGCTCTTTCCGACGGCGGTCAGCAGCTTACCCCTGCTATGTTTAAGGAGATCATGGAAAAGATAAAGGGTCTCTGCGGCTATTTCGGCAGAACAATAGGCTAAACGGAGAGTGCTGTTATGGAATACAAAAGGATAAAGGTAAAAGCCTCAGGGCAGTATGAAATAATCATCGGAGACGGTCTTATAGGCAGTTCCGCAGACTATATAAAGGAAGTCACCAAGGCGCAGAATTTTGCCGTTATAACCGATGATACCGTAGATTCACTTTACGGCGAAAAGGTCTGCGGCAGTCTGTTGGCGGCAGGATTTAACGTATGCAAGTTCGTTTTCCCCCACGGCGAGGCTTCAAAATGCTCGGATACGCTGCTGAAAATTTACAGCTTTCTTTGTCAGAACCACATTTCCCGTGCAGACTGCCTTGTGGCTCTCGGCGGCGGCGTTGTGGGCGATATTACGGGATATGCTGCGGCAACGTTTTTAAGAGGAATGGATTTTGTGCAGATACCCACTACCCTGCTTGCTCAGGTGGATTCATCGGTGGGCGGAAAAACTGCTATCGACCTTCCCGAAGGCAAAAACCTTGTTGGCGCATTCAAGCAGCCGAAGTTAGTTCTTTGCGACACGGACACTCTTGACACTCTGCCCGAGGAATTCCTTATTGACGGAATGGGAGAAGTCGTAAAGTACGGAATGATAAAGTCCGCTCCCCTTTTCGAGCTTCTTGAAACAAGGACGCTGGACAACATAAAGGAAATTGCAGACAACGTTATAGAACAGTGTGTATCAATCAAAAGAGACGTTGTTGAAGCGGACGAATTTGACAAGGGCGAGAGAATGCTCCTTAACTTCGGACACACTCTTGCTCATTCCATAGAGCAGTATTACAACTACACCGGCATTACCCACGGAAAGGCTGTAGCCGCAGGAATGAGAATGATAACCGGTCTTGCCGAAAAAAAGGGCATGGCGGAAAGCGGTCTGTGCGAGCGGCTTGTAAGCTGTCTTGAGCGATACAAGCTGAACGTACAGGTAGAGCCTGAAGTTCCCGAGCTTGGCGAAGCGTGTCTGAACGACAAAAAGCGTTCCGGCGGCAGCATAAGCGTTATTATATGCAGCGATGTCGGAAAATCAGCCGCAGTAAAGATGCCTGTAGACGGATTTCTTAAATTTCTTAATGAATAAAAAAGGATGAGCCTGATGAACGTAAAAATTACGCCCTCAAAGCTGATTGGAAAGGTGGCTGCGCCGTCCTCCAAAAGCTTTTCCCACAGAATGATAATTGCCGCAGCTCTTGCAGACGGTGTATCGGAAATAAGCAACATTAACCCGTCGGAGGATATTGACGCTACCGTTGAAGCAATGACTGCTCTCGGTGCAAAAATAGCGTGTGACGGAAATGTTTATACCGTTAAGGGCATAAGCAAGCCTGCGGAAAAAGCGGTCATAAACTGCCGTGAAAGCGGTTCAACGCTGCGTTTTATTATACCCGTTGCCGCCGCTCTCGGCTGTGAGACGGAATTTAACGGCTACGGAAAGCTGCCCACAAGACCTATTACTCCTTACAAGCGTGAAATGTCCGCAAAGGGAGTGACCTTTGACCACACAGAGGGCGTTATGCCGTTTTCTGTATCGGGCAGGCTGACCGGCGGTGAATACAGGCTTGAAGGAGACATTTCCTCCCAGTTTATCACAGGTCTGCTTTATGCGCTGCCCTTATGCGGCTGTGACAGCTCGGTAATACTTACCTCAAAGCTGGAATCCAAGCCATATGCGGATATGACTATAGCCGCTTTAAAGCAGTTTGGCATTGAAATAGAGGAAACCGTTGGCAAGGAGGGCTTCCCTATTTACAATATCAAGGGTAATCAGAAATACAAGCCTGCCGATCGTTCCGTTGAGGGAGATTATTCTCAGGCGGCGTTCTATTTTGCCGCAGAAGCTCTTGGTTCGGAGCTTCTTGTTACCAACTTAAATGAAGATTCTGTGCAGGGCGATAAAAAAATCCTTGAAATTATCCAAAATATGAAGTATAATAATAGAGTATGCGGAAATTATGAGCCGTTTACGGTGGATGTAGCCGATATTCCCGACCTTGTGCCGATCCTGACCGTTCTCGGCTGCTTTACATCGGGTACAAGCCGCATTGTCAACGCAAAAAGGCTTAAGATCAAGGAAAGCGACCGTCTTAAAGCTATTGCCGACGCTATGAATGCAATAGGCGGAAAGGTCACAGCAGGTGACGATTACCTTGAAATTGAACCTGTTGAACATTTCCGTGGCGGTTCGGTAAACGGCTGCAACGACCACAGGATAGTTATGGCTTCCGCAATTGCTTCTACAATGTCCGAGGGAATAATTACGATCTCCGATTGTGAAGCAGTTTCAAAAAGCTATCCTGATTTTTGGAAGGATCTTAAAGCCCTTGGCGGAAATTTTGAATTTTTTGAATAGTAAATATCAAACGCCCCTTATTTACTGAAAGGACTGAAATGGAAAAAATGTCTTCATTCTGGAACCACAATATCACAGTATCTATCTTCGGAGAATCTCACGGTCCGGCTATCGGAGTTGTGATAGACAACCTTCCTCCCGGAGAACACATCGACCTTGAGGAGCTTCGCTGCTTTATGGAAAGGCGCGCTCCCAAAAAAGACGCGACCTCAACTCACAGAAACGAAAAGGATATGCCTAACATTATGTCGGGTGTTTACAACGGCTACACCACAGGCACTCCCCTTGCCGCTTTTATCAGCAACACCGACCAGCATTCACAGGATTACAACAACATATCCAAGCTTGCCCGTCCCGGTCATGCGGACTACACAGGTGCGCTCAGATACAAGGGCTTCAACGATGTAAGAGGCGGCGGACATTTTTCCGGCAGACTTACCGCTCCCCTTTGCTTTGCAGGCGCTATCTGCGGTCAGATACTTGAAAGAAGAGGCATCTACACAGGCACTCATATCCAGCAGATACACAATATCAAGGACACAAAGTTCAATCCCTGTGAAATTTCAAGAGAGCAGATAATCGCTCTCCGCCACAAGAAGTTCCCCACCATAAGCGATAAAAAGGGACAGGCTATGTATAACGACATTGCAGAAGCAAGAAACGCCCTTGACAGCCTTGGCGGTATTGTAGAATGTGCCGTTACAAACGTTCCCGCAGGAATAGGCTCTCCTATGTTTGAGGGACTTGAAAACAGCATTTCTCAGCTTGTTTTCGGCATTCCTGCAGTAAAGGGAATCGAATTCGGCGCAGGCTTCCAGGTAGCAACTATGCTCGGAAGCCAGAACAACGATGAATTCTATGTCAACGATGTAGGTCACGTTGTAACAAAGACCAACAACCACGGCGGTATTCTTGGCGGTATCTCCTCCGGTATGCCTATAATTTTCAGGGTCGCATTCAAGCCTACGCCCTCTATCGCACAGCCGCAGAACACAATTGATTACGGCGCAATGACAAACGGCGTTATCGAAATAAAGGGCAGACACGACCCCTGCGTTGTTCCCCGTGCTGTACCCTGCGTTGAAGCGGCGGCTAATATCGCTATTCTTTCACATATGCTGGACTATCCCAATTTCTAATAAGAGGAACTTTTAATGGACGATCTTACAACAGAATTATCCTCGGTAC
The DNA here is from genome assembly GCA_051881775.1 of Oscillospiraceae bacterium. Lineage (GTDB taxonomy): Bacteria > Bacillota > Clostridia > Oscillospirales > Ruminococcaceae > UMGS363. Next base: position 64,356 of record JBJEQN010000103.1, on the reverse strand, counting down.
ACGATGTCAAAATTTCCGTTTGCTATATGCTCGACAAGCTGAACCGTCCCGTTACCGCAGAACAGCTTTATGAAATAATTTTAGACAGCGAAGTCGTAAACTATTTTCACTATACGGAAGCGTTCAGCGACCTTATAAAAAGCGGTGCAATTTCAAAAAAGAACATAAACGGAACGGAATGTATCGTTCTTGAGGAAAAAGGAAAGCTAAGTTCGGAATATTACAACGAATTTATACCATACCATTTCAGAAAGCGGCTTCTTCAGTCGGCATTTGCATTTTTCGCAAAAATAAAGCGTGAAAATGACGCAGACATTAAGATAAGTGATGTAAAGAACGGCTGCGAAGTAGAGTGCGTTATAAGGGACAGGGATCTTGAACTTATGGACCTGCGGCTTTACGCTCCCGACCGTGAACAGGCGGAGGTCATAAAGGACAAGATAATGCTTGACCCTGTGGGATTTTACAACAAGGTCATAACTTACGTTCTTAATAATCAGGAAGAGCAGTTTGATATTGATATTTATGATTAAATCAAGCCTTATGCAAATTTTGTTTTGTATAAGGCTGATTTTTTTTGCTTAATACTATTGACATATATAGATGTTCGATATATAATGATATATAGATAATCTACATATAGGCGGTGATGTTATGAAAATCGACAAGTCACTTTTAACGGGTTCAACGGGTATGCTTATCCTGCGGCTTCTTGACGAAAAGGCAATGTACGGGTATGAAATGATAGAAACGCTGGAAAAGCGCTCCGACAACACTTTTTCGCTGAAAGCAGGAACTCTTTATCCCCTGCTCCATTCCCTTGAACAATCGGGTTATGTTACTTCAAGCGAATCGGAAGCGGAAAACGGACGTATCCGTAAATATTACACTATAACCGATGACGGTAAAAACGTGCTGTCGCAAAAACGTGCCGAGTGGGAGGTTTTCAGCGGCGCAGTAAACAAGGTATTGGAGGGGTTAAAATGAAAAAAGCCGAGTACATTGATTCCGTACTTGAACAGGTACGGTGCAAAGGGGTACACGAGCCGCTTAAACGTGAGCTTGAAGCTCATATTGACGAACAGACCGAGGCTTACATTGCCTCGGGAATGACAGAAAGTGAAGCGGAAGAAAAGGCAGTTGAATCTATGGGCAGCCCCGATGAAACGGGAATACAGCTTGACCGTGTTCACCGTCCCGATCATCCGCTGGCAATGCTGCTTTTTATAGCCTTGTTTCTTGCGGCAGGCTTCATTATCTATGCGCTTCTGACAAAACGCAATAACTTTTCTTATTTCAACATGAGCATAAGCGCAGGTATACCCTTGGATTCCGCACAAAAATATCTTATGTGCATACCCATCGCAGCAGCAGTTACCTTGCTGTTTTACTTTATGGACTACACGGTTTTCACCCGTATCCCCAAGACGGCTTATGTAATTTTCAGCGCAGTTTTATTCGTTGGAATGAAGCTGATATTTGACAGAGAAATGTCACGGCGGTTTGTGTTCTACGGAACAATGCTTTATGCACCGCTTATGTGCGGATTTGTGTACTCGATGAAAGGCAAGGGGTTCAAAGGCTTTGTGCTCGCCTGTTTTGCGCTGGTCGTTCCGCCCGTATTTATCAACATATATGCGCCCTGCATTTCGGGAGCTGTAATGTCTGGGATAACCGCCCTTGTTATAATGACAACAGCTGTGTCGGCAGGCTGGTTCAAGCTGAAAAAGCGGACGGCTTATCTGTTTATGTATATCCCTGCGGCATTGGGAGCGGCAGGCATCATATGGGTAAAACTATTTCGTGCGTCAGAAGAATACGGTCTGCACTTTGAACGGGATTACATAAGAGAAATACTGTCGCACACGCAGCTTTTCGGTTCAAGCGGAACCGATTATTCTCAACTCAGCAGTTCCGCAGACGCACATCTTCTTACGGCGGTCATAGCCGACTTAGGCTTGATCGCAGGAATTGCCGTTACTCTTATAATAACTGCTTTTCCGATGATAATGCTTATCCTTTCATCAAGAGTAAAAAACCCATTCGGACGAATAACGGCAGTTTCTATATCTGCGGTATTCGTATTCCAGACGGTATGCTACATTCTTGCAAATTACGGAATAAGCACAAGCTACGAATCCTATGTGACCGTACCGTTTCTCACAAATAATCCTGCAAATATGGCTGTGGGAGCGGCTTTGACGGGGATCTTCATGTCTGTTTACAGGCGGAGAAATATTTTCCCCGAACAAAACATTGTCAAAAAAACAAAAGCATAAATAACGACCGGCTGTAACACCAATTAACGTTACAGCCGGTTTAATTATATCTTCTGTATCTTTGCGAAGTTAGCCATTACCTTTTTGGTTCCGACCTTTTCAAAGGCAATTTCAAGCATTGCGTCGTTTGACATTTTCTTTACGGAAAGAACCGTTCCCTCGCCGAAAATGTTATGCTTTACCCTGTCGCCCACTTCAAATTCAACGCTGCGGCTCTTTTTAGCCTGCTCGATCTTCTTGTTTGCGATCTGACTTTGCAGCGTGTACGCCTTTGAAGTGTTCTGGATAATAACATCGTCCTCAGTAGCCTTGCGGACATTTACGGTACTGTCTATCCTGTTGATATATTCGGGCGGAATTTCCTTTACAAAGCGTGAAACAAGGTTGCGGTTGGTTGAACCGAACAACATTCTCTGCTGGGCATGGGTTATATACAGCTTCTTCCTTGCACGGGTTATGGCAACATATGCAAGGCGGCGTTCTTCTTCAAGATCCTCAACGGAATCCATACTTCTTACGCCGGGGAAAATTCCCTCTTCCATGCCGATTATGAAAATATTGTTGAACTCAAGACCCTTTGCGGAGTGTATCGTCATCATATTTACTGCGTCGGCGCTGTCATCCATCTTGTCAATATCGGTAAAGAGAGAGATCTCCTCCAAAAATTCTGACAGGCTGTATTCCTCGCCCTCAGCCTTGCTGTTCATATACTCCGCCATAGTGGATTTCAGTTCGTTGATATTCTCCATTCTTGCGGCACCCTCGTCTCCGAGAGTTTTCATATATGCGGCATAGCCTGTTTTTTCAAGAAGGGTATCAAGCAGCTCGTCAAGGGGCGCAGTTTCGGACAGCTTACGCAGTTCAATGAACATATCCGCAGTTTTTACAAGGGAAGCGGACTTCTTGGAAAGTATGGGATAGTTTTCTGCGTTTTTCATTATTTCTATAGGAGAAATTTTAAGGTCGGAGGACATCTGCTCTATCATTGAAACTGTGGTGTCGCCTATTCCCCTTTTAGGCTCGTTGATTATCCTCTTGAAGCGGAGCATATCCATATCGTTGTTGAGAACGGAAAGATAAGCTACCATATCCCTGATCTCTTTTCTGTCGTAGAAGCGCTGACCGCCTATTACACGGTATGGGATTCCGCTTGACGTAAACGCACGTTCAAGGCTGTTTGACTGCGCATTCATTCTGTACAGCACAGCATAATCCTTGTAGCTTTCGCCCTCTTCCACGCCTTTAAGTATTGTTTCGGCAACAAAATGTGACTCGGCTGATTCGTCCGAAGCCTTGTAAACGGTGACTTTTTCTCCGTCGCCCGAATCTGTCCATAATCTTTTTTCATTTCTGTTGGTATTGTTGGAAATAACGGCGTTTGCGGCGTTAAGAATGTTCTGCGTTGAACGGTAATTCTGTTCAAGCTTGATAACTGTCGCAGGGTCAAACTGTTCCTCAAATTCAAGGATATTTTCAATAGTTGCTCCTCTGAATTTGTAAATGGACTGGTCATCGTCGCCTACAACGCATATGTTTCTGAATTTTGCCGAAAGAAGCGTAACAAGTCTGAGCTGGGCAAAATTAGTGTCCTGATACTCGTCTACCATAATATATCTGTAACGGTTGCTGTAATGGTCGAGAACGTCGGGGTCCTGCTCAAACAGCTTAACGGTAAGTCTGATTATATCGTCAAAATCCACGGCGTTGGCAGCCTGCAGACGGCTCTGGTACGCTTTATAAAGCTTTGCTATTCCCAGCTTGCGGTAATCTCCTGCCGCTTTTGCTTCGTATACCTCAGGGTCTTCAAGTCTGTCTTTCGCATGGGATATTTCCGCCATAACGGACTTGGGCGGAAAAGCCTTGTCGGAAAGGTCAAGGGGTTCATAGCAGGACTTGAGAAGCCGCTGGCTGTCGTCACTGTCATAAATGGTGAAATCGCTGCTGTAGCCAAGCTTGCTTATTTCCCTTCTTAAGACCCTTACGCACATTGAATGGAAGGTAGCAGCCGTAATTTCTGCTGCGCAATCTCCAAGCATTGCGGCAAGTCGTTCCTTTAATTCCCCTGCAGCCTTATTGGTAAAGGTGATAGCCATTATCCTCCACGGTTCTACCCTATCGACTGCAATTATATCTTTAAGCCTTGAAACCGCTGCTTCGTCCTTTTCCCCCTTATATCCGTTAAGAAAATTTATATCGTCCTCGGAAACGCCTGCGTGACAATTTTCATCTGCATATGCGTTTCCGAAATTTATCATATTTGCAATTCGGTTAACGAGAACCGACGTTTTTCCGCTTCCTGCACCGGCAAGTACAAGAACCGGTCCGTTCACGGTGAATACGGCTTTCTTCTGCATATCGTTAAGCCCTGAAAAATACATATCCATTGCCGCTCTTTTTGCAGTTAAAAACTCCTGACTGATACCCATAAAAACCTCCATAAAAATCTGCGGTATACTGTAATATTATTGTTTGAACCGCCGCAGATGCCGCTGCATAATCACACAAACGCAGCATCAGCTTTTCCTGCTTTACTGCCAAATACCAAATATGCAATTATGCCTGAAAACACATATCTTCGTGTTCTCCGATAAAATTTTTTCTCTTTCTGTATTATTATACCACAATCCGATAGCAAACGGAAGAGGATTTTACACTTTTAACATTTTTATAATAAAAATCGTTATATTTGAATAGTTCCGTTCAAAAAAGGGAAAATGTATATCAGAAATAAAGCTGACGAATAATATTTTTCTCAGCGGTTCGGAACACGGAAGGAGTTTTTATTATGCGATCAAAAAGAGAACAATGGTCTTCCGGCATAGGATTTATTATGGCTGCGGCAGGTTCCGCCATAGGTCTGGGGAATCTGTGGAAGTTTCCCTATGTTGCAGGCACAAGCGGCGGCGCTGTTTTTCTCATTATATACATCTTTTTTCTTGTCATACTCGGAATACCCATACTTCTTTCGGAAATGGCAATAGGACGCTTTGCAGGAGAAAATGCCGTTGATTCCTGCAAAAAGCTGAGCCGCAAATTCGGCTTTGTCGGGAGGCTTGGCATTGCGGGAGCTTTTCTTGTTCTTGCAAGCTACGGAGTTGTAGGCGGCTGGGTAATAAAATACATTTTTAAAAGCTTTTCGGGCAGCGGATTCGATACGGATTTTTTTGCAGACTACACCGCACAGCCCATTGAACCTATACTCTGGACTTTTGTATTTATTGCAATAAACGTAATAATTGTCACGGGCGGAATAGCAAAAGGGATAGAACGTGTAAGCACCATACTGCTGCCCGTGCTGCTCATATTTCTTATCGGGATAATGATATACTGTCTTACTCTGCCAAATGCCGCCCGGGGCGTAAAGTATTTTATCGTTCCCGACCTCAGCAAGATAAACTCCCTTTCCGACCTGTCACAGATAGCTATAAATGCAATGGGACAGGTGTTCTTCTCGCTGTCTCTTGGAATGGGAACGCTTATAACCTACGGAAGCTACCTGCCCAAAAGTACAAACCTTACTTCAAGTACGGTGACAATAGTTACTCTTGACACGCTGATAGCTGTCATTGCAGGCTTTGCGATCATTCCTGCGGTGTTTTCATTCGGTCTTGAAGTAACGGGCGGTCCCGGACTTATCTTTCAGACGCTCCCCGTGGTATTTTCAAATATAAAGGGCGGACGATTCATTTCGGCGCTGTTTTTCCTGCTGGTGCTTTTTGCGGCGGTAACGTCTGCAATTTCACTGCTGGAGGTCATAGTATCCTGGTTTTCCGATAAGACGGGACTTTCAAGGAAGGTCTCCTCGGTCATAGCAGGCGGTGCAGCCTTTCTTGTGTGCATTTTCGCATCCCTTTCCTTCGGCGTTCTTTCGGAAGTAACGATCTTCAATATGAACTTCTTTGATTTTCTGAATTTTGCGGCAGATAAGATCGTTATGCCCATTGGCGGATTTTTTATGTGCATTCTTGTAGGGCATATATGGGGAATAGACGCTGCTTCGGAAGAAATATCCAACGGCGGAAAGCTGAAATTCAGATTAAAGCCCCTTTTCGCCGCAGCTATAAAATATATCGCTCCTGCTATGATAATCGTGATATTTATTTCATCGTTCCTCTGATAAAAATATCCCTAAAGACAAGCGCTTATTCCTTTGGTAAATATGCACAAAAGAATAAGCGTTATTTTTTAGGGCAAAATGCAAATTTTTATAGACATTTTTAATCAATTGTTGTATAATATAAACATAAATCAGCTTTCGGACAAGCCGAAATGCCGGTTGTTTCAAGAAATGAGGTTATTCCAATGAACGAACAGGAAATCAAGGATCAGATATGCGATGTCTGCCATAAAATGTGGCAGCTTGGCTGGGTCGCCGCTAATGATGGAAACGTTTCCGTCAAGCTGGACGATGATACATATCTTGCGACCCCTACGGGAATAAGCAAAAGCTTTATCACTCCCGAAAAAATCGTTAAGATCAATGGAAAGGGCGAGGTCATCGAAGCAAATGGCGATTACCGTCCCTCTTCCGAGATCAAAATGCACCTGCGCTGCTATCAGGAACGCCCCGATGTAGGCGGTGTTGTTCACGCTCACCCTCCCACGGCTACGGGATATGCCGTTGCAAACAAGGCTCTTGACGGATACACCATGATAGAAGCGGTAATTGCAGTGGGAAGCGTTCCCGTTACGCCTTACGGCACCCCCTCCACCTATGAAGTTCCCGAAGCAATCACGCCTTATTTGCAGGAACACGATGTTATGCTTCTGCAGAACCACGGTGCGCTTACGGTAGGTGCAGACCTGCTTACGGCTTACTACCGTATGGAAACTCTTGAGCTTTTCGCAAAAATTTCCCTTACCGCTCATCTGCTCGGCGGTGAAAGAGAAATTTCCCGTGAAAACATTGACCGTCTCTGCTCTATGCGTGAAAATTACAAAGTCACCGGCAAACACCCCGGTTACAAGAAATACCCTTACGGAAACGAATAATCAAAAGTGTGAAGTGTTAAGAGTGAAGAGTGGAGTTTTAAATTGATAGATGATAATTCAGCAAAATATAAAAGTAAAAAATTTGCAATTCGTATCATTAATATGTACAAATATCTTTGTTCTGAAAAAAATGAATACGTTTTATCAAAACAAGTTTTACGAAGTGGAACAAGTATAGGTGCAAATTTAGCAGAAGCAGAATGTTCAATCAGTAAAAAAGACTTTACCTTTAAACTTTATATCGCACTTAAAGAATGCAACGAAACAAAATATTGGCTTGAACTTTTATATGAAACAGGCTATCTAAGTGAACAATTATATTGCAGTATTTATTCAGACTGTGAAGAAATACGACGAATGTTATCAGCTTCAACAAGAACGCTGAAATCTGCAAATAACATCAAAAATATTTAGGAAAAGTGAAAAGCAGAGTGTTAAAAACTTCACTCTTAACTCTTCACTCTCCAAACTAAAATAAAGGAGTGTTTTTACTATGGCAAACAGATTTATCCTCAACGAAACATCTTATCACGGTGCAGGCGCTATTGCAGCTATTGCAGATGAAGCTAAGAACAGAGGCTTCAAAAAGGCTCTTGTATGCTCCGACCCCGACCTTATCAAGTTCGGCGTAACAAAGAAGGTAACAGACGTTCTGGACGGCGCAGGTCTTGCTTATACTCTTTATTCCGAGATCAAGCCTAACCCTACAATTGAAAACGTACAGTCCGGCGTTGCTGCTTTCAAGGCTGCGGAAGCTGATTATCTTATCGCTATCGGCGGCGGTTCTTCTATGGATACTGCAAAGGCTATCGGCATTATCATTGCTAACCCCGAATTTGCTGATGTAAGAAGCCTTGAAGGCGTTGCAGATACAAAGAACAAGAGCGTTCCCATTCTTGCCGTTCCCACAACAGCAGGTACAGCAGCAGAAGTTACTATCAACTACGTTATTACCGACGCAGAAAAGAACCGTAAAATGGTTTGCGTTGACCCCCACGACATTCCCGTTGTTGCTTTCGTTGACCCCGACATGATGTCCTCTATGCCCAAGGGTCTGACCGCTGCAACAGGTATGGACGCTCTTACCCACGCTATCGAAGGCTACATAACAAAGGGCGCTTGGGAGCTTTCCGATATGTTCCATCTTAAGGCTATCGAGATAATTGCCAGAAGCCTTAGAGGTGCAGTTGAAAACACCAAGGAAGGCAGAACAGATATGGCTCTCGGTCAGTATGTTGCAGGTATGGGCTTCTCCAACGTTGGTCTTGGCATCGTTCACTCAATGGCTCACCCTCTCGGCGCTCTGTATGACACACCTCACGGCGTTGCAAATGCTATTATCCTTCCTACAGTTATGGAGTACAACGCTCCGGCAACAGGTGAAAAGTACCGTGAGATCGCAAGAGCAATGGGCGTTAAGGGTGTTGACGATATGACACAGGAAGAATACAGAAAGGCTGCAATTGACGCTGTTAAGCAGCTTTCACAGGATGTAGGAATCCCTGCAGACCTTAAGGACATTGTTAAGCCTGAAGATCTTGACTTCCTTTCACAGTCCGCTTACGATGACGCTTGCCGTCCCGGAAATCCCAGAGACACTTCCGTTGCAGAGATCAAGGAGCTTTACCAGTCTCTCCTTTGATCCAACAGTAAATTAAAATCAAACCGCAATCCGAGCGTTTTGCCTGCGTTCGGATTGCGCATTGTTTATAACAAGAAAGATGTATTTATGAAATTCAGATTGACCGTCGATATAGATGAAATAAATTACGCTCAGGCCATAAGAGCCTTGCTGCCCTACGCAGATAAGTCCGATATTTCCCTGCCGCCTGCAGTTCTTAACGCTGCCGAATCGCCGGGTGTGCTTGAAAATTTCCTGCGTTTCATACCGCAGGAGGAACAGGATAAATTTGTCCTGTCCGTGTTTGAAAAGAACAAGGACCGTTTGATCTCGGGAGCCGTTAAATTTGCGGACAAAAACGGCGTAGACATAGCTATTTCGGAGCTTAGTCTTAAAGAAAGGCAGTAATTTTGACGACAGGAGATTTTATTAATATGAACGAAACTATAAAAAACCTTGTATCACGCAGAAGTGTGCGTTCCTACAAAGACACACCCGTTCCCGACGATGTTCTTAACGAAATACTTAACGCAGGAGAATATGCGCCCAACGGAAGAGGCAAGCAGTCCTCCGTTATGGTGGTTGTTAGGGACACGGAAACCATAAATATGCTGTCGCAGATAAATGCAAGGATAATGGACGGCGTAAACGACCCATTTTACGGCGCTCCTGTGTTAGTTATAGTTTTTGCTGACAGCACTGTAAATACTTATATTGAGGACGGAAGTCTTGTTATGGGAAATCTTATGAATGCAGCGTTTTCACTGGGCGTGGATTCCTGCTGGATACACAGAGCAAGAGAAACATTCCAGACAGAAGAAGGCAAGGCTCTTATGAAAAAATGGGGTCTTGACGAAAAATATGTTGGCATCGGAAACTGTATTCTCGGCTATGCAGACACCGTTCACCAACAGCCTGCCGCAAGAAAAGACGGATTTGTTATTTACGACTAAATCAGAGTTTGAAGTGTGAAGAGTGAAGTGTGAAGTTATAATTTCTGCTTCAAAGACGGAGATTTATTGATCAAAAAAATTCTACTTTCAACTTTCAACTTTCCAAATTGAAAAACTCCACTCTACACTCTTCACACTCCACACTTTAAATTGGAGGTCATATAATATGTTAAAAAACATCCCAAAGCTCCTCTCCCCTGAGCTTGTCAAGACCCTTATGGAAATGGGACACGGAGATGAAATCGTTATCGCAGACGGCAACTTTCCTGCCGAAACTATTGGCAAGCGTGTTATCCGCTGCGACGGTCACGGTGTAACGGAGCTTCTTGACGCAATTATGCAGCTTTTCCCTCTTGATACATACACTGAAAAGCCTGTTATGCTTATGGAGGTAGTTCCCGGCGACCCTGTTGTTCCCACGATATGGGACGATTACAAGGCTGTTATAAACAAATACGAGCCGGAAAACTGCAAGATAGAAATGATAGAACGCTTTGCTTTTTACGAACGTGCAAAGACCGCTTACGCTGTTGTTGCAACGGGCGAAGAGGCAATTTACGCAAACATTATCCTTAAAAAAGGCGTTGTAAAGTAACGGTGAGCTGATATGGAAAAACGAGTTTTGGCTTTCGATTTCGGTGCTTCAAGCGGACGAGCAATTATCGGCATTTTCGACGGTGAGACCATTAAGCTGGAAGAAGTACACCGCTTTGAAAACACTCCCGTTCAGATGTGCGGCACCCTTTACTGGGATCTGCCCCGTCTTTTTCACGAGATCAAGCAGGGGCTTGTAAAGGCTGCGCAAAGCGGCGGATTTGACAGTCTTGCTGTGGATACCTGGGGCGTTGATTTCGGACTTATCGGCAAGGACGGTCACCTTCTGGAGCTGCCCGTAAACTACCGTGACAGCCGCACTTCGGGTATGCTCGACAAGGCTTTTGAGCTTATTGACAAGGAGCAGTTCTACAAGATAACGGGCAACCAGTTTATGGAGATAAACACGGCTTTTCAGCTTCTTTCCCTTAAACTGCAGCGCCCAGATATGCTGAAAAATGCGGAAACCTTGCTGCTTATGCCCGATTTATTCGGCTATCTGCTGACGGGAAAAAAGCGTGCGGAGCTTTCCATTGCTTCCACGACCCAGATGATGAACGCTGTAAACCGCAGTTGGTCGGAAACGGTGCTTGATGCGCTTGGTATCCCGAAAAATATACTGCCTGAGATATGTATGCCTGCAACGGAGCTTGGAGAGCTTTCCGAGGAAATTTGCAGGGAGCTTGACATTCCCTCTGCAAAGGTAATTTCCGTCTGCGGACACGACACGCAATGTGCCGCAGCAGCTGCTCCCACGGAGGAAGAGGATTTCATCTTCATTTCCTGCGGAACCTGGTCGCTTTTCGGCACGGAAACGGACGAACCTGTTATAAACGAAAAATCTGCGGCGCTGAACATCACCAACGAAACGGGTTACGGCGGAAAAACCACCTTCTTAAAGAACATTATAGGCTTATGGCTTATTCAGGAATCACGCCGTCAGTTCAGGCGTGAGGGCAAGGAATATTCCTTTGCCGACCTTGAAAAAATGGCGCTGGAGTGTGAACCCTTCAAGTGCTTTATCGACCCCGACGCACCCGAGTTTGTACCCGTGGGAAATATCCCCGAAAGAGTGCGTGAATACTGCCGCAGGACGAATCAGCCCGTTCCCGAAAGTGTGGGCGAAGTTATGCGGTGCATTTACGAGAGCCTTGCGCTTAAATACCGTCTTACCTTTGACGAGATAAGGGAATGCACGGGCAAGGAATACAGAAAAATTCATCTTGTGGGGGGTGGAACGAAGGACGGTATGCTTTGCCGAATGACCGCCGCTGCCTGCAATTGTGACGTTGTGGCAGGTCCTATCGAGGCTACCGCTTACGGAAACATTGCAATGCAGCTTATTGCCGTTGGCGCTATTCCCGACATCAAGACAGCAAGGCAGATTATTGCAGGATCGGACAATGTAAAGCTCTACTCCCCCGAAAATACGGATGAATGGGAATCTGCGTACAAAAGGTATCTTGAAATAATTAGGAATTAGGAATGCGGAATTCGGAATTATTGAAAAAATACACTCTTAACATTTCAAACTTCCGCAAATTCCACTTTCAACTTTCAACTTTTCACTTTAAACTAAAAAGGAGAATGAATTATGTACCCAAGAATAGGAATCAGACCAATTATTGACGGACGTCAGTTCGGAGTAAGAGAATCCCTTGAAGTTCAGACGATGAACATGGCAAATTCCGCAAAGAAGCTTATCGAAGAAAACTGCCGCTATCCCGATGGAACGCCTGTAGAATGCGTTATCACGCCGTTTACAATAGGCGGCGGCGCAGAGGCTGCAAAGGCTGAGGAATTTTTCTCGACACAGAACATCTGCGCAACACTTTCCGTTACCCCCTGCTGGTGCTACGTTACGGAAACTATCGACCTTAACCCTACAACTATCAAGGCTGTATGGGGCTTTAACGGCACAGAACGCCCCGGCGCAGTTTATCTTGCCGCTGCAATGTCCGCTCACGCTCAGAGAGGTCTGCCTGCGTTCTCTATCTACGGTCACGATGTTCAGGACGCTGACGACACCTCTATCCCCGAGGACGTTTCGGAGAAAATACTCCGCTTTGCACGCTGTGCAGTTGCCGTTGGCTGGATGAAAACCAAGGCTTACGTTAACATCGGCGGTGTTGCTATGGGTATTGCAGGCTCTTACTGCGACGCAATGTTTATGCAGGATTATCTCGGTCTGCGCCCCGAATGGGTAGATATGACGGAAATTCTCCGCCGAATCCACCTTGAAATTTACGACCACGAGGAATATGAAAAGGCTCTTGCGTGGACAAAGGCTCATTGTCCCGAGGGTATGGACATCAACACAGAGATAAATCCCGGCAACAAGAAGGTAATGTCCCACGAGGAGCAGTGGGAATTCACCGTTAAGATGACCCTTATCGTCCGTGATATTATGCTTGGCAACGAAAAGCTCCGTGAAATGGGCTGGAAGGAAGAAGCAAACGGCAGAAACGCTGTTATGGGCGGTTTCCAGGGTCAGCGCCAGTGGACAGACTGGCTCCCCAACGCCGATTTCTGCGAGTCTATCCTTAACACCACCTTTGACTGGAACGGCAAGAAGCAGCCTCTTACCTTTGCAACAGAAAATGACGGTCTTAACGGCACAGCAATGCTTCTGGGAACACTTGTTACCGGCACAGCCTCCGTTTTTGCAGACGTTCGTACATACTGGAGCCCCGAAGCTGTTGAACGTGTAACGGGAATCAAGCCTACGGGCAAGGCTGCAAACGGCTTCATTCACCTTATCAACTCCGGCGCTGCCGCTCTTGACGGAACAGGTATGGCGCAGGATGAAAACGGCAATCACCTTATGAAAAAGTGGTGGGATATGACCGACAAGGACATTGACGCTGTTCTCGGCAAGGTTGACTGGTGTCCTGCAAATCTCGGATACTTCAGAGGCGGCGGATTCTCCTCACACTTCCGCACACAGGCTGAAATGCCCGTTACAATGATTAGAGTCAACGTTATTGACGGCATAGGTCCTGTTCTTCAGCTTGCGGAGGGCTACACCGTCGTTCTTCCCGAAGAAATACACAAGCCCCTTGACGACCGCACGGACAAGACCTGGCCAACAACCTGGTTCGTTCCCAACCTTATGCCCGAAAAGACGGCGTTCAAGGACGTTTATTCCGTAATGGCAAACTGGGGCGCAAACCACGGCGCATTTGCATACGGTCACATCGGCAAGGATCTTATCACCCTTGCTTCAATGCTTAGAATTCCCGTTGCAATGCACAACGTACCCGACGAGGACATTTACCGTCCTCACGCATGGTCTGCTTTCGGCACAGGCAATCTTGAAGACGCCGATTACAAGGCTTGCGAATGCTACGGAGCACTTTATAAATAATTCGGAATGCGGAATGCGGAATGCGGAATTATTTATTATCCGAAAATTTGCGTCAATAATGTAGTTTCCTACACAAGCAAAAACAACGTTTTTGTGCTTTTCCACAAAAACGTTGTTTTTTATTTCATATGTACGGAATCCGCCATTAATTCCGCATTCCGAATTCCTAATTCCGCATTAAACTCATCCCATTTCAAGCATTTTGTCGATGCAAACGGAGGCACGCTTTATCTGCTCTTCTGGCATTTCTATTACAAGTCCGCCCTCGCCGGTAAGGCAGTTATAAACGTCCACAAGGGTTGTACCCTTCATATTGGGGCAGATAAGGTGCTTGGAAAGGGGATAAAACTTCTTGTCGGGACAGATATACTGGAGATGCTCGGCAATGGAAATTTCCGTTCCGATGATAAATTCCTTTGCTTCGGACTTCTTGGCAAAGTTTACGATGCCGGAAGTGGAGCCTATGTAATCGGCGTGCTTACACACGGATGGCTGACATTCGGGGTGAACGAGAAGCAGCGCTTCGGGGTGTGCGGCTTTTGCTTCAACCGCCATTTTCTCCGTTACAGCTGCATGAACGGGACATCCGCCCTGTATCAGCTTGATATTTTTTTCGGGAAGCTGCTCCTTGACATATGCGCCCAGGTTGCAGTCGGGAATAAACAAAATATCTTTGTTTTCGATTTTGCGGCATATCTCCACCGCAGAGCTGGAAGTCACGCAAACATCGCAATGCTCCTTTAATGCGGCTGTTGTATTGATATACGCAACTACCGTATAGCCGGGGTACATCTGTTTAAGCTGGACAAGCTCCTCTGCGCTTATCTGCTCCGCCATAGGACAGCCTGCATTCGGGCAGGAAAGAATGACCTTCTTATTGGGCGAAAGAATTTTGCAGGTCTCAGCCATAAAATGAACGCCGCACATTATCAGCGTGTCATTTTTATCCTCTGCTGCAAGCTGTGAAAGTCTGAAAGAATCTCCCGTATAATCGGCGATCTCCTGAATTTCCTCCGCCTGATAGCTGTGTGCGAGGATCGTAACGTTCTTTTCCTTTTTCAAACGGAGTATCTGCTCCTGAATATCCTTTATCATAAAAAGTTCTCCTTAAAACTATTATTTTTCCGAATCGTCTTTATTATCGTTGACCGCTGCTTCTGTTTCTCCGTCCTGTTTTTTCTTTCTTGATTTAAAAATTTCCGAAACAGGCTTATTGACAAATTCTCTTTTTGAAGAAGGTGACGTTTCCGCTGCAGGAGCGTAGTAATCTCCCGTATCGGCGGACATTCCCTTTCTTCTGAGGAGAAAATTGACAAAATCGCTTATCATTGAATAAATAACGGCAAACACGGGCACTCCAAGCAGCATACCTGCAAATCCGAACAGACCGCCGCCCACAAATATTGCAAACATTACCCAGAAGGGTGAAAGTCCCGTTGAATCGCCAAGTATCTTCGGGCCAAGAATATTTCCGTCAAACTGCTGGAGAATGATTATAAACACTACAAAAGGAATGACCTGCCTCGGCGCCGCCACAAGGAGAAGAACTGCGCTTGGTATTGCTCCGATAAACGGACCGAAAAACGGGATGATATTCGTTACGCCGATAACAACGCTTATCAGCGCAACAAAGTCCATTTTCATTATGGTCATACATATGAAAGTAATAATTCCGATAATAGTTGAATCGAGTATCTTGCCCGAAATAAAGCCGCCGAGGGTCTTGTTTGCATGAGAAGCAACGTTGAACACGCCTTGTGCAAAATACTTCGGGAAAATTGCCGAGATCATTTTTCTTGCCTGAGCGATGAATTTTTCCTTGCTGAACAGAAGATATATGGCAACGATAAAGCCGATAACAAAATCCTTTAAACCACCGATAAGTCCGATAGCGCCGTCCTTCAGCTTTACGGCTATATTGGCAAGCTGTGGGATAAGATTGTTGACGAATTCGTTTATCTTAGGCTGGATGCTGTTGAACTGATCCTGCACAAAATTGTAAATATCGGGATAGTCCTCGACAAATTTATATATCCACTTTTCAAAATTGCTGAGATAAGTGGAAAAGTTTCCTGCAATGCCAACTATGCTGTCCACTATCTGAGGAATAAGGATAGCAACAAAGGCAATAAGTATCGCAATGAGCAGTATCATACTTAAAAACACGCTTAATGAACGCACCAGCTTGGGGCGCTCCTTTTTCTTTTCAAGAAGCTTTTTAAGGCACTTCTCCGACCACATCATGACCGGGTTAAGTATATAAGCGATAACAACGCCCCATGTCACGGGAGCAAGCACCTTTGCAACGGTTTTTAATCCTGCCGAGATCTTTTCCGATTCCTTCACCAGAACAACAAGCAGCAGGCATACCGCAAAAGTAATAACGGTATAAACGGCTATGGTGGTATACTTTTTGTTAAAATCTACTTTCATTATATCATCCTTCAGTATTTTTACCGATTAGACATTTCCGATAGAATAATTATAACATCAAAAATGGCGTTTGTAAAGAAAAAATACTGTATTTTGATATATTTGCCCTAAAAATAACAGTGCCAACTAACCGTCTTCATGATGTGTGCCTCCGTTGATTTATCATTATACATATTTATATCATAAAAAACGTTGATAATCTATGCAGAATATGCTATAATTTGTGTACATTCGTTTTAAAGCATTATGATAAAGGTCAGATTGGAGGATAATTATGGCAGACATGGACGAAATTATGAAAAAAGCGGAAGAAGCAGAAAAAGAACTGCTGGGGTCTTTATCCGAAGAACAGAAAAATCTGCTTGCCAATGCCGAAAAAATGATGTCGGAAATGATGGGGGTCTCTGACATTTCGGAATTGATGAGCCTTTCGCCTAAGGAACAGAAAAAACGTGCCAAGGAAATGAACAGGCAGCTTTTTGAGATGATGGGCATTACCGAAGAGGACGCTATGCGTATGGATCGTGAGAACCGGAAAAGCGCAGAACGCAAGCCTCCCCGTACAGCCACTGAGGTTTCGGAAAGTGTTGTTGAACAGCTTAAACCGTTTATGAAAAATGCAATATATATTGAACCGATATATGAAGAACGCACAATAGAGACCGCTTCTTCAAAGATAGGCGGAAAGCCCGATATGCCGGCAAATTTTGTATGGTACAGAAATGAATCTGACGAGCCGCTTACCTTTTTGATGCAGATAAACTGTGCGGAGATACACGAGTACGACAAGGACGGCATTTTCCCCGAAAAGGGTATGCTCTATTTCTTCTATGATATAGAAAATCAGCCCTGGGAAAGCGATGACCAAGACGGCAAGGGTTATGCAGTTTATTATTATGACGGTGACCTGTCGCTGCTTGTGCCGACCGATTTTCCCGACGAATACGACCCCACAGATTGCGGCTGTTTCGGATACGCCGATATGAACTGCATTATTGACGAAAGTGCCGTTCGGTTTTTTGGCAAAAATGATCTGCCCTCTTATGAGGATCACGAAAATCTCTGCGGCAATGTGAATTTTAATTACGATGAATATGACAATGCGAAAACCGCTGTTCTCGGCTATGACACCTCAGAATACAGCGAAATATATTTCAAGCTCGGAGGATATTCCGACGTTATCCAAGGCGGACTTACGGAAGAATTTGACGAAGAGTATGTGCAGCTTTGCCAGCTTTCCACATTTGAAAGCAATAATTGCGGCTTTATGTTCGGCGACGGAGGAAATCTGTATTTTTACATCAGTAAGTCAGACCTTGCGAAAAAGCGGTTTGACAAGGTAAAAATATCGCTGCAATGCTATTAATATGTAAAAGCCCTTGCAAAACCTGCTGAAATATGTTATACTGAAAAAAATATTGTTTAACGGGAGTTGTTATATTAATGTCAACAAACAGCTATGAATCCCCTTTCTGCACCAGATACGCAAGCAAGGAAATGCAGTATATCTTCTCTGCAGATAAAAAATTCACCACATGGCGCCGCCTCTGGGTCGCTCTTGCAAGAGCGGAAATGAAGCTTGGTCTGCCCGTAACTCAGGAACAGGTGGACGAGCTTGAAGCAAACATCGACAATATCGACTATGAAACTGCGGCAGAGCGTGAAAAACTTGTCCGTCACGATGTTATGGCGCACGTTTACACATACGGTCTCGCCTGCCCCAAGGCAAAGGGTATTATCCACCTTGGCGCGACCTCCTGCTATGTAGGCGACAACACCGATATTATCATTATGAGGGACGCTCTTAAGATAGTAAAGCGCAAGCTCATAAACGTACTTAACCAGCTTTCCAGCTTTGCAATGGAATACAAGGATATGCCCTGCCTTGCTTACACTCACCTCCAGCCTGCACAGCTTACCACCGTTGGCAAGCGTGCTACCCTGTGGATGAACGAGCTGCTTATGGATCTTGAAGAAATTGACTACCGCCTTGCAAATATGAAGCTCCTCGGTTCAAAGGGTACAACCGGCACACAGGCTTCCTTTATGGAGCTTTTCGAGGGCGACACGGAAAAGGTAAAGAAGCTGGAAGAGCTTATTGCCGAGGAAATGGGCTTCGACGCCGTTGTTCCCGTTTCAGGTCAGACCTATTCAAGAAAGATAGACTCCCAGATAGTTGCAACTCTCAGCGGAATTGCTCAGTCCGCAATGAAGTTTGCAAACGATATGCGTATTCTCCAGAACTTCAAGGAAATGGAAGAACCCTTTGAGAAAAATCAGATAGGGTCGTCTGCTATGCCCTACAAGAGAAACCCCATGAGATGCGAAAGAATCACCGCTCTTGCAAGATACGTTATGATCGATTCCCTTAACCCTGCGTTCACTTCCGGTACACAGTGGTTTGAGAGAACTCTTGACGACTCCGCAAACAAGCGTATTTCCGTTGCAGAGGGCTTCCTTGCAATTGACGCTATACTCAACATTATGATAAACGTCACTTCCGCAATTGTTGTTTACCCCAAGGTAATCCGTGCAAGAGTAATGAAGGAGCTGCCCTTTATGGCTTCGGAGAACATTATGATGGACGCTGTAAAGAAGGGCGGCGACCGTCAGGCGCTTCACGAAAAGCTCCGTCAGTACGCTATGGAGGCAGGCAAGCAGGTCAAGGAAGAGGGTCTTGAAAACGACCTTATTGACAGAGTGCTTGCAGACCCCGACTTTATGCTTAACGAGGAAGAGATAAAGGCTATTCTCCAGCCCGAAAACTTCACAGGAAGAAGCTCTCAGCAGGTCGAAGAGTTCATTAACGGCTGCATCAAGCCTATTCTTGACGCAAACAAGGATATTCTTAACGAAACTGCCGAGCTTTCCGTTTGATTTTACGCTATAATAAAAAATATCCCCGTGAGGAGTGTTCTTCACGGGGGTTTTTTGAATTTGGAAAGTGGAAAGTGGAGAGTGGAATTATCAAAGAGTGAAGTGTGAAGAGTTGGGAGTGAAGTTAAAATTATAACTCCACTCTTCACTCTCCACACTTCAAACTCATTACAGCAAGTCAACTTCCGACAAAAATAAAAATCACTTTTGACACCCTAAAAGTATCAAAAGTGATTTTTTCGTTAGCTTAATCAATCAGCCAATTCTTTATTCATAGAAACCTTTGCCAAATTGGAATATGTGTATCAAATCAACTCAAAAATATCTTTAAAGTTTCTGTAAATTTATATATGCTTCACTTAACGTTTTGTAAAACATTTCATCATTACTTTCAGATGTGAAGTTGGGTTCGTCAATATAAAATAAACAAGCATCTGGTATTGTAGCTAAAAAATATTCAAGGAACAATGTGTTATTGCAATTATGAGCGTATTGGGTATAAAAAGGTTCAGCCATTGCATAATATTCTTCTTTTGTTATTTTACCATCAAGATATTCTTTTATTTGATTTAGTAAAGTTTCTCTAAAGTCCATTCCATTGTTTTCCATTTAAATCACCAACTTAAAGTACAAAAATCCCTATTTATTATAGTTTAATTATATCACACCGCCGCCTAACAAGTCAACTTCCGACAAAAACAAAAATCACTTTTGACACCCTAAAAGTATCAAAAGTGATTTTTTTCGTTAGCTTAATCAATCAGACAATTCTTTATTTATAGAAACCTTCACTAAATTGTCTTTTAAATTTGGAGAGTATAAAATCAAAGTTTAACTCCACTCTTCACTCTCCACACTTCAAACTTGTTCAAATCAAAGCATTTCCGCTCTGAGCTCTGCACCGCTCTTGGGAGAAAGGTATGCAGGAGCAATGTCAAACACGGTCTTGGCACCTGCTGCACCCTCTCTTGAAAGCCTTACTGCCGCTCTTGCGTATGCAACAAGAATGCTTGAAGTAAACTCGGGGTTTGAACCCAGCTTGAGGGAATACTCGATAACGTGGGAGGTCTCCTTGTTTTCGCCGGTCTTGCCGCTTCTGATAACAAAGCCGCCGTGAGGAAGTCCGCTGTGGTCACGCTTCAGTTCTTCCTCGGAAATAAAGTGTACGGTAGTGTCGTAATCAGCGAAATAGTTGGGCATATTCTTTATCTCGGACTCGATCTTAGCCTTGTCAGCGCCCTCTTTTGCTACAACGAAGCACTCTCTTGTGTGCTTCTGGCGTGTGGTAAGGGCAGGATTTGAGCCGCTTCTAACAGCTTCAACGGCGGATTCTACGGGGATAGTGTACTGTCTTGCATCGGCAACGCCCTCTATTCTTCTGATAGCGTCGGAGTGTCCCTGGCTTACGCCCTTGCCCCAGAATGTGTAATTTTCACCCTCGGGAAGAATGCAGCTGCTGTAAAGACGGTTAACGGAAAACATACCGGGATCCCAGCCAACGGAAATAATGCTTACATTGCCGCCCTTCTTAGCCGCAGCGTCAACGGAATCGAAATACTGGGGAATTTTTGCGTGGGTATCAAAGCTGTCAATAGTGTTGAACATTTCTGCAAGCTGAGGTCCCTGAACGGGCAGGTCTGTTGCGCTTCCGCCGCAGAGAATAAGTACGTCAACATCGTTTTTATGCGCCGCAATATCGTTTACCGAATATACGGGTACGCCCTCGGTCAGTATTTTAAGTGCGGACGGGTCACGCCTTGTGAAAACACACGCAAGCTCTGCGTCCGGGGTCTGTCTTATTGCCAGCTCGGTTCCTCTGCCAAGGTTGCCGTAGCCGACTATGCCAATACGAAATTTACTCATTTTACATCCTCCAATTCAGCGGCATAAAATTACGCCGTGTCAATACAGCTTATATTTTATCACGTTTTGCAGGATTTGAAAAGGGGTTTTGCCAAAAAAATTTAAAAAAATTTATTTTTTTGAGATAAAAATCCCCCGAGATAATACGGATATGGCGTTCAAACCGCCGTTAAACCTATATTTTACAAGGTTTTGTCCGTATTTCACGGGGGATATATTATTTTTATTCTTCCGTATCAAATGAAGGTTCTTCCGCCGAATCCGTCGTTTCGGTTTGTTCCGTTTCTTCTATTTCCTGCTCCGAAGAAGCAGTTTCTCCGCTGTCCTCGTCCTTTAAAATGACTATTGCCTGACTGTACATCTGAGC
The DNA here is from genome assembly GCA_051881775.1 of Oscillospiraceae bacterium. Lineage (GTDB taxonomy): Bacteria > Bacillota > Clostridia > Oscillospirales > Ruminococcaceae > UMGS363. The sequence goes on along the minus strand of JBJEQN010000103.1, from coordinate 43,010 downwards.
ATATCTTGTTTCAAACTTGTTGATATTGTAGTCGATAATGCCCTTCATAGGGTCGTTAAGGGTAACGGTATCTGCGTCCATATTAAAGCCTGCAAGGACAAAGCAATGCTCGTTAAGGTACCAGTCCAGCTTCTCCCCTGTTGCGTTGTCGAACCAGCTTTCGTAATATTCCGGCTCTATCATTCCGTCGGTCGCCCAGCAGATAACGGGTATTCCCTCCGCAAGATAGTCGTACAGCACATCGGGATTCGACCCTGACAGGTTCACCACGGTATAGCCGCCGCCGTTATCGGCAATATACTTTTCCGCCGCCTTTACGATAGCGTTTGAAAAGCAGCCGTAGCCTCTTGAAAAGGGGTCGCCTATGAAGTAATCGAAAAAGCTGTCCTTGTAAAGCTCGCCGTCTATGTACTGCGCATTGCCGCCCTTAGGCAGATAATTGGACGCAAGGTCTGTTTTGTCCGCATCAAAGCCCAGATACCGCAGATTAATGGTAAGCGCCGTTATTTCACAGCCAACGGGAAGCTCGGGAAGCTGCAGCACCGATTCCATATCTATATAAACGGAATGGTTGTCGTATTCCTTTCGGGCACGGCTTGTTATAATAGTCCTGCTTGACGAGGTTTCGATGTTTTCGCCTGTTTCTTCGGGAACTGTTGTGACCTCAGGTGCATCGGTCACATCTGCAATGTCGAACTCATAGGAGGTTTCCGCTGAAGCCGTTTCGGTAAGTTCCGCCGTATTTTCTTCTGTAAAGGTTGTTCCATTTACAGCTTCGGCATACTCATTTTCGTTTTCGCCGCCTTTAAGACCGATGATTATAAATGCGGCTGCGGCGGCAATACCTATGATACACACGGCAATTACCGCAAGTCTGACAATTAATTCGTTCAAATCAAAATCCTTCTTACTTAATAAATCTGAATCCGAGGAAATCGAATTTGCTTCCCGGCATAAATACAAAGCTTATATCGGTCGTTCCGCTTATTTCATCAATCTCAAACACTCTTGAAGCGTACTCTTCCGAATGTTCAAACTCAATAAGCTGTTTTCTCAAAGAGCCGTCTGCGGTGCAGCAAAGCTGTATGGTGTTCACCTTGTTGGGAGTACGTCCCGTAAGCTCCAGCTTGTGTGCGCCGTCGCCAAAATCCATGCCCTTGAATTCAATAACAACGTTGTTGCCAATATTTTCAATGCCGTTTCCGCCAATCTTGTAGTCATCACCGTAAATATTGTCGCAGTCAGCAGGGTCAAGAGCGGCGTAAGCCCTGTTTTCTTCAATAAACTCAAAGCCGCCGAAAATACAGTTGTCGGAAACCGCAACACCGATATTGTGAACGCCTTTAAGCCGCACGGGAAGGGTAAAATCAAAGGGTGAAGCCTTGTCCCAGCCGTTGTTGTGGGGTATCATCAGCGTTTCAACAAGATCTTCGCCGTCAAAAATTTCAACGGGTATCTCCCTGTTGCGGCAGTTGCCAAAGTACACTCTTATCTTGTCCGTACCTGTTTTTCCGAAATCAAGATTAGCAAAATCCACACGGCTTCTCTGTGCAAATCCGCCGAGAGCGCCGTTTTCGATAATTGTAACAGGAACATCCGAAGAAGCAAAGGTGTTTGCCAAAATCATTGAGTAAGGATCACGCACAGCCGCTCCCAAGCCTGAGATCTCAAAGGCAACATCGGAAATGACCTGGGGATATTCCGCACCGTTATTGCCGTAAAGCCTGAGAATGCACTCGCCGTCGCCCTTTGCGGTGACTTTTACGGTATCGCCGCACATTTCCGCTTCCGCAATATCCGTTTCAACGCCGTTTGGCTTGACAAGTTTAAAGGTTACATCGTCATAGGCGGCGTTTTTCGGCAAAATTCTGTATTTAACATCTGCGCAGGGTCTTTCCTCGGTGAGTTTTCCTCCGTCTGCGGCGCAAGCCTCTATCTTACGCATAGGAACTGCTCCCGGTTTTGAAGGTGTTATCTGCGGAACAAGTTTTTGTGCGTTTGAAGTATGTGTAAAGCCTTTTGACTGTACACTCACAGCTGCCGTTTTCAGACCTTCCGAAGACACCGTTACGGTTATTTCGCCATCCTCACCGTTTGGACCAACAATTGCAAGGAGTTTTCCGCTGAAAAGTTTTCTTGAATCGGTCTTGTACTGACCGTAATCGGTGGAATCGCCGTTGTCAAGTCCGAGAAGCCGTCCTGCGCCCTCTACCGTTACCTTTACATAGTTTCTTGCGTTGGCGACAAAGGTGCCGTTCTCGTCTGCGGCGGAAATTTCAACAAAGCAAAGCTCGTTTGCATCTGCATTAATAACGTTTCTGTCCGCTTTCAGCACCACTTCAACAGGGTCGCCAAAGCTGCGCCGGACATCGCTTGCGACAACATTTCCGTCTTCGTCAATGGCGTTGACCTTTAATTCGCCCTTTTCATAAGGTATCTTCCATTCCGCATGAAGAATTTTTCCGTGTTTATGATCGATCATCTTCACGCCGAGAGACTTGCCGTTGAAGAAAAGCTCGGCGGCAGGCGCATTTGTATAAGCGATAACGTCAATAAGCTGCCCCTCGTTAAAGTCCCAATAAGGCAGAAGATGTATCATCGGGGCGGTTTTGAAGTCCGTCCAGACAGATTGGTAAAAATAGTATGCGTCCTTGGGAAAGCAAGCGGTATCTGCTGCGCCGAAATAGCTGTTTTTAGTGCTGTAGGGCGTAGGTTCGCCTATGTAGTCGATGCCCGTCCAAATAAACTGACCTGCGCAGAATTCCCTGTCTCTGTCCTCGACCCAGGCGCTTTCCATAGGTCTTCCCCAGCCTACACAGCTGTTTCCAAGGGAAGAGCACTGGTGGTCGTCATGGGTAAGCTGCGGAATATCTGACGGAAAATGGTAAATTCCCCTGCTTCTTACGGCGGAAGAGGTCTCACTTCCGTAAATCACGGTATCGGGGTACTTTTTGTGATGCTCGTCATAGCATTTTTCCGTGTAATTATAGCCCGAATGAACAAGGAGATTTCCGATTTTCTGGGAATTTTCCCACTCAATATAGTTTGAAGCTATGGTAAGCACAGCGTGACACTCAGGGTCGGCTTCTCTTACATATCCTGCCAGTATTTCTGCTATCTCATAGCCGTGTTCCGAAGCGTGGGTGTCGTAGATCTCATTGCCGATGCTCCACATTATAATGCAGGGGTGATTTCTGTCACGCCTTACCCAGCTGAGAACGTCTTTATGTGCGTCCTCTTTGAAAAATCTTGCATAGTCAAACTCGGTCTTGGGCAGCTCCCACATATCAAAGCTCTCGGAATCCACAAGCATACCCACTCTGTCGCAGATGTCCACAAGCTCCCTTGACGGCATATTGTGGGAGGTTCGCACAGCGTTTGCTCCCATTTTTTTCATAAGAAGTATCTGACGTTCCAACGCGCTGTAATTCACAGCTGCACCGAGAGCGCCCAGATCGTGGTGCAGGCACACGCCTTTCAGCTTCATATGCTGTCCGTTAAGGAAAAATCCCTTGTTGGGGTCAAATTTTATGCTCCTGAAACCAAATACATTCTTGACTGTATCTGTAATGTTATTTGCCTTTACAATACTCGTTTTCATTGTATAAAGTACAGGATCATCAAGGTTCCAGAGCTTGTGACTGTCAATTTTGAAAGAATTGCTGTAAAATTCTCCAACTTTACAGCCGTCGGATGTGAATATTTCGTGGCAAACAGAGTCGTAATCCCCCGTTGCTTCTATTTCTACCTTCACATTTCCGTTTACCGGGTCTGCGGTAATATAAACTCCGTCCCTGACAATGTGCAGAGGAGCGGTTTTGGTAAGATAAACATTCCTGTAAATTCCTGCGCCGGAATACCACCTTGAGTTTGGAGCAACGTATCTCACCTGCACCATTACAGTATTTTCGCCGTCCTTAAGCAGGTCGGTTATATCAAAGGAAAAGGACGAGTAGCCGTAGTGCCAGCTGCCTGCAGCGGCGCCGTTGACATAGACCGTGCTGTCCATATAAACGCCGTCAAAATCTATACTATATTTATACCCGCCTTTTTCAAGAGAAAACGTTTTCTTGTACCAGCCTTCGCCGCTTTTGTAAAGGTCGTTTGTATCGTAAATAAGCCAGTCGTGGGGTATTTCAACGTCTTTATAATCTGTGTATGAAGCAGCTTTTTCATAGCCTGCACCGTTTTCAAGGAGAGCAAAGCTCCAGCCGCAGTTAAAAAGCTGTGAACGCTCGGAATCCATATTTATCAACCTTTCAGCATTGTTTTGATCATATATTGTCATTATAGCATATTTTGTTTTTTATATAAATGTATTTTTTGTTAAATCCATCAAAAACTCTTTGTTTTCTTTTCTCGCAATAATAAAGATAGCTTGTACTTATAATTGACAATATTTTACATTAATTTGTATTACAATAATAGAAAAAGGAGGATTACAAAAATGCCTGTAACAATTGACACAGACGGCAGTACCTTAACTGCACACATCCAGGGAGAAATAGACCACCACAGCGCCGCAGAGATACGGCGTATGATAGACCTTGAAGCGGACAAGCAGCACCCGTCCGTGCTTGTGCTGGATTTCGGAGAGGTAACATTTATGGACAGCTCCGGCATAGGTCTTGTAATGGGAAGGTATAAGCTGGCAAAGACCTACGGCGGCAAGGTCTCGGTAACAAACGCTTCCGCACAGATAAAAAAGGTGATGAAGCTGGCAGGTCTTGAACGGCTTGCTTCTATCGAATGAAAAAGCAGAAAGGATAACCAAAATGAAAGTAATAAACGAACTGAAATTTTCTTTTCCTGCGCAAAGCTGCAACGAAAGGATAGCAAGAATGTGCGTTACGTCCTTTATTTCGGAGTTTGACCCGTCGGTAAGCGAGCTTGCGGAGATAAAGACCGCCGTATCGGAAGCCGTTACAAACTCTATCGTTCACGGCTACCGTAACCAAAGCGGAAAAATCGACGTTCAAGTCAGGGCTTACAACGACAAGACCGTTTCCATACGCATCACTGACCACGGCTGCGGCATAGGCGACGTTGAAAAGGCAATGGAACCTCTTTACACCTCCGCTCCCGAAGAGGAACGTGCAGGACTTGGCTTTGCGGTAATGGAATCCTTTATGGACAAGGTAAAGGTAAAAAGCGAGGTGGGAAAAGGAACGACCGTAACCTTGTGCCGCAGGCTCGTCTCCGCAGACAGCATCATACATAATCAACAGGAAAGGAACTGCGGCAGATGAACGGTACTCAGACCGACAGATTCGTTGAAAGCAATATGGGGCTTGTGCATCTCTGCGCAAACCGTTTCAGAAGCAGGGGCATTGAATATGACGACCTTTTCGGGGCAGGCTGCGTTGGTCTTATCAAAGCTGCCAACGGATTTGACGAAAGCAGGGGTGTAAAGTTTTCAACCTATGCAGTACCCGTGATAATGGGAGAGATAAAAGGTCTGTTCCGAAACGGCGGAACGGTCAAAATGAGCAGAAGTTTAAGAGAGCTTTCCCTCAAGGTTTCACGCATAAGGGATGAATTCTGTCTGAAAAACGGGCGTGAGCCTTTGCTGAGCGAGCTTTGTGAGATATGCGGCGAATCCCCCGAAAACATTGCCGAAGCCATTGCTGCAGGCGCCCCTGCCCTTTCTCTTACCGGCACGGACGAGGACAACGAAGGCTGTCAGATCGACATAGCGGTAGAGACACCGGAAAATGAAATGACGGAAATGCTTTCTCTTCATCAGGCGCTTATGTCACTTGAAGAAAACGACCGCACACTTATTTTTCTGCGGTATTACAAGGGTCTTACCCAGTCTGCCGTTGCGGAAAGGCTTGGAACTTCACAGGTACAGGTCTCACGGCGTGAAAAAAAGCTGCTTATGAAGCTGCGGAGCTTTCTCAGCGGATGACCCGATCTGCCCCAAAAAGTTTTTTCTTCAAATATTTGAATAAAGATAGTATAAATCCGCCTTATCTGTCAAAACTATGCTTGAGGAAAAGGTTTATTATTCCCTCGGAAGTTTTACGAAAGGCGGACATATTAATATGAAAAATTTTTTCAGCAAGGAAAATCTCGGCGGAAAAGGCTTTGCGATCGCTGTATGCGTTTGCTTGCTAATCGTCGGCGGCGTGGGAATTTACTCCTACAAAAAGGCGGCGGATCAGCTTAACGACCAGCTTATCGGAAACAAACCCACGGCAGCCGCAGAGGACGAGCCGGGCGCTGCAAAGGCAAACGCCGAACAAACTCAGGTGGCAAAAACCGAAACGGAAGCCGTAACATCTGCCGCTGAAACGGAGCAGAGCGATAAGACCGAGGACGTTATGGAAGAATTCGTTTCCGAAGTGCCGGCTGCTTCCTATCAGGCAATGGTGCGCCCCCTCAATGGGGAGATAATCGGCGAATATTCCGGCGGAGAGCTTGTGAAGTCCTCCACTCTGAACGTCTGGAAGACCCATGACGGCGTTGATATTGCAGGAAATTTCGGCGAAAAGGTAAAAAGCATGACTTCGGGAACGGTAACAAGGGTCTATGAGGATCAGATGCTCGGCGCCTGCGTTGTTATCGACCACGAAAACGGTCTTGAAGGCTTTTACTGCAACCTCAGCAAGGACATCCCCGTTATTGAAGGACAGACCGTTTCCGCAGGTACCGTTATCGGCACTGTGGGAGACACTGCGGAGGGTGAGATAAAGGAAGCCTCCCACCTCCACTTTGCTCTTAAGAAAAACGGCGAATGGATAGACCCTATCGCCTTCATTTCGGGAGAGGGAAGCTGACATCCGAACTTCTGCATAAAATGAATGATCCCCGTAAATATTCTGAACGAAAAATTTACGGGGATAGTTTTTTATCTGTTATTTGCCTCGTTTTTCACGGTATTCTTCAATGGCTTCTCTCAGCTTTTCAAAGCGCTCGCCCTTTTCAAAATGAGGGAATGCGCTGAAAAATCTGCGGTGACGTCTGTGAAGCTCGTCGGAAAGGGCAAGCCGCGCCTCGCTTATCTGCTCACGCTGACGGGCAAACTCCGCTTTCAGCTCATCGGTGCGTTCTTCAATAAGTTCTGAGCCGGACTCAGCCATATGTTCAAGCTTAAGCCTGAATTCCTCGGCTTTTGCGGAAAGCTCCTCCAGCTTTGCAACGCCTTTGTGCAGGTCTATCATGGAAATAAGGGTCGTTGTAAGGTCTACAGCGAATAAAACAGCCGAAACTGCAATTATTACAAGTCCTGCTTTATAGGACAGCTTATCAAGGAGCTTCATCACCGAAGGGTGTACTATATCCATTATAAACACTCCGGCAAGACCCCATAATATCGAGAATTTCAAACATATGTAGCCCTTTACGTTAAAATGCTCTTCGGAATAATCCCACCACTTTGTCTTAAAGAACTTTTCCAGCACATAACCCGTCACAAACTCCAGAAGCGTAGTCAGTACGGCTGAACCGAGGAAAAGCAGCGGAAGTATATCCTGCACCGGCGTAAGGCAAAGTATGATTATTATCATTCCAAAGCCGTAGATAGGACAAACAGGACCCGTCAGAAAGCCTCTGTTAACAAGTTTTCCGTGCCTTACAAGGGCAAATACCTCCTCCGAGAGCCAGCCAAGAAAAGCATAAACAAGGAAAAACATCGCAAGCTGATATAAACTGTAGTCCATTGGCAATACTCCTTATCAAAAAGCGCCGAAAACCGTTTTTTCATTTTCAGCCGCTTTATATTAACTATTTTAATCATTATACGGTCTTATTATTAATAATCCGAGCAAATTAAGTTAATAATTATATGTAAACGCCTTTGGAAGAATAAAAGCCGTTTGCGGTTTACAGAAAAAAACGATATAAAGTCATAATTTTTTTAATATGCATATTGACAAAAGTTTAACAATGTGATATTATATAGGCAAGGTAGATCAATGGGATTTTACCCGTATGTATGCGACCCATAAGTAATAAAATAAAATTTTAATGGGAGGATTTTTGATTATGGCAGACAAGAAAAAAGCCGCAGCAGCTCCCGCAGCTGACGAGGCAAAGAAGGTTGAAACAGCGGATATGATCAACGGTCTTGTGGCTAACGCTAAGAAAGCTCTTGAAGAATACATGAAGCTGGATCAGCAGCAGATCGACAAGATCACAGAGGCAATGGCTCTTGCAGGTCTTTCCGCTCAGAGCGAGCTTGCAAAAATGGCTATCGAGGAAACAGGCAGAGGTATCTACGAGGATAAGGTCACCAAAAACATCTTCTCCACAGAGTACATCTGGCACTCCATCAAGCACGAAAAGACCGTCGGCATCATCGAAGACAACATTGATGAAAGCTACGTTGAAGTTGCAGAACCTCTCGGAATCGTCTGCGGCGTAACACCTACAACAAACCCGACTTCCACAACAATGTTCAAGTCGATCATCTGCGCAAAAACAAGAAATCCCATCATCTTCGGTTTCCACCCCTCCGCTCAGCAGTGCTCCAAGAGAGCTGCAGAGATCGTTCGTGACGCTGCTATCAAGGCAGGCGCTCCCGAAAACTGCATCCAGTGGATCGAATATCCTTCCATCGAAGCAACAGGTATGCTCATGAACCACCCCGATGTTGCAACTATCCTTGCAACAGGCGGTCCCGGAATGGTAAAGGCTGCTTATTCCGCAGGTAAGCCTGCACTCGGCGTTGGTCCCGGAAACACACCTTGCTATATTGAAAAGACCGCTAACATCAAGCAGGCTGTTAATGACCTCATTCTCTCCAAGTCCTTCGATAACGGTATGATCTGCGCATCCGAGCAGGCTGCTATCATCGACGCTGAGGTTTATGATGAAGCAGTTGGCTTTATGAAGTATCACGGCTGCTATTTTGCAACTCCCGAAGAAGTACAGAAGATACAGGATACAATTATTGACCTTGACAAGATGGCTGTACGTCCTTGGGTCGTTGGTCAGTATCCCTGGCAGATCGCCGAGAAGGCAGGTATCACAATTCCTAAGGAAACCAAGGTACTCTGCGTTGAGATCGGCGGCACAGACGCTAACAAGTATCCTCTTGCTCTTGAAAAGCTCTCCCCTGTTCTTGCAGTTGTTAAGGCTGACACAACAGACCACGCTTTCGAGCTTTGTAAGGAAATGCTTAAGCACGGTGCAGGTCACACCGCTGTTATCCACACATCTAACGATGAGCTTGCTGACAAGTACGGCGAATCCATGAACGCAAGCCGTATCGTTGTTAACTCTCCTGCATCCTTCGGTGCTATCGGTGATGTTTACAACTCTATGGCTCCTTCTCTTACACTCGGCTGCGGCTCCTACGGTAAGAACTCCGTTTCCGAGAACGTTACAGCTAAGAACCTTATTAACGTTAAGAAGGTCGCTAAGAGAAGACTTAATATGCAGTGGTTCAAGGTTCCCGAAAAGATCTATTTTGAACCCGGCTCTGTTCAGTATCTTGCAAAGATGCCCAACATCCACAGAGTAATGATCGTAGCTGACCCCGGAATGGTTCAGTTCGGCTACGTTGACAGACTCACATATCAGCTCAATAAAAACGAAAACCACCCTGTTCTTGAAATTTTCAGCGAGGTCGAGCCTGACCCCGATCTCACAACAGTACGCAAGGGTACCGATATTATGAATTCCTTCCAGCCTGACTGCATCGTTGCTATCGGCGGCGGTTCCGCAATGGACGCTGCAAAGGCAATGTGGCTCTTCTATGAGAACCCCGACGCTGACTTCATCGGTATGGCTCAGAAATTCATGGATATCCGCAAGAGGGTTTACAAGTTTCCCAAGATGGGTAAGAAGGCAAAGCTTGTCTGCGTTCCTACGACCTCCGGTACAGGCTCCGAGGTTACTTCCTTCGCAGTTATCTCCGATAAGTCCAAGAACATGAAGTATCCTCTTGCAGACTACGAGCTTACTCCTGATATTGCTATCGTTGACCCTGAGTTCGTTTACACAGTTCCTAAGGCTTCCACAGCATTCACAGGACTTGACGTTCTCACTCACGCTATTGAAGCATACGTTTCCGTTCTTGCTACAGACTACACAGACGCACTTGCTCTCCACGCTATCAAGCTGGTATTCAAGTACCTCCCCGAGTCCTACAAGACCGCTGACCACCTTGCAAGAGAAAAGATGCACAACGCTTCCTGTATCGCAGGTATGGCGTTCACCAACGCATTCCTTGGTGTAAACCACTCCCTGGCTCATAAACTGGGCGGTGAGTTCCACATTCCCCACGGACTTGCAAATGCTTACCTCCTCCCCCACGTTATCGAATACAACGGCGAACAGACTCCTACAAAGTTTGCTGCTTGGCCTAAGTACGATCACTATATCGCTCCTGAGCGTTATGCTGAGATCGCCAAGCTCATGGGCTTCGTTCCTCAGGACGCTTCCGTTCAGGAAGGTGTTAAGGCTCTTGCAGACGCTGTAAGAAATCTTATGACTGAAGTTAACATTCCTCTTTCTATCAAGGAAGCAGGCGAAAAGGATCCCAGATCCTACATCGATCCTAAGGTTTACGACAGTGCTGTTGAAATGCTTGCATACAAGGCATTCGATGACCAGTGCACGACCGCTAACCCCAGACTTCCCAGAATCGACGAACTCAAAAAGCTTCTCCGTCTTGCTTATTACGGCAAGGACGCAAAATAAGCTGACGTTCTGTTAACCGAATAATCAATACAATTGCCGTACAGATCAGATATTTGTACGGCAATTGTTGCATATTCATACATTGTTAGCATATTGTTAATTTATTCACGGCATTAAAGTGGTATAATATCATATGAAAAATTTTGGGATATTCTGCAAATTTTCCGCAGTTTGTGCGACTATTTTAAATTTTAAGGAATGATCAGCATGAATTTATTGCAGCTTAAATATATGGTAGAAGTTGAAAAAACAGGTTCCATTACCAAGGCTGCCGCCAATCTTTTTATGGGTCAGCCAAATCTGAGCAAGGCCATCAAAGAAGTTGAAAATGAATACGGCACTCCTATTTTCAAGCGCATTTCCAAGGGCGTTGAACCTACCGAAAAGGGTGCAGCTTTCCTCGAATGCGCTAAGACGATCATTCAGCAGCTTGAAAAAATGGAAACCATACTTAAGCCGGATAATTCGGAGCTTAATACGTTGAAGATCGCCATTCCCAGAGCTTCATATATTGCAAACGCATTCTCCTATTTCATCAATTCAATTGACAGAAGCCAGCATATTTCGGTAAACTTCCGTGAAACCAACGCTCTTAACTCAATAAACGGCGTTTCGGACGGAGAATACAACTTTGCGATCATCCGTTTTGAAGAAGCATATGAGGATTTCTTTATTTCCCTGCTGAAAGACAAGGAATTTTACTATGAAGAGATATGGAATTTCCCCTATCTTGTGCTTATGGCTGAAAATAACGCCCTTGCAGATAAAAAGGACCTTGTTACCTCCGACCTTGACAATTATATTGAGATAATACAGGGCGATATGACAGTTCCCTACCTTTCTACAAGGTATCTGAAAAAAACAAACGCTTCCGACAGAAGCCGTATCTTCGTTTACGACCGAGGAAGTCAGTTTGACCTGCTGGACAGCGTACCTAACTCGTTTATGTGGGTATCTCCCTTTACAGAGGAGCAGCTCACGCACTTCCGTTTGGTACAAAAAGAGTGCAGCGATATTGTCTACCGTGGCAAGGATCTGCTTATTATGCCGAAGCATTACAAGCCCACCGACCTTGACAAGGCGTTCCTTGAAGAGATAAAGAAGGTCAAAAACGTGCTTACATCGTTATAAAAACAGAGCTTTTACAACCATTTCGGAAGTAAAAGCTCTTTATTTTACGTCGCCGCTTTTCTGATAAGAGCAAACAACGCCATTATTTCCTTATCCTCTGCATTTTCATACATAAGAGTCAGACCAAAACGTGTTCCTTCGTCCTTACGGCAGATAACTGCGGCATATTTCCCGTACTCGCCCTCTGAAAGCTTCTGTGCCGCTTCTTCACTTGAAACAGCTTCAACAATTTTGGTAAGCGGAAACTTGTCTTTGCAGAAAATCTCCGTCTGCTTTATTGCAGCAGGGCTTGAAACTATCTTGTTGATATTTTCCTTTACGGCGAAGCCTTTTTGCCCGTAAATGCACAGGTGAAGCGGAACGACTGCCGCCGTGACCTTGGTATATGCCAAATCTTCAAGCGCAGCCGAGGTTTCCTTGTTTTCCCCGTCAACGGAGCTGAACAGCATAGCCGCTGCCATATCTATTGTACCGTTTCCGAGGGCTTCCGCAGCGCTTTTAAAATCGGGGAACGGAACAAAATCGGGGTCAAGCAATCCTGCGCTGACGGCAAGCTCTTTTGCAGCACGGCAGCCGTAATCGCCCGTAATACCTTTGTATCCAATTTTCATATTGTGGTGCTTCCTTTCAAAAATGCAATGGTAATTTGTTAGTGAATATATGTTGTGACAGATAAAAAGTAAAAATAATGCAGTTTAATCGGCAGTAAAGAAGCACTGTGAAACGGTATAGCTCTTGCCCGGTTTAAGCTCGGTGTAACCGCTCTTTTCGGCAGGCATATCAAGATTTGCGGCGTTGACCTGTGCTGTCATCGGCTCGGGGCAGAAATAGTTTTTGAAGCCTTCGTGATTCCATACTATCCAGAACTTGTATTTATCATCTACCTCATAGCATATCTTCTTTCCGCTTTCGGTATCGGTCATTACGCAGCCGTAAAAGTCCTTGCCGTTCAGCTTGACCGTTCCTGCGGTGTACATATCGTTGCAGATGTCCTGAAGAACGGGGCATTTTGTTCCCTCGACATATTCCTTGTCCCAATCGTTAAGGGCAAGCTGTCTGCCGTTGGGGAGCCAGCGCTTTTTGTTGAACTGCAGCTTCTTGACCGCAGGCACCTGCAGACGGATATTTTCCTGCTTGCCGCCGTCAACAAAGGGTGCGTTGATAGTTGTATGAGTTGCAATTGAAACAGGCATCATTGCCTTGGACTGGTTTTTAAGGGTAAGTGTATGCTTTAAGCCGTCCTTTGAAAGCTCAATGGTTATTTCAGAAGTAAATTTTACGGGGAAACAATTGAAGAAGAAATCGTTTTCGTCATATTTGTAAACAGTTGTAATAAAGGCTCTGCCGTTTTCGCTGCCCATTTCCTTTATTTTGTGGGGACGCTTATGCAGGAAGCCGTGAAGGTGGTTTTTGAAACGTGTCTCGTTCACGGGAAGATGATAGACAGCGTCGGAAGTCCTCAGAACGCCGTTGTCGTGGCGGTTTGGAAGATACAGCGTAGGCAGACCCCATATTTCGGGTGCTTCCATAAACTCCGCTATTGTAAGCTCATCGCTGTAACGGAAAATCTCCATTCCCCTCTTTTCATCACGGAAACGGAGAACGTTGGTGCCCAAGGAGGGAGCAACGATCGCACGGTATCCTCCTGCGCAAAGCTCTACGGCTTCTATTCCTTTGTGTTCAACTTTTTTTGCGTAACATTCGCTCATAGCCATTACCTCATTTTTTATAAATTTTACGAATCATAGGTCCTTACCCTGAGTTTTATCCCAAGGGACATTGCAAGCGCCTTGCTTCGGCTTATATCCTCGGGAGGGATAACGTCCACAACCGTGAACATTACCTCGGGAACATACTTTTTGCAGTCCGACGCAAAGGAGATCATTGCGTCAAAAGCGTCGTCCCACTTAGGACGGGTCACTTCATTGTACTTTTCCTTGCAGTAGGAATTAAGCGAAACGGAAACTATGTCCACAGCGCCCTCCAGCAGCTTTGCCGTGGGATAGCCTTTTATCTTATCGCCCAAACCATTGGTGTTCAGCCTTATGGTCACACCGTAATTATCCTTAAGATAACGTCCGATAAAGGCAACATCCTCCGCACGCTCCATAGGTTCGCCATAGCCGCAGAAAACGATCTCCTTGAACTGCGACAGATCGCCGTATTTATCAAACTCTGCAATGACCTCGTCCACCTCCGGCTCACGTTCAAGCCACAAGCTGTCCGAGCCGTAAGCTCCGTCTCCGTTGTGGCGGATGCAGAAGGTGCAGTTGCAGGGGCATCTGTTGGTAAGATTTACATAAAGATTATCGTGAACTGCATACAAAACAGTCATACTTTTCAAGATAACACTTCCTAATCACTTTCTTATTTTAAGGGAAATATCAAACACCTTTACCGAATGGGTTATTGCACCAACGGAAATAATATCAACTCCCGATGCGGCAACAGCTGCAACGTTGTCGATAGTAACGTTACCCGAAGCTTCAAGAACGGCTCTGCCGTCTGTAATTTTTACGCACTCGGTCATTTCTTCCGGGGTCATATTGTCAAGCATAATAACGTCACACTTGCAGTTCAGGGCTTCAAGCAGTTCTTCCTTGTTTCTGACTTCAACTTCAATTTTCGCCATATGACCTATCTTTGCTTTAAGAGCCGAAACTGCGCCTGTAATGCTGCCGTAAGCGTCAATATGGTTATCTTTAAGCATAGCTGCGTCGGAGAGATTGAAGCGGTGATTTCTGCCGCCCCCTGCCGTTACAGCATACTTTTCAAGGGCACGAAGTCCGGGAAGAGTTTTTCTTGTATCAACGATAGAAGCCTTTGTTCCCGAGCAGGCTTCAACAAGGCGGTTTGTAGCGGTCGCAACGCCCGACATATGCTGCAAAATATTAAGGGAAGTGCGTTCCGCTTTCAAAATTGAGCGTGTTTTTCCCTCAACTCTTGCAATAACGTCGCCTTTTTTGACTTTTTCGCCGTCGTGAATGAAAATTTCACACTTTACAGAGCTGTCAACAAAGGTAAATGTTCTCAATGCGCAGTCGATTCCTGCAAGAACGCCATCTGCCTTGGAAACAAACTCGGCAGCGGAGGTGTCTTCATCGGAAATAAGCAGGTCTGTTGCAAGGTCGATATAGTTTATATCCTCCTCCAGCGCTCTTTTTATAACGTCGTCAACATAAAATTCGGGTAAAAGCATTTTTTGTTTGTCCTTTCAGATTATTTATTCCATAAGGCGCAGCTTGTTTTCTGCGCCGTAAAATACAAGGTGATCCTCATCGCCTATAAGGTAAATATGATCTCCCCAGGTGTAATATGTATAAGTAACATTTTTTCCGTCAATAGGCAAGGTTATTGTCTGCCCGGTTATTGTATAGCTGCCGGAAGAACCCTCCCAAGGCTCGCAGAAAGTGCTGCCGTCAAAGCAGAAATACCGTCCGTCGGCTGTGTTGGAAAAAGCGGTGTTCTGTGCAGTATCGGCAGTCACGGTTTTAACGACCTCCGTGCGGCAGCCGTCAAGCATTTCAGCTGTAAGCTCGGTTTCCTTATATCTTTCAAGGGTCAGACGTTCGGAATCGGAAACATACAGCAGCTTATCGCCCGATAGATAAAAGCTGCATTCGGGAAGCTGCGTTTCGCCGGAAGAAACCACTTTTCCGCCGCTTACTTCGACATATGATCTGGATATTTGACCGGATAACATAACATCAATGCAGCTGTCCTCAAAAAGAAAAATTACCCCAGCCGATCTTTTTATCCATGCCCCGAGAATATCTTCCTGTTCCGCAGGGATAAGGGCATCATCTTCGGAAACGGACGCTGCCGCTTCCGTCAGTTCAGGCTCGGAATATGCTGCCGCTTCTGCCGTATTAACGGTTGCTGCGGAATTTTCTTCGGCAACAGAGCCGCAGGCGGAAAGAAGCGCTGCGGAAATTATTAACGCAAAAGCTGCCGATAATGTTTTCTTCATAACGCTCCCCTTTCGTAAGCTGCTCCATAAGCCTTAGCAATGTATGTAAAATTCAGAATTATTTGATTTTTTCCATTATCGTGGGAAATATTGCGTCAAACGTATAAATTTTCCCACCGCATAAATAACTGACAATATCTTCGGAAAGAGATACGTTTTCGGGGGCTTCACCCGAGAAAGCCGTTCTGCCGTTTTTAAGCATTATTGGCAGAGTTTCTTCTTTACCGTTTCTTATTTCTGTTATGCTGTTTTCGTCAAACACACACTTTCCTGCCGCTTCGCCTTTTTCAAAAACCGTCCATTCACCGAGAACGTCTTTCTGTTCGGCTAAAACAGACTTTTCCCTTGACAAAAACAGCGGTACAGTGGTCGAACCGATGTCGTGACAATAGTCATACAAAGTTCTGTCTTCCGTATACGGCACAAATTCTTCCCTTATCAGCTCCGTATTCAGCCCGATAAGGTCTAAAACAAGAACATCCCCGTCAACGACCGCTGCAATTGATTGGATATAGTCTTCTCCCTCGTATGAAAGAGTGAGTTCCAGCAAACCGTTGTTCACCGTGTATGTTCCGCTTTCTTTTTTGGAAGCGTCAGAAGCCGTTATTGTTCCGTCTTCGCTAAAAGTATAGGTCATTTCTTCATAAGATTCGCTGTCGATAGCATACCACGTTCCAACAAGAGAATCCTTATCAGCCGCATAAGTTCCGCCGCTTTTAGTTTCGGCGGCTTTTTCGGCACTTTCGGCTGTTGTGGTCACTTCTGTTACAGCTTCCGTTTCAGAGGCAGTAAGTGATGTTTCGGAAATTGCAGCTGTTGTTATTTCTGCTGTTTCGGATCCCGTTTCAGAGGTTGTAAGCGACCTTTCGGAAATCGTATCGGAAGTTTCTTCAAGCGTTGTTTCCAAAGTCTCCGAAAATGTAACGGCAGCTTCGACCACATCTGAAACGCTCACGGTAATTTCTTCAGCAAGCTCTGCACTTTCCGCAGCTTCTCCGCAGCCTGTAAAAACCGATACCAGAACAGCGGCAGAGAAAACAAGTGCCGTAATTTTTTTCATAAGCGTTACTCCTGTCAAAGCTCGTCAACAACGCTGAGTGCCTTGCATATACTGTCCTGAATAAGCAGGTCTGCGGTCTCGTCCTTGGGGGTGGGGGTCTTGTTTATAAGAACAAGGTGCTTGCCCTTGAAATAGTCGATAAGTCCGCTGGCAGGATAGACCGTCAGCGATGTTCCGCCGATTATAAGCATATCAGCTTCGCTTATTGCCTTGATTGCACCGTTTACGGTCTTTTGGTCAAGACCTTCTTCATAAAGAACAACATCGGGCTTTACAAGTCCGCCGCAGTCGGTACAAGGCGGAGGTCCGTCCACGCTTTTGATATACTCGGCACTGTGATTTTTTCCGCAGCGCAGGCAGTAGTTTCTGTGTATGGAACCGTGAAGCTCGTATACGGTCTTGCTTCCTGCGGCGTAGTGAAGTCCGTCAATATTCTGCGTAACCACAGCCGTCAGCTTGCCCATCTGCTCCAGTTTTGCAAGAGCATAATGCGCAGAGTTGGGCTTTGCGTCAAGGCAGAGCATTTTTTCACGGTAAAATTCGTAAAAATCGGTCAGATGATTGCAGAAAAAGGTTCTGCTTAAAATCGTTTCGGGGGGGAATTTATACTTCTGATTATAAAGACCGTCAACGCTTCTGAAATCGGGTATGCCGCTCTCGGTGGAAACGCCTGCTCCGCCGAAAAACACCACCTTATCCGATTCCTTTAACCACTGCTTGAATAATTCCAATTTTTCGTCCATAAAGCCAACCTCTTTTCAAAATATCGGTCAGATTCTTTCGTAAGTACAGAATTTATATTTAACGCCCTCGTATTCCTGTTCCTCCGATTCCTCCGTCAGCTTCCATTCGGACAGCTCGTCAAGGTTCGGGAAAAATACGTCTGCATCGGGCGCACCGTCTATCTTTGTTATAAGCGCCTTGCCGCAGAACGGGAGCATTTCCTTGTAAACGGAGCCGCCGCCTACGATAAACACCTCTCCGCCCTCGTTTTCGGCATACTTCACAGCTTCCTCAACACTTCTCAGGACGGTTACTCCCTCGGGGCAAAAGTCCTTATTGTGTGAAAGAACAACGTTGTTCCTGTCCTTGAAGGGCTTGCCGTTCGGAAGGGAAAGCAGGGTCTTTCTTCCCATTATAACAGTATGTTCAAGGGTAGTTCTGCGGAAGAATTTTTTATCCTCGGGGATATTGTACAGCAGGTCGTTATCCCTGCCTATTCCCCAGTTTCGGCTCACCGCCGCTATTGCTGTTATCATATAAGCGCTCCTATCAAAACTATAATTCCTATCACGGCAAGAATTCCGCCGACAATTCTGTATATCAATTCGGTATGCTCCCCCGGCTCGGCGTTCTTGTCATGTATACCGTGGGCAAAATACCATAATACCTGCGGAAAAAATATATGAGCCGCACCGAAAATAAGCAGAATTACAGCCGTAAAAATTTTGAGTTCTGTATTCATTATCATTAAATCACATTCTCTCGGTCATATTGCAACGGGGAATTTTACCTCATCATTATGATACTTGTAATCTTCAAGAGAAAAGCTGTCGGGAGTGAAAGCGTAAAAATCCGTCACAGACTTGTCAATCACAAACTTGGGAGCGTCGTAAGGCTCCTTTTCGATAAGCTTTTCAATAATGGGAACGTGGCGGTCGTAAATGTGTGCGTCCGCAATAACGTGAACAAGCTCACCCACCTCAAAGCCGCTTACCTGCGCCATCATATGCACAAGCACCGCATACTGGCAGACGTTCCAGTTGTTCGCAGTAAGCATATCCTGTGAACGCTGATTGAGAATTGCGTTCAGCTTATTGCCCGTTACATTGAAGGTCACGCTGTATGCGCAAGGGTAAAGCCCCATTTCGTGCAGGTCGTGATGATTATAAATATTAGTCATAATGCGGCGGCTGGCAGGATTGTGCTTTAAGTCGTAAAGCACCCTGTCCACCTGGTCAAAGTCGCCCTCGGGGTAGTGATGCTTGACCCCAAGCTGGTAGCCGTAGGCCTTGCCGATAGAGCCGTTTTCGTCCGCCCAGCTGTCCCAGATATGAGCGTCAAGGTCGGCGATGTTGTTGGATTTTTTCTGCCATATCCAAAGCAGCTCCTTGACGGCAGTTTTCATAAAGGTGCGGCGCAGGGTCATTATGGGAAATTCCTTTGCAAGGTCGTATCTGTTGACAATGCAGAATTTCTTTACCGTGTGGGCAGGTGTGCCGTCCTCCCATTTGGGACGGACTTCAAGGTCTGTGTCCCATACGCCGTTTGCAAGTATATCCTTAACGTTATCTATAAAAATTTTATCGGCAGCGCTCATTTAAAATAAACCTCCGTGAATTAAGTTTGGAGTGTGAAGAGTGGAGAGTGAAATTATTTGGACCGAATTGCAGATGTACAATATACGCTCTGCGGTTTTCGAAACACTCAAACAGTTTCATTGAATCAATATAGTTATGATTAATTATAACACATTCCGCAAATGATTTCTACTTATACAAGATTATACCATAAAATTTTGTTATTTTCAACAAAATGCTTTGGTTAATTTATAATTTTTTATGTATATAATAAAAATTTTTTAAAAATTCGTTGACATATTGGTTTAATAGTGTTAGACTATATACAAATAAGGTTTAATAGAGTTAGACCAAAGGAGGATCATTATGGCTGAAATTAAGCTTGGAGAAATGGAAAACCGCTTTGCACGGCTCATATGGGAAAATGAAAATATCCCCTCGGGTGAGCTTGTAAAGCTGTGCGAAAGGGAGCTTAACTGGAAAAAATCCACTACCTACACCATGCTGCGAAGGCTTTGCGACAAGGGAATATTCGTTAACGACGGCGGAGTTGTCCGTGTGAAAATGACCGAGGAAGAGCTTGCCGCAGAAAAGGGTGAACAGCTTGTAAATGAAAGCTACGGTGGCTCTCTGCCTAAATTTTTAGCAGCATTTGCAGACAGAAAAAAACTCAGCGGCGCAGAGCTTGACGAAATACAGAAGATGATAGACGATTACCGAAAGGAACTGAAATGAAATACACCGACATTGCTGCAAAAACCGTTCCGTTCAGAAAATACGCTCTTTTCGGCGGAATCTTTGTCCTGCTTTTTACCGTTTTTCTGCTTATATCAATGATAATTTCCAAGGAAAATTCGGTAAAGGACAGGATCGGCTTTGACAAAATAGATTACAGCGTGACCTTTGAAATGGACGGCGAAACTGTGAGTTACGGAAACGGTACTTCCTCCGACATTATCACTCTCGGCGGAGAGATAGGACAGTTTGCAAGGGATTTTTACGCTCTTGACCTGAAAGAAGTCAAGGAATCTCCGCTTACCAGTACGGAGCGCACCGCTAAAATTTATTTTGATTTTTTTGAGATCACACTTTCAAGGGGAAAGGATGCAAATGGTGAAAACGCCTGTGTGCTGACCTATGTGCATATCAAGCTCCTTAATTCGGGAATTTTTGTACTTGACGAAAAACAATGCGGACAGCTTTTTGAGGATATAGACGCTTTGTTTGACTATGAAGACGATGCTGCGGAATATGACACCTCCGTTATTGACGACTTGACAGGCGGCGAGTATTTCAAGGTCGAAGCAGTGAGCCGAGGCAAAACCTATGACACCTATGCAATTTTTACCGAGGACGACCGTGCGGAGCTTATGGAATGGCTGCGTAATATAAAATATACTCCCCTCGATAAAACAAAGCTGACCTTATATGAGGGAAAGGAGCTTTACTTTTACACCGAAACGGGAGTAAAGAAGCTTACCAACGTTACCGCAAGAACAGCCGATAACCGTTATATAAGCTGCGTATCTGTTGCGGCAAATAATGGCGATCATCTCTATCGTATCGACTACACGGGAAAAAACATCAATTACGTTATGTGGGGATATAACTATATAATGTCTGCCGAAAAAATACTGCTTCGCCCCGAAAAATATGACGGTTTCACACTTACCGCAGGCAAAAAAACAGCCGAATACGGCTCCAATGCTATGGAAAGCCGCACGGGTATGGAGGGTGAGCTTCATCTTGTCAAATACAACCTTGTAAGAGCAAGCGGCGCACTCTGCGAACAGGACAGCGCACCCGAAACCGCCGAGGAAATGAGGCTGGATTGTCATATGGGCGACAAGACGGACAGCATTATACTTTCAAGCGGCACTTACGGCGTTCACAAACGTTATTATGTAACTGTCATTGTCAACGCCGAACATAGCAACATAGAAAAAGGCTGCTACCTATACGAGCTTTGCGAAAACAACTATACAAAGATAAAGGACAGTGCGGAGGTGCTTCTCTAATGACGGATATTTTTCTGAAAATAGCAGGAATGAGCATTACAGCTTCCTTTGTTATTGCAGCCGTGCTTGTGTTAAGGCTGCTGCTGCGAAAAGCGCCGAAGGTCTTTTCCTATGCAATGTGGGCTGTTGTGTTTATAAGGCTGCTTTGCCCATTTGAATTTACCCTGCCCTCTGCCCCCGTTGTTCCCGTAAAGATAGAGGAATACAGCATAAATGCCGATACCGTGCAAACGCCCCGGGATTACGGCGACCTGTTTTTCGTAGGCAGCAACGCTTCCGTTACGATTTTTACAAGCACCGACAAAAATGCTCCGGAAGAATACAAAGGCACACGCCGTATAATCTCCGCAGGAACGGTCATATGGCTTATGGGGGTAACGTTAATGGCGGCTTACGGCGTTATTTCTTACATAAAGCTGAAAAAACGGCTTAGAAACGCTGTCTGCACCGAGGGGAATATTTACGTCTGCGGCGGCATCTCAAACCCGTTTATAATGGGCGTGTTCAAGCCGAAGATATATCTTCCCGAAAACCTTGCACAGTCGCAGCGCAGCCTGATAATTCTTCACGAAAAGGCGCACATAAAGCGGTTTGACCACGTTGCCAAGATAGTAATGTTCGCCGCTTTGTGTATTCACTGGTTCAATCCTCTTGTATGGCTTGCGTTTAAGCTGTGCGAACGTGATATGGAAATGTCCTGCGATGAAGCTGTTGCAAAAAATATGGATGACACGGGCAAGGCGGACTACTCACAGGCGCTTCTTGACATTGCCGCAGGAAACACTGCTCCCTTTACTGCCTGCTTCTCGGAAAACGGTACAAAAAGGCGCATTAAGAACGTTCTCGGCTTCAAAAGACCTGCTCTTTGGGTAAGCATTTTTGCGGTGATAATTCTTGCGGCATCGGTAATTCTTATTTTTAACGGCAGAAGCGGAAATAACAATTTTGAAAGCTATTTTGGCAAGCCTGACTATGAAACTCAGACTTCAATGGACATTGTTTTAAGCGAAGTTTTATACGGCGAGTCGCCAAGTGTGACCGTATCAAAAGAAGCAAACGGTCAGACGGGTGAGGAATACGAACTGAAAAGCGGAAGTATGTCAAAGCTGCTTTATCTTATGCGTAACTCGGAGCTAAGCCCCGTTGACCCCGACTATGAGATCAAGCCAACGTCTGTGCGGGATTTTACAGTGTATTACAGTGCAGACGAGCCTCTTTCCGCAGAATTTCAGCTTTTTACCGCAGTAAATACGGACGGCAGGATCATATACGGCGTTTCATTGCCGAAATACGGCTACAGCTACGAAATATCACGGGAAATTTACGATGATATTTATTCCTGCCTTGATGATTACAATGTTATTGACGAGGACGGCGCTGTTGTTGCCGTTATTGATGAATTTACATCTTCGGGCGGCGTTTCCCGTATCTTTCCCTCGGAAATTCCCGTTGTACCCGTTTCCACAGCGAAAATGAACAGCGTTTATTTCGGCTCGGAATTTCCCTATATTATTTACGCCGATGAAATTTACACCGTTTTCACAGAGGGTTCGGACTATCTTTTCGTCTGCACCGACCAAACGGAATTTACGGCGGATATTACGGCAAGCTTTGAACAGATAAAGCAGCTTCTCCCCTTTGAACCGGGTGCAGACAGTTGGAACGGCGTAGGAATGGGCTCGGAAAGCATTGACGGAGTGCGCAGGCTTTACTGTTACATCGGCAACGGTGAGGAGACCGCTTACTACTGGCTTGACACCTTCGGCTGCAAG
Source organism: Oscillospiraceae bacterium (assembly GCA_051881775.1). Taxonomy (GTDB): domain Bacteria; phylum Bacillota; class Clostridia; order Oscillospirales; family Ruminococcaceae; genus UMGS363. The sequence goes on along the minus strand of JBJEQN010000103.1, from coordinate 20,109 downwards.
CTGATATATGCGGAGGACTTCTCCCCGTCATTTGATACAAGGCGTGTATGGAGCAGCGGTGCAGGCAGCTTTTTGGGGGAGGCTTACTATTACAGCGACACGGAATATGTTTATCTGCGTCCACGAACGCTTGACGGCTACAGCGGCTCTCACCTTGCGCTTATTGAGATAGTGCGCCATACCGATTCGGGAGAAGAAGCCTTTGTGCCGTTCCCGGGAAACAGCCCTGCTATAAGTCCTTATGCACAAAGCATGGTGAAGCCCGGTGTTTATTCCGCAGAAAACGGTGCGCTTAATTCGGTAAACATTACGGTTTACGGCGGAGCGTATTTCACCGATTCGGGTCTTTCAAGCCGAATTATAAGCGGAGTATGCTCTGTGGAGGGTGACAGGCTCGTTATTTCCTGCGGAACGGGTGAACGGTTTGTCTTTGAAATTGCCGGTGACACGCTTATTTTCCGCAGCAAAGAAAGCTCTCCCCTGCCCAATTTTCCCGATACCATAAGCGACGGAACGTTTCTTAAATTTCAGAACGAATAAAAAAATGCGCAGAACGCTTTAACGGCACGTTCTGCGCATTTGTTTTAAATTTTAGAAATTTGAGCCGTTCCAGCCCCAGTTTTCGGTACACATATAGCTGACGTAAACTCTGTCGGTGGGTATTCCCAGGTTATCAAGCAGGATACCCGTAATATTGCTTGTAAGCACGGAGAGGGAGTTTGACGAGGCGTTTCCGTAGACGCTCACTTCCACCATAGCGGCAGGCTCTTCCGTGCCCTTAAAGAAAAGCTTGTAGTTGTCCTCGATGCCCACCATGAGCCAGCCCTCGGACTTTCCGGGGAGCGCTGTTATCGCCAGCCCCAGAGCGGATTTTATTGCTTTTGCTTTTTCGGCAGGAACTTCGGCGTTGGTTTTTACGTTGATAAACGGCATGATTTGTCCTCCTTTGGTTTTTATACAATTATAACAGACAAAGCGTTTTGTGTCAAACTACGGCGGTATGCTTTACAAAATATTACGGTTCAAATATCAGAAAGATCGTCAATTTCTATCTGAGGGAACCTTAATTCATCGTTATTTATAAACATAAGCATATAAACAGGATAATATACCAGTTTGCCCTGAACATCTACATTATAATCCGACAATACAAAGGCTTCGTCTATACGGTAATCGCTCTCATACATCACATTGCTTAATGCGGAATGACGGCGGTAATCTTTTCCGCTCTTTACCTCTATAGGCAGAACTTTACCGTTATACTCCACAACAAGATCCAGTTCGCCGAACTTCTTGCTGTTATAATAATACAGCTTGAAGCCGTGAGCCTTCAATTCCTGTGCAACAACATTTTCATAGACAGCACCGTTATTTGTATTGCCGCTGCCGGACAATATCTCCATTTTTGCCGCTCTGCCGTAAACTGAGGTCAACATTCCTACATCGGACATAAACAGCTTGAACAAGCTGCTTTTTTCGTTAAGCATCAACGGTATCTCAGGCGCTGACACATTATACACAGGCAATGCCACGCCTGCCTGAGCCAGCCATAAAAAATTTTCCTCGCTGCGTTCATAACGCATTCCCTGTTTCAGATCAGAAAAATTAAAACGTTTATTTGGCTTATTCAATTCAGCAGGAATAAGGTCATATATCTGTGTCAGATAGATTTTTTTAGCGTCCTGCTCATAATGCGTAAAGTCCCTTTTATACTGTGTAACTATATCATTGTGTTCAGATAGCACATCTTCTAAATTATGAGTTTCTCGGAACCGTTCAACAGCTGCAGGCATACCGCCTACAAGCAGATACATATTAAAAATACGCATCATTCGCTCATGCACAGCTTCATTTACAGGTGTTCTGTCAACAAAGGAATTGTACAGCGATTCTCTGAGTTTGTCGGTAAAATTATATATCTGCAAAAATTCCTCAAAGTCCATAGGATACATTGTCAAGGTTTTCAAATAACCGACAGGTGCAGATTTTATGCTCCTCAGTTCCACGCCGAGCAGTGAACCGCTGAACACATAGCGGAACGAACCCTCGTCTACCCAAAACTTGATTTTTGTAGCAAGCTCCTTAAACTCCTGTATCTCGTCAAAGAACAAAACTGTCCTGCCCCTTACAAACGGCTTATCGGCAAACAAGGACAGGCTCGTTATCATATCTTCCACACTGCTGCATTTTTCAAGCAAGGTCACAAGCTCCGGTGTGTGCAGCAGATTAAATTCAGCATAGTCACAGCCTTGCTGCGCAAGCGTACTTCTTATAATATATGTCTTACCGACCTGTCTTGCACCGTCAATAAGCAGCGCCTTACTATCCTTGTTCAGCCAGTCAACAATTTCACGTTCAATCTTTCTGTGCAGCATATCAAATACCTCCCCACACTTAGTATAGCACGTTTTTGGCATTTATGCAACAGTTTTAAAAGGATTTTTGTCATTTTTCCAACATAAATAACCGCTGATATGACATTTATTCCAATAAAAAGCAAACAGATTCGACATTTTTCCAACATTAAAATAAAAAGCACAAGTTTGCCAATATAACATTTTTTCTTTTGACAGCATTGACAAATCCTGCGTTTATGTTAAAATATAGGTATACTTTTATGAAATCAAAACCGCTGTGAGGTATACATATGGCACGATCAAACAATAAAAAAGCAAAAAAACGGCTCTCTCTCGAGGCAAGAAGGCGGCGCAATGCTGCAAGGGCAAAGATCGCTTCCGTTCTCGGAGTTGTGGCTGTATGCGCAGGAATAGGCGCAGTTATAATCACGGGAAGCAAGGCGGAAATACCTTTATCGGTTGAGGCTGACGGTTACGTTTGTCTCGGCTCGGAGGAGGTCATACTGCCCGAAAGCACGGAGGACGGCGGCGAGGCTGTTCCTGTTGCCGCAGAAACAGTTGTGACCGAAAAGGTAAGCTCCGACCCTGCCGCAGACGAGGTAAGAAAGATCAACATAAAGCTGCAGGACAGCTACCCCATTGATATGGTGATACGCTCGGAATACGCTATCGTTTATGACGTTGAAGCAAATGAAGTGCTTTACGCCAAAAATCCCGAGGAAAAATGCTATCCTGCCAGCACGACAAAAATAATGTCCTCTGCGATAACGCTGAAATACGCTCCGGAAGACCTTGTTTTCACCGCAGGAGATGAGCAGGATCTTGTTAATCCCGGTTCAAGCCTTGCCATGCTCAACAGAGGCAGCGAGCTTGACCTTGGTATGATAATCGACGGAATGATGCTGCCCTCCGGCAACGACGCTGCTTACTGTGCAGCCGCAAACACGGGACGGGTCATTGCAGACAATGAAAATATGTCCGCAGAACAGGCTGTAAAACGGTTCGTTAACGAAATGAACGCTGCCGCAAAGCGCATTGGCTGTAAAAACACGCATTTTGCCAACCCCGACGGTTTCCACGATGACGATCACTACACCACGGTACTTGATATGCTGAGGGTAGCGCTTTATGCAGAAAATTTTGATATGCTGACGGAATCGGCGGCAAAAACGGACAGGTATGTTACCTTCCTTTCCGGCGAAGAAATTTCCTGGGAAAATACAAACAAGCTTATCCACGATTACAGTGACTGCTATTATATGTACGCCACCGGCATGAAAACAGGCATGACAGACGAAGCAGGCCACTGCGTTGTTGCGACTGCCGAGCGCTTCGGACATCAGATAATCTGCATAGTGTTCAAGGCTCCCGGTGCGGACGTACGCTGGAACGACACTATCGCTCTTCTTGACGCTGCCTTTGTAAAAGTGCGCGAAAGAGGCTGAGAAAGGAACATTCAATGGTTAACATAGGCAACGAATGGGACGAGATACTTAAGGGAGAATTTGAAAAGGAATATTATCTGAAGCTGAGAGAATTTCTTAAATATGAATACTCCCACTATCACGTTTACCCCAATATGTACAATATTTTCAACTCGCTGAAATACACCTCATACAGCGATGTAAAAGCCGTTATTCTTGGGCAGGACCCTTATCACCAGCCGGGACAGGCTCACGGGCTTTGCTTTTCGGTGCAGAAGGGCACGCCTACCCCTCCCTCGCTGCAGAATATTTACAAGGAGCTGCAAAGCGACCTCGGTATCCCTCCCGCAAGCCACGGAGAGCTTATTTCCTGGGCGCAAAGCGGCGTACTGCTTATGAACACGGTGCTCACGGTACGGGAAAGCTGCCCCAACTCACACAAAAATCAAGGCTGGGAGATATTCACCGACAGAGTTATAGAGCTGCTTAACGAACGTGAAAAGCCTATTGTTTTCATTTTATGGGGAGCAAATGCACGTTCAAAAACAAAGCTGATAACAAATCCGAATCATCTTATTTTACAATCGGCGCACCCCAGTCCCCTTTCGGCTTACAACGGATTTTTCGGAAACAAACATTTTTCTAAGACCAACGATTTTCTTACGGCACACGGCATTGAGCCTGTTGATTGGAGAATACCCGAATAAGGAGAAAAACTGTTATGGATATGAAAGAAAGAATGCTTGCAGGGCTGCCTTACAAGGCGTGGCTTGACGGACTTCCCGAAGAACGTCTGCGTGCGCAGAAGGCGGTCTATGAAATAAACAATATGCCGCCGGAACGATTTTCCGAAATTGCGGACATACTTAAAGGGCTTTTTGCAAAAACGGGAAAGGACATTAACGTTATGCCCCCGTTTCACTGCGATTACGGTTACAACATTGAAGTGGGAGAAAACTTTTTTGCCAACTACAACCTTACTGTTCTTGACGTTGGAAAGGTGACCATAGGCAGCAATGTACAGATCGCTCCCAACGTTTCCATTTACACCGCAGGACACCCCCTTCACCCCGATTCACGGAATTCAGGCTATGAATACGGCATTTCCATAACTATCGGAGACAACGTCTGGATAGGCGGAAACTCGGTAATACTGCCCGGTGTGACGATAGGAAACAATGCAGTTATCGGCGCAGGCTCGGTTGTGACAAAGGACGTTCCCGACAATGCCGTTGCCGCAGGAAATCCTGCAAGGGTCATACGCTTCATCACCGAGGACGACAGAAAATACTACTACAAAGACCGTGAATTTGATGTTGATGATTACAGATAATAAGGAGCAAATTGTATGTCTGAAAAAATGATACTTGATTGGAACAAATATATTGAAACAGCAAGAAAAACAGCTGCGGAGGGCTGTGTTCTGCTGAAAAATGACAACGGCGCTCTGCCCTTTGAAAATAACTGCCGTCTTTCCGTTTTCGGACGTATACAGCTTCACTACTACAAGAGCGGAACAGGCTCGGGCGGTATGGTGAACGTATCAAAGGTAACGGGAATACTTGACGGACTTCGTGAAAGCGGTTCTGTTCAGATAAATGAGGAACTTGCGGAAATATACGAAAAATGGGAACAACAAAATCCTTTCGATGAAGGCATAGGCTGGGGCAGCGAGCCTTGGTCACAGGCGGAAATGCCCCTTGACGACGAGGTCGTTAAGGCGGCTGCCGAAAAGTCGGACGCAGCACTTGTTATAATAGGACGTACCGCAGGCGAGGACAAGGACAGCACCTGCACGGAGGGTTCCTATCTGCTTTCTGCGGAGGAAAAAAATATGCTCTCAAAGGTGCGCCGTTATTTCGGACGGGTAGCTGTTGCCCTTAACACCGGAGGAATAATCGATATGAGCTTCGTGGACGAATTCTCCCCCGACGCTGTCGTTTATGTATGGCAGGGCGGTATGACGGGCGGCAGCGGAGCGGCGGACGTTCTCACGGGAAAGGTATCTCCCTGCGGCAAACTTGCCGATACTATTGCTTATGATATTTCCGATTATCCTGCTCACGGCTGCTTCGGAGACGATGTACGCAACTTCTACAAGGAAGATATTTATGTGGGTTACCGTTACTTTGAGACCTTTGCAAAGGACAAGGTGCGCTATCCCTTCGGCTTCGGTCTTTCCTATACAAATTTCGAGGTAAAAACTGTAGGTGCAGACGTTGCTTCGGGCAAAATAATACTTACCGCAAGGGTGAAAAACACAGGTAAGTTCAGCGGCCGTGAGGTCGTTCAGATATACGCCGAAGCACCACAGGGAAAGCTGGGCAAGCCCCTGCGTTCTCTTGTTTCCTTCAAGAAAACAGACCTGCTTGCCCCCGGAGAGGAACAGGAGCTTTATTTTGAGACCGACCTTTCCTACCTTGCTTCATACGATGATTCGGGAGCAACGGGAAACAAGTCCTGCTTTGTTCTTGAAGAGGGAACATACGTTATTTACGTTGGTACGGATGTCAGAAGCGCAGAAAAGGCTCTCAGCTTTGAGCTTTCGGAGCTTATTGTTACGGAAAAGCTGGAAGAGGCGCTTGCTCCCGTTATTCCTTTTGAGAGAATGAAGCCCGAGGGCTGTTCCGACGGCAGCTTTAAGGCTGTTTATGAGCCTGTTCCCCTTTCAACTTTGGATATGGACAGGAAACGGCTTGATAATTTACCTGCGGAGATACCTCACACGGACGGAAGCATTACTCTTGATGAAGTACGGCTGGGCAAAAAGACTATGGACGAGTTTATTGCACAGCTTTCGGACGAGGAGCTTTCCTGCATTATCAGAGGCGAAGGTATGGGCAGCCCAAAGGTAACTCCCGGAACGGCTGCGGCATTCGGCGGAATAAGCGAAAATCTGAAAAAACGAGGTATTCCGGCAGGCTGCTGCGACGACGGTCCTTCGGGTATGCGCCTTGACTGCGGAACAAAGGCTTTCAGCCTGCCAAACGGCACTCTTATCGCCTGCACCTTTGACCCGGAGCTTGCAGAGGAGCTTTTCGCATTCACGGGACTTGAAATGGTGTACAACAAGGTGGAATGTCTGCTTGGACCGGGAATGAACATTCACCGCTACCCTCTCTGCGGAAGAAACTTTGAGTATTTTTCGGAAGACCCCTATCTTACGGGCATAATGGCCTCCGCCGAGGTAAGAGGACTTAAAAGCAGAGGCGTGACAGGCACAATAAAGCATTTCTGCGGCAACAATCAGGAGCACCGCCGTCATTTTATCGACACCGCAGCGTCCGAAAGAGCGCTCAGGGAAATTTATCTCAGAGGCTTTGAAATGGCTGTGAAGCTGGGGGGCGCAGATTCCGTAATGACTACCTACGGTGCGGTAAACGGCTTGTGGACAGCAGGAAGCTACGACCTTAACACAGTTATTCTGCGCAAGGAATGGGGCTTCACGGGAATTGTTATGACCGACTGGTTCGCTTCAATAAACGAACGTGGCAAGCCTCAGGACAAGACAAATTTTGCCGCTATGATAAGAGCGCAGAACGACCTTTATATGGTTTGCCCCGACGCTGCCGTAAACTCCAAGGGTGACAACACTCTTGAGGCGCTTGCGGACGGCAGACTTACAAGAGGAGAGCTGCAGAGAAGCGCTGCAAACATATGCCGTTTCCTTATGGATTCAATGGCAGCAAAACGGCTCAACGGCTCTGCGCCGGAGGTTCAGATAATAAACCGTCCCGAAGGAAAGGACGACTGCGATGTTTCCGAGGGAGTTGAGTTCACCGAAATGGACGGATGCATAACCGTACCTCTTGACGACAGAGAATCAAAGGCAAACACCAACTATCTTATGTCCTTTGATGTGCAGAAAAGAGGAAGATACCGTGTTACCCTTACGGGCAGCTCGGAAATGGGCGAGCTTGCGCAGATACCCTGTACCCTGTTCTATTCGGGAATACCTATCGTTTCCTTTACGTTCAACGGCACGGGCGGAAAGGACGTTTCCATAGAGCGGACTATGATCCTCGGCAAGAAATTTTCCATTCTCCGTCTTAATGTGGGACAAAACGGCGTTAAACTGAAAAACATCCGCTTTGAATTCACCGTTCCCCTTGAAGATGTACCCGAAGAAGAAAAATTTATGTTCTGATATAAAAACGGCTTCTGCACAAAATGTACAGAAGCCGTAATTTGTATGTATTATAGCTATGCGGATCAGTTGCCCGTTACAATGTAAGGACTGATAGACTTTGCAATAGCGCTTACAGGCATTGTCTGGAGCCAGATATGACCGGGACCTGTTACCTTTGTGTTGAAGATGCCTTCACCGCCGAAAAGTGCGTTTCCTACGCTGCCGGTGGTCTGGATATCCATAGAACAGGTAACGTCCATAGCTGCAAGATAACCTGTGTCGATAAGCATGGATTCGCCTGCTGCAAGGTCATATTCGATAACGCTGCCGTCTACTTCAATAAATACCAAGCCTTCGCCTGAAAACTTCTGCATAATGAAGCCCTCGCCGCCGAATAAGCCTGCGCCAAGCTTTTTCTGGAAGAATATGCTTGCTTCCACGCCGGGTGTTGAAGCAAGATATGCGGATTTCTGAGCAACCAGCTGCTTGGTAGCGCTGATCTCTACTGCAAGGATATTTCCCGGAACGGATGCAGCGAAAGCGATCTCTCCGGGACCGCCCTGTGCGGTGTACTTATTCTTGAAAAGCGCTTCTCCCGAAACGGCTCTGGAAAGCATTTTTCCGAGTCCGCCCGTAGTGGTCTGCATCTGCATATTGGGTGACATCCATGACATTGCGCCCTTCTGACAATCAATTGATTCCCCTGCCCCCAGCTTGCATATTACCGCAGGAAATGGTGTTCCTTTGATCTGATATTCCATAATGAACCTCCAATAATCTTTTTATTTCGGACGTATACAAAATCCGTCTTAAATATAATAACACAAAGGAAACAATTTGTCAACAGTAAATCTCAAAACTATACAATTATTTTGTTATTACTTAACAAAAATTAAATTTGTTATTGAATTTATAATCATTATATGATATTATATACATATACAGCCCGAAAAGCTGATAAAGAAAGGAAGTTTTTTATGAAATACGAAGAAATCGTAGCAAAAGCAAAAGCTATTATGGACGAAAAGGATCTTAGCGGTTACGCAGGACATCTTGCCGTTCAGATCAACATCACCGGCGAGGGCGAAGGCATTTTCTACATCGAGATCCTTGACGGCAAGGCTTATGTCGAGCCTTACGATTACAAGGACAACGACTGCGTTCTCATCTCCTCCGCAGACGACCTTCTGAAGATAGTAAGCGGCGCTCTTGACCCTGTTGCCGCATTCACAACAGGCAAGCTGAAGATCGACGGAAGCATCGACAAGGCTCTTGAATTTCAGAAGGCAACAAGCAAGCTCAAGGCTGCCGCTCCCAAGACTGCAAAGCCTGCCGCTCAGAAGCCTGCAAAGAACAAGAAAAAGTAACGAACAGTATAAGCTGTAAGGGACGGTTTTTTTGTGGAAAATATCCCTTGAAAAATGCTGCGTTATGCAGTATAATACTTATTGCATCGAGTAGCGAAAGCGTAAATCCGGATCGTGGATTTACGCTTTTTTTATTTTCCAAGAAAGGATGATCTTAAAATGGAAGAAAAGAAAGAAATTACGCTCAACAGGCTTGGGACGCAGCCTGTGGGAAAGCTGACGCTTTCACTGGGAATACCAATGATAATCTCAATGATACTGCAGGCTGTTTACAACATCGTTGACAGCGCATTCGTATCAAATATGGCGGAAAACGGCGAAGCGGCTCTTAACGCTCTGACCCTTGCGTTCCCCGTTCAGATGCTTATGGTCGCCATAGGAATAGGAACAGGCGTTGGAACAAATGCCCTGCTTTCAAAAAGTCTCGGACAGGGCGACAAGGAAAAAGCAGGCTTCACGGCAGGAAACGCTGTAGTTCTCGCCTGCATCATCTACGTTGTTTTCCTGCTGTTCGGCATCTTCGGAGTAAGGAAATATGTAGCTTCGCAGACGGAAAATCCGCTTATACTCGGAATGACGGCGGATTATCTGAGGATATGCTGCATTTTATCCATGGGAATAGTATTTTTCCCCATATTTGAAAAGCTGCTCCAGGCAACGGGACTTTCCGTTTATTCCACAATTGCTCAGATAACCGGCGCTGTTGTCAACATCGTGCTTGACCCCATACTTATTTACGGTCTGCTTGGTCTGCCGGAAATGGGTGTAAAGGGTGCGGCGTATGCAACGGTAATCGGTCAGATAGCCTCCTTTGCCGCTGCCCTTATTTTCCACCTTACCAAAAACAAGGACGTTCCCAAGGGCGCAAAGTATTTCAGGCTTTCGGTAAAGATAATAAAGAACATCTACGCCATAGGCTTCCCTGCAATTATCGCACAGGCGCTTATGTCGGTAATGATCTACTGCCTTAATATCATTCTCGTAAGGGTGGACGAGGCGCTTGTTACGGCTTACGGTCTTTATTACAAGATACAGCAGTTCGTTCTTTTCGCAGCCTTCGGACTGAGAGATGCCATAACGCCCATCGTTTCCTTCAGCCACGGAATGAAGAACAAAAAGCGTATCAAAGAAGGCGAAAAATACGGCATTCTGTACACCCTTATCATAATGGCGGCAGGCTTCCTGCTCCTTGAAATTTTTGCAAGTCCCTTTTCGGCGCTTTTCAGCCTGTCGGGAACAACGCAGAGCCTTTGCATAAGCGCAATGAGGGTAATATCCGTAAGTTTTGTTTTTGCAGGCGTGAATATTGCGCTCCAGGGCGTGTTCCAAGCCCTTGACAGCGGACTTGAATCCCTTATCATTTCGGTTTGCAGGCAGTTCCTGTTCGTTATCCCCGTTGCGTGGGCGCTTTCAAGGCTTGTTGACAGCTCACTTGAAAATGCGTGGATAATATGGCTGACATTCCCCTTTGCAGAAGCTGTTTCGGCTGCCATTTCCTGCATTTTCCTTATAAGGATAAACAAGAAAAAGGTGGATACTCTTTCCGATAATGCCGCTTAATCGTTTTTTCGACAATGTTAATAAAAAAATAACAGCATATGTTTATTGTCGACATAATATTATTATAAAATTTCGTTATAAAATAAATTGATCTGAAAGGACGATATTATTATGGCAGACGAAAAGAAAAAAGGTATAGTTGCGGAATTCAAGGAATTCATTGCAAGAGGAAACGTAGTTGATATGGCTGTGGGCGTTATCATCGGCGGCGCATTCACTTCCATCGTTAATTCGCTGGTCAACGATATTTTCACGCCTTTCCTCGGAATGATACTTGCCGGAGTAAACTTTGAAAGCCTCGGCATCACTATTCCTTGGGGAAACCGTCCTTACATTAATATAGGCAATTTTATCCAGTGCATTATTTCCTTCCTGCTGACCGCAATATGCGTTTTTGCAATAGTTAAGGTCATCAATGCAGTAAGGAACAACACCCTTGGCAAAAAGAAGGAAGAACCCAAGCCCGAAGCTCCCAAGCCCGAGCCTGCGCCTACTAAGGAAGAACTGCTCCTTGCGGAGATCCGTGACCTTCTTAAAGAACAGCAGAACAAGTAAACAGCTGCCGCCCGTATGCGTTTTTTCCTGCGGGCGGATTTTTTGTGCAAATCTGTTTTTGCCCAAATCGGAAAAGCTACATAATTTCGGAGTTTCCTTAGCGCAAACAGACTTTACTTTGTTATTTTCAAGACAAAAAAATATAAAATTAATAAAAATGACTTGACTTAATCGGACGGATATTATAAAATATAATATGGAATAATAAGTGCGTTTTAACGAACGCTCCTTTCGTTCCGCAGAAACGCCTTATTAAAATTATTTAGGAGGTCTATGCTATGTCAACAAAAGCTAATTACCCTATCAGCGAAATCGGCGCAGGCAAGGTCGGTTTCTCCAGAACCCGTTCTATCATCGAGGCTGCTTTCTACGGCAACAACGTAGTGAAGGTAAATACTCTTAAGGAGGCTTATAACCTCGCCAAGAATTCTCCCGGTACTATTGTTACCGATATGCCCATTTACCACGGCGAAGAATTCGGTCTTGATGCAGACGCTAAGGTTCTTCTTTTCAACGACGGTGCCGTTACAGGACGTTACGCTACTGCTCGCCGCATCAAGGGCGAACCCGGCGTTGACGAGGTCAAGCTCGATAAGGTAGTTATGGACGCTATTTACAAGACACGTTTCAAGAAGCTCTATCACGCTACCTGCTACGTTGGTCTTGACAAGGAATTTATCGCAAAGGCTCACCTTCTCATTCCTGAGGGTGAAGAAAATCTGCTTTACAACTGGATGCTCAACTTCCAGTATATGTCCGATGAGTATGTAAAGATGTACAAGGATTCCAAGCCTATCGGCGATGGAAAGGAACCCGATATCTACATCTTCTCCGATCCTCAGTGGAAGCCCACAGAAAGCCCCGATGTTGATTACAGCTGTCTGTCCGACCCTCTCACACTCTGCTACTTCGATACAAACCAGAACTGCGCTGCTATTCTCGGTATGAAGTATTTTGGCGAGCACAAGAAGGGCACACTTACAATGGCTTGGGCACTTGCAAACAGAAACGGTTATGCTTCCTGCCACGGCGGTCAGAAGGAATATACTCTTGAAGACGGCTCCAAGTTCGTTGCTTCCGTTTACGGTCTTTCCGGCTCCGGCAAGTCCACTCTTACACACGCTAAGCACGGCGGCAAGTACCCCGCTATCAAGGTTCTCCACGATGACGCATTCATCATCAACACAGATACCTGCGCATCTATCGCTCTTGAACCTACCTACTTCGACAAGACAGCCGACTATCCTACAGGCTGCCCCGACAACAAGTACCTCCTCTCCTGCCAGAACTGCTCCGCTACAATGGACGAAGACGGCAAGATCCAGCTTGTTACAGAGGATATCAGAAACGGCAACGGCCGTGCTATCAAGTCCAAACTCTGGTCTCCTAACAGAGTTGACAAGATCGACTCCCCCGTTAACGCTATTTTCTGGATCATGAAGGATCCTACAATTCCTCCCGTTATCAAGCTCAAGGGTGCTTCTCTTGCTTCCGTAATGGGTGCAACTCTTGCTACAAAGACCTCTACCGCAGAGCGTGTTAAGGCAGGCACAGATATGAACGCACTCCGTATCGTTCCTTACGCTAACCCCTTCAGAACCTATCCTCTTGCTAACGACTATGAGAAGTTCAAGAAGCTGGTTGAAGAAAAGAACGTTGCTTGCTACATCATCAACACAGGTGATTTCATGGGCAAGAAGGTTAAGCCTGCCGATACTCTCGGAATCCTTGAGGCTATCGTTGAAGGCAAGGCTAAGTTTGAAAAGTGGGGTCCCTTCGAGGATATGGAGATCATGCCTTGGGGCGACTTCAACGTTGACCTTAACGATAAGGACTACACTGAACAGCTTAAGAACGCTATGCAGAACCGTCTTACAAGCGTTGAAAAGTTTGCAACCGACAAGGGCGGCTACGACAAGCTCCCCGATGACGCTGTTGCAGCTATCAAGAAGGTTGTTGACGAAGCAGCTTCTCTCTAATTTATAAAACCAATATACGTTTTATCCGCCGTATGTTTTTCATGCGGCGGATTTTTTTAGAAAAATTTTTTCTTACTGCAAAAAAACAGGCTTTTAAACCGTATTACTTATGAAAGCAAAAAGAAAGGACGGGGTAATTTTGACAGATTGCAACAGAACAGCGCTTGAAAAGGATATTGAAGCCTATTCCGATACCATTCTGCGCATAGCCGTTCAGAACACAAAGAATTATCACGACGCCGAGGACGTTGTTCAGGAGGTTTTCATAAGGCTTATGAATAATTATAACGGGTTTGAAAGCGGCGAGCATAAAAAGGCGTGGCTTATAAGGGTGACGATAAATTTATGCAGGGATATAAGCCGTTCAAGGCGTTTCAAGGGCTTGGAACCGCTGGAAGACTACCCCTGTTTTTACGGCGACGAACTGAAAAACTGCGAGATCATCGAAATGATAAGAAATCTGCCGGAAAACAGGAGAAATGCAGTATATCTGTTTTACTTTGAGGGGTATTCCATAAACGAAATTGCCGAAATAACAGGCAGAAATGCAAAAAGCGTAGGCTCAGACCTGCACCGTGCAAGAAAACAGCTTAAACTTGAAATGGAGGACTAACGTTATGAACAAAAAGGACATTAAACAGGCATACGGCAGCATTAACGCTCCCTCCGAGCTTAAGGAACGCATTAAAATTTCCTGCACGGAAAGCAGAATGACCAGAATAACGCCAAAGCACCGTTCAAAAGCGCTGCGCAGGGTCATACCCGTTATTGCGGCTGCGGCTGTTATTGTTATTGCAGGAATAGGCGTGGTGCTTCGCTCCTCTGAGGAAGAGATGATAATTTCAACGGAGAACGAGGCTGTTTCTTCCGAGTTTACCTTGCCCTTTACCTCGGTAAGCGAAGCCGAAAGTACCGTTCAGACGGGAACGGAAAGCGTTGTTCCCGAAAAAGAAAATGACGGATTTGCCGACAGCATTGGAAGCACCGTACTTGTTGCAATAAACGTTGTTGACAAGGACGGAAACGGTATACCCAATCTGCAGGTCGTATATATGCCCGAAGATACATCGGAAGAACTTAATGCAAGCTCAAAGGGCGGAAATACGGGCGGAATAAGGATCACAGACGGCACTCCCGTTCAGAGAAGCATAGCCTGCGGAAATTATATTTTCAGCGTTTACGACCGTATGGCAAACGACACGGGAACTTCCAGCCTTAGAAATTCAATGGACTTTAATGTGACCGTTGACGAAAACACTGCGGAAATTGAACTTGTATGGGAACACCCCACCCCTGCGGAGCTTAACGCCGAGGACGACAGCAATTACATTATAACTTTATTTGACGACAACCGAGGTTATCTGGATGGTTACAATGTTATCCTTACGCCTGTTGTTTACCCCTACGACTACCCCGACGGCTTCACGGATGTTTTCGGCGGCTATGTCCTTTCCCGTACCGACAAGGAAGGCAGGGCTTACTGGCATTGTCCCATCAGCGGCATATATTCAATTACGGCGTACAAGGACGAACTGAGCGCCCCCGACATTCCCCACAAAAACAGCTTCATTTTCCCCGACGATATTTTTATCACAGTTGAAGAAGGAAAATCGGACGAAATAGTGCTCCATATGGCTGACGAGACCGAGCTGTCCTACAGCGAAAAGCTTGAGCTTGCCAAAATCAATGTATTCTGCTGGCCGCTAAAGGACACGGTAAGCAGCATTTCCGAAGGATTTGACCCCTCAGAGCCGGGACACAAGGGCATTGACATTACCACAGAGGGCGGTCTTGACGGTATTTATGCCGCAAAAGGCGGACTTGTTATACACTCGGGAATAAACGAGGACGAACCGGAATACGGCGTATATATCGAAATTTATCACGGAAACGGGTTAAGCACATTATATGCCCACTGCACGGAAGCCGATGTTAAGCCGGGAGAACACGTGGAAAAAGGGCAGCTTATAGGCAAAACAGGCTCTACAGGCTATGCTTACGGCGATCAGCTGCATTTTGAGGTGAAGCTGGATGGTGAATACCTTGACCCGCTTGATTTTGAGTACGAGAACCGCGTTGAACCTACACACAATAACTCCGAAAGCACAAGCAATGTAATTACTCTGAACGAGATAGAGCGTTTATCGGAAGAAAAGGGCGAAGAGCTTACCTGGTCGGATTTTGAAAAGTATGCCGGCAAGGAAATCGGCTCAGGCTTATACATTCTGCGCTATGAAACCGATGACAGCCGCTACAGCCTGCTGATAGGCGGCACTGCTTTGGACGAAAAACCGTGGTACATACGTCTTTACGACAGCAAAACAGATGAGTATGTTGACATTAGAACGGGTAATGTGAGGGATTTTCTTATACTAATAACCAATTAAAAACTGTACAAAAAATCGAGCATAATCTTGCATATATGGATTATGCGAAGATTTTTTGTCTACAGTTTTATTGGTTATTTGTATTACTTCACACAGCAGCGTTCAGAATTAAGCGTTGATTTTTCCTGTCCCGTGTGGTACAATATCAAAAAAAGCCGAAAGGGTCGGGATAAGATGCAGGATAAAATTTACAGCGCAATAAAAAGCTCCGTTGACAGCGGCAGCACTTCGGGAGTTAACGTTCTTATACTTAAAGACGGCAAGGAAGAAGCGTATTGTCAGTACGGCTTCCGTGACCTTGAAAACAAAACACCTATGACAAGGGATACCATTTTCAGGCTCTACTCACAGACGAAGCCCGTAACGGCTGCGGCGGCTATGCTGCTTGTTTCACAGGGGAAGATCGACCTGTCATCGTGGCTATCCGACTATATGCCGGAATTTGAAAAGTCATACATAAACGTAAGCGGCGAAAGGGTGCCTGCGCAGAAGCATATTACCGTGCGTGACCTTTTGAATATGACCTCGGGACTTCCCTACCCCGGCGACTGGAACGAAAGCGTAAAGCAAAGCGGAGAGGTTTTTTGGAAGATAGAGCGGTGCCTTTACTCCGACGACCCTGTTTCCACGGCTGAATTTGCAAAAATGATGTCGGAGGTGGATCTGTGCTTTGAGCCGGGCAGTGAGTTTATGTACGGCACTTCGGCGGATATTCTCGGAGCGCTTATTGAACGGGTAAGCGGAATGTCGTTCAGAGAGTTTCTTATGACAAACTTTTTTGAACCCCTTGAAATGAACGACACGGACTTTTATGTTCCTGCGGAAAAATCGGGCAGGCTTGCAAAGGTCTACGATTACTCGGACAGCGGCTTATGCGAGGTAAAGACCAACCACCTTGGACTTAGATATTACAGAGATGTTCCCCCTGCATTTGAATCGGGCGGCGCAGGACTTTGCTCCACTCTTGACGACTACGCAAAATTTGCTTCAATGCTGCTTGGCGGCGGCGAATACAAGGGCAGACGGATAATGCCGTCCAAAGCTGTTAAATATATGACAAGCAGCTGCACCACCGAAGCACAAAGCGCACAGCTCCGTGAAAGCTGGACGTGGATGGGCGGTTATTCCTACGGGAACCTTATGCGAATATGCACAGACGAATCACAGACCTCGGTGTTCTCCTCAAAGGGCGAATACGGCTGGGACGGCTGGCTGGGAACGTTCTTTTCAAACGAACCCGAACACGGCATAACAATGCTTCTCGGCGCACAGCAGGTGGGCATAGGCCGTGTTGGAACGCTCACAAGAGAGATAAAGAATATTGTTATGAGCGAACTGGCGTAAAAGCAGCTAAAAGGCGCAATTCACACTTACCGTTAATGTGAATTGCGCCTGTTTTAATCTAAACTACAATAACAACTTCCGATTGATCTCCGTCGGAAGGAGCAGTCACAGGTTCGTCCGTGCTGCGTTCTTCCGATTTGGGAGTAACGGGACCTGTCATTTTTACCGCTGTTCCGTTTTCGTCAAGCCAGCCCTTGCTTTCAAAAAATTCTTCAAGGCAAAGTCCGCTGTCCTGAACCTGATGAGCATAATAAACGCCCACAAAACGGTAATGCCACGGCTCGTAAATAAAGCCTGTTATATCGTCCTTGCCCTCGGGATAACGCAGGATAAAGCCGTAGTCTGCGGCGTTTTCCATAAGCCATGCGTAAGCCTTGGTGTTCTTGAAGCCGTCATCGTCAAGGCTCATATATTCATCCGAGAAAATGTCGGCGGACAAGCCTGCGTTATGCTCGCTTTCGCCGGGCATTGCCACCTCCTTGGCGGTGTCCTCAAGGGCTTCTTCGTAGCTCATGCCGTTGTTGACCCTCTGCTGAACGCTGCGGTCAAAGTTATACTGCTGATACTCTATGGTGCGGTAGGAGGAAATAACGGTAAGGTTTATGCCGTCCTTCTTTGCCGCCGCCAACATATCGGTCATATACTCCGCCGCACGGGAATCAAACTCGTAGTTCTTTTCCGCCGTTGAATATATTACCGAGGTCTCAATAATATCGTCATAGTTTTCGGGGAGAGGGTTGTTTTTGTTAACAAGGAACATTGCCCATTCGTTGTCTATATCCACATCGTCCTCCTTTTCCGAAGCGGCTGACGAAGGCTCGGTATCGCTTCCGCTGTCCGTGCTTTCGGCATATCCACCGTCCGAAGAAGCGAAGCCAACCTCTGCGCTTATCTGAGATGTAACGGAAGCGTCCTGCTCTCCCCCGTCCTCGCTTACGGGTTTAAGAAACTGCTTGAAGATCATAACAATAATAAAAGTTATCAAGGCTATAAGCAATATATATGCCGTATAACGGACTATCAATGCCTGTGTGCTGATTTTTCTTTTCTTTTTCCTTTTCTTTGCCATTTTGCGGATCCTTTCTTTATCACCCTATGTTTTCATTTTACCCGAAAAGTATTATAGCATTTTTCTTTTGTTTTTTCAATATGTGCCGCTTATTTTATATTTTTAATCAAAAATTCACGTTATATTTACAAAAATCATAGAAATTCCCTTAACAAGCTATTCACAAATGTCAAAAAATAAGGTATAATATACATATATTGCGTTTTGTCATACAGCTTTTTCGGGAGGTGCTTTTTTGAACGGTTTAAGGAACACGGCGGTCAAAATAGTGATCGTTGTTTTTACGGCATTTGCGCTCATTGCCGCCTGTGCGTCGGTAATTATAAATAAAAATACATCGGAGACGGCAGGCTATGCTCCCGACGTTGAAAAGGCTGCTGCCGACGCTGTGATCTTTATTGAAGAAAAGGCTGCGGAAGTGGAAGCGGCTGCAAAGGAAGTTGCCGCATGGAACTCTATAAAGCTAACTCCCGTGGAAATAAAGGGCTATGTTTTAAAGGATAAAAATAAATTCTATACGCCCCTTGGTCTGGAGTTTGACTGCATTGCCGCAGGTTCGGAATACGGTTCTGTCAAAGGAACGCAGGGCTGCAAGGACTATGCCGTCAGCGGTATTCTCGGCTCGAATGGCGGCTATATTTACGATACAAATTCGGAAACCCTTTATTACACCGTTAAGGACGATTCTGTGGGGAACATAGTGGTATGCAGCATTTCCCCCGACTATTTTGCGCCTGCCCTTGAAATGCTTGATAAAAGCTGCGGAGGAACCCTGACCTTTAACGGGAATGTTATCGCAGACACTTCCGTTAATTCCCCGTCATTTGCAGAAGCTGAGGCAGTGTCGGAAAAAACGGGCTTCTCCGTAAGCGTGAAATGCTACAGCGCCCCCGAAAGCGGAAATACAGACGGAACAAAGAGCGGTATTATCATCGTTATTGCGGCAAGCGTTGTACTTGCGGCGGTGGTCTCGGCTGTCCTCTGCCTTATGGTTTCAAAATACGCTTCCGATGCAGCAAGCAAAGCCAAGGAAGAAGCTGCTGCGGAAATTTGTGAGAAAAGCGTCTCTGTACCTGTTGTTAAGCAGGAAAAAGTCCCCGAAAAGAAAGAAAAATATGCCGAACCTGCGGTCATTCCCGTTAGGGTAAGCGAAAACACCGCAGTAAGCGGCGATGCAGATACATACAAGGCACAGCTTGAAGAGCTTACAAGGGAAAGCGGCGAAGCTGCCGAAAGACTCCTTGACATTCGCAGCGAGGGCAGGAACATTTCCTCCGCCATTTCCGAAGCGGCTGACGGACTTGAAAAAACCGCAGGCATACTTGACGAAAACAGAGAGCGCTCCAAGGAGCTTATTGCTGCGGCAGACAAGATAACAAGTCAGAGCAAAAAGATCAGAGAGATCATTGCAGCTATCGAGGACGTTGCGTTCCAGACCAATATGCTTGCTCTTAATGCGGCTATTGAAGCGGCAAGGGCAGGAGAAAACGGCAAGGGCTTCGCCGTTGTTGCTGACGAGGTAAGAAATCTTGCGCTGAAAAGCTCGGAATCGGCAAAAAGCTCTGCTGAGATAATCGACAAAACCGTTCTTTCCGTTGAACGAAGCGCCGCTCTTGCGGAACAGACCGTTCATCTTGCGGACAAGGCGGCGGAAAGCGCAGAAAAAACAGGCGTATGCTTAAAGGAAGCGGAAAAATCGGCTGCCGAACAGGACAGGCTTGCAGAAAAAGCCGAGGAAGATCTCAGAAAAATGCAGGCACAGTAATACTAATTCCAAATCAACCTATAGACAAATACTCGGATATAATAATCCAATTCTGCGTCAAGCTCCCTTGAAAGGCGGCAGCCTTCCTGCGGTCGCCTCCATGGTAAACAAGTTTACCTGACTTGGATTATTCTATCTGTCGTCTTTGTCTATAGAACGATTTGGAATTAGTA
>JBJEQN010000102.1:0-7244 GCA_051881775.1 Oscillospiraceae bacterium | reverse complement strand
CCAAGTCTGTAGTGGACTTTCACCACCGAGTTACTGCCCATTCGGGGCAAACCAAGAAAAATGCTGCCGTACCACTCGATACGACAGCATTTTTTATTCCGAAACAAGTTCTCTTATTTCAACTTTTTTTATTTTGCCCGACGAAAGATATGCAAATACAAAAAAGCACAGGCAGATCATCAGAACGGGAACGGAAGCCGTAAAAACGTTGATTTTTGAGTCAAAGCAGGTTATACCGATGTTTTTTAACAGCAGGCTCAGAAGTCTGTCCGAGAAGAAAGCCGAGAGAACTGCTCCCAATGCCCCGCCGATGACCGATATTATGAGAAATCTCAGAGCAAAGCAGATACGAAGCCTGCCCGAGGTAAATCCCAAAGCCTTGTAAATTCCCGAATCACGTCTTTCTCTGAGGAACGCCTTTGAGCAGACCATATGAACCGCCACAAGAGCGAACACGGCTGAAACGGAATAGATAACTCCGATAATAACGTCCATAAGGGTGTCAATAAGCCCCGTCATACTGTCGGAATAGCCGTCCTGCTCGGTCAGCTCCGCTTCAAGGATGTCACCGTAATTCTCGTTCAGCATTTTTACGGTGCTGTCTGCAAGACTGTCGTCGGAGAGAGTGATATACATAATACCCGGCGTAATATCGCACAGCTGCGAAGCCGCATCAAAGTTCATTGTAAAGCATCTTCCCAAGTCCTGTACCGACTGATAAAGTCCCGTTACCATATATTCGGCTCTGCCTCCGCCATAGCTGACAGTCACCATATCGCCGACTTTTTTGCCTATCTCCTCCGAAACGTTTTCCGTTATCATTATCTCATTATCGTAGATAGGAGCTCTCCCTTTAAGAACGTTTTTCAGAATATCGGGTCTGCTGTAAACCGTACAGCACATTTCCGTTTCGTCAATGGTCATATATGTCGTGCTTGAAAAAACAACAGAAGCATTTTCGTCAATTTCCTTGACGCTGCCTTCGGTTTTGGACATATCCGAAAGTTCAAAATGATTGTTTGGCTTCGCCTGCGCCTGACCATTAAGTGCGCCGAAGGCTTCGATCATGCTGTTTGCCGACATTCCGCCTGCAAGTATTGTTATGGTTATCATAAAGAATATCAGCAAAGCGGCAATAAGCGCAGTACCGATGTATGCTTTCGGGTGAGAGGTTATCTGACGAAGTGCGATAAAAAGAGAAAGCGGCTTTTTCTCTATGGGAATATTTGCAGGACTGTCAAAATATATCTCCTCTGCGCCGCCCGATATTGCTCTAACGGGAGAGATCCTGCCGATTTTTTTGGAAACGATAATAATATAAACCGTACAGAGAAATATAATTCCCAATGAAACAAGCAGACATTTTCCCACGGAAATATTTGTGGATACCATTATTCCCGTAATAGGCTGAAACAGCTTTCCGAGGATCTTTGTAAGTGGGAACGAAGCCGCTATTCCGACAACTCCGCCTATTGCAAGTGCGCAGAAATACTGAATAATGTATATAAGCCTTATCTTGTTCTCGGTAAAGCCCTGCGCCTTTAAAATGCCAAGGCTCACATATTCCGTTTCAATGGTGGTAACAATGCTGTGGTTAATGGCTATCATTACAACAATTATCAGCAGGATAACATATACGCACAGCATTTTTGTACCCGTTTCGGTGAAAATAGTTGTTATCTCGTCGCTGCTTTCCCTTGACTGTGTAAAGAGCGATCTGTCAACCACCTGACATTCACGGTTAAGCTCCTTTTTAAACTCCGTTATGGAAAGTCCGCTGCTTTCGGCTTGGAAAATATGTATTATCCTGCAAGGAAAAAGCAGGCTGAAAGCTGCATTTTCGTCATCGGTATTTTCGGAATACAGCCGCTCAAAATCACTTTCGGAAATGAAAAACTGCTTTATACCGATAGACATTGAGCCTAAAAACGGGTCTTCCACAAAGCCCTTGACGGTGAATTTTTCTTCCCTGTTTTTGGTGTTTATCATTATTTCCGAACCTATCTCACAGCCGTAAACGGTTTTCATTGCCGCAGGAACATAGACCTCTCCTTCCGACAGATCATCGGGAGCCGTTTGAAATTCCATAAGCTTTTCATCAAAGACAGACAGCGAATTATCCCATTTCAGAAGAAAATACGGATTTTTTCCCTCACGTTCGCCTATCTTGTATGACAAAAACGCCATTGCCCTTTCGTCACGAATGCGCTCGATGTTTTCATCTTCCGAAAGGCTTTTCAGCATATCCTCGTCAAGCTCGCTTTCGTCGATAAACGCCGCAAAGTCACCCGTATCGGCAGCCTTATGAGCACGTTCTATTCCGCCAAGCACATTATCATTGTTGCTGACCGTAACGGAAAATGACAGGGTTATCATCATCATAAGCAGGATAACACTTACAAATGCACCTTTTTTATGACGGATATTTGCTTTTAGCAAGGTCAGAATTTCCATATCCTCACCTCACCATTCCATTGAGTTCAGCCAGGCGCTGACCTGAGTTTCACGGCTTTTTTCGCCCTCTGCGGAGTAGGGCGGCAGAGTCATATCTCCGATGATCTTTCCATCAGCGATATAAAGTATCCTTGATGCTCTGAGTGCGGCTCTCATATCGTGTGTGACCATTAAAATGCTCTGTCCCGACCTGTTAAGCTCCGTAAGAAGATTTAACACCTCGGTTGTATTCTTTCGGTTGAGAGCGCCTGTAGGTTCGTCCGCAAAAAGCAGCTTCGGCTCGTTTATGACAGCCCTTGCAATAGCGCATCTCTGCTGCTCGCCGCCCGAAACCTGTGACGGGAGATGTGATTTTATGTGGGAAATGCCCATTTGTTCAAGGAGCTTTTCGGTACGCTCTTTGACCTGTGCAGCGGATTTGTCCTTGTTAAGATACCCGGGAACTGCAATATTTTCAAAAAGCGACAGATTGCTTACAAGGTGCATTTGCTGAAAGATAAAGCCGAAATCGGTGTGACGAAGCCCTGCAAGACCCTTTTCATTCATTTTAACAAGGTCTTTTCCGCCGTAGATCACCTGTCCTGCGGTGGCTCTGTCCATACCGCTGAGAGAGTACAAAAGCGTGGATTTTCCCGAGCCGGAAGCGCCCATTATGACGGTAAAATCCCCCTCGTAAAGCTCCATATCAACGTGGGATAAAATATGTATCTGACCGCCGTTATGGGCGAAGCTTTTGCAAAGTCCTTTTGCGGATAAAATCGTATTTTTCATACATTCGTTCCTTTCTGTTTTAATAATTTGATTCTACCGCAAAAGTTATTAAGAAGTCCTTAAGAAATAGGTAAGCTTACAATGGCTTCAAGTCCGTCATTATGATTTTTCAGCAGAATATCTCCGTCCATCTGCTCCGTGATATATTTTACAATGTAAAGTCCGAGACCCGAGCCTTGCTCGCTTCCGCAGTTTTTGCCCCGATAAAATTTCTCGAAGATAAAGGGCATATCCTCATCGGGAATACCCTTTCCATAGTCACGGAAATGTATCAGTACATTGCCGTCCGACTGCGTTACAGACACATTTACCTCCGTTTTTGCATACTTTCGTGCGTTGCCAATAATATTTTCCGTTATCTGCATAAGTCTGTTTTTATCCGCATTCACAACTGCTATAAAATCCGGCTTTTGAAAATGAACATCGTTAAACTCAGCTGCGATCTCGGTCACCGCATTTTCAATAAATCCACAAAGCTCAAAACTTTCGGGACTGATTTTCAGCTTGTCCATATCGGAAAGAGAATGTAAGAATAAATCGTTTGTAAGCCTTGATACCTCGTCGCATTTTTTCATAATAACGCCCATATATTTTCTTCGCTTTTCGGGAGTTCCGTCAAGATTTGCTTCAAGTCCCTCGGCGTATGCTCGTATAGAAGCTATCGGCGTTTTTATATCGTGGGAAAGCGTTGCAATAACTGTCTTATTATTCTCAATAGCCTCACGCTCGCAGGAACGTGCTTTTTTTATCTCACGGCGCATACTGTCAAACGCCCATGTGAACTCACCGAAATAGTTGGAGCGCTCATAATCAAGAGGAATATCGAAATTTCCCTGTGATATTTTTTCCGCAAAGTTTTTAAGCTTTTCAAAGGGTCGGAGTATGGCAAAATATACATATCCGAAGATAACTGCACAAAATACGATACAAATACCGCACATAATAAATATACCGTTGTTAACATCTGAAACGGTCTGTGAGGAACGTATGCTTTCCGACAGCGCCGCTGTTTTTTCGGGCAGCTTTTCATATTCTCCCGTTTTTACAAGCTGCTCTATCTCATTTACTGCAACAAGCTGCTCCGGTTTGTTATCCTGTGAATTTGCCTGCTTTTGCGTAAAATATAATACGCCTGTTACAATTATTATCAGCACCGAAAACAGTGCTGTCACGGAAATAAGTCTGCCCTTCATTCCTTCACCTCCAGCATATAACCTACCTTGTAAACAGTCTTGATAAACTGCGGTTCGGCAGGCGTTTCCTCCAGCTTTTCCCGAAGCCAGCGGATATGCACCGTAAGAGTGGACGGTTCGACCGCCGAAAATGTTCCCCACACCTCCGACAGCAGCTTATCCTTCGGTATGGCCGTATTTTTATGCTCGCAAAGATATGCAAGCAGGTCAAATTCACGGAGAGAAAGGGGTACATTTTCACCCTTTTTCGTGACTGTTCTTGCTGTGATATTTACGGTGATATTTCCGAATTTTACGATCTTTTCTTTCTCGGAAAATCCATAAGTCCGACGGATAAGAGCGTTTACTCGTGAGAGCAGTTCCTTCATCGAATAGGGTTTTGGAAGGTAATCATCGCCGCCGATGTCAAAGCCTGTGATACGGTCGGATTCGCTTGTTCTTGCGCTGGCAAATATGACGGGAACGTCAGATCCTCTGCGCAGCTCTCTGCAAAGCTCAAAGCCTGTGGTATCAGGCAGGTTTATGTCAAGCAGTATAAGATGATATATATTATCCGACAAAAGCTCAAAGGCTTTTTCGCTGTTCTCGGCACAGGTCACACCATAGCCGTAGCTTTCAAGCATTTCGGATATTATAAAGGACAGATCCTCATCGTCGTCGATTATCAGTATTTGTTTTTGCATATTCTGCTTGTATGATATAGTTAAGCTTAAATCATACTCTCCTTTAAAAATTTGTATATTCGGTCGATCGGAAAATATACAGATGTTAAATATAATTATAGTGGTAAAATTTTTTATTGTCAAGAAAGCTGTCTTGAACGTTTTGGGAAACAGAGTTACCGAATTATTGTTGACAATTCCATTCCGCAGTTGTCTTACCCTTTCCGTCACCGCAGTAAATATGCAAAAATCCCATTATACACCCTCCTCCAATATTCTGTAAACAAGCTCCATATCAAGGCTGTTCCGCACACCGTCCGCAAGAATATCATACTGCATTTCCTTGTACGCCCTGCGGTCGTTTTTCCCTCCGCCGTATGCAATACCCTTGCGGCTGTACAGCGTTTTCACTATTCTCTCCGACACCTCTGCGCTGTCAAAAATTCCGTGAATATAGCAGCCGTAAACATTGCCGATTTGTGCGCCGCCGCAGGATAAAAGGGGCGTTTCTTCGGAATAAGTTTCGCCCATGTGTATTTCGTAACCATTAAAATTTGCACCCGTAAGGCAGGAAAAAACTCCGTCAACTTCCGCAAAAACGCCTTCTGTTCGGCGGCGTATCTTTTCTGCGGAAAAATCTGTTCGGCACTTGAGCAGTCCCATTCCGTCAATTGTTCCGCCGCCCTCTGCGCCTGCGCTGTCAGTTATCCTCTCACCAAGCATCTGATAGCCGCCGCATATACCAAACAACGGAACGCCCCTTGAAACGCATTTCTTCACAGCCGCTTCAAATCCGCTTTCACGCAGCCACTTCATATCGGATATAGTGCTTTTAGTTCCCGGAATAATTATCATATCAGGTTCGGAAAGCTCGGAACACTTTGAAACATACCGCATGGAAACGCCCTCATACTGCGAAAACACATCAAAATCCGTAAAATTTGATATTCTCGGCAAGCGTATTACCGCAATGTCTATGACACCTTTCGTGTAGTTTTCCAGCTTTTCCGAAAGGCTGTCTTCGTCCTCAATATCGCATTTTATGTAGGGAACAACACCAACAACAGGCTTTCCTCCACACTGTTCAAGCATTTGAACGCCGTCCGAAAATATGCTTCTGTCGCCCCTGAATTTGTTTACGATAAGACCTTTCACCATACTGCGTTCATCATCGTCAAGGAGCATAAGCGTACCCAGAAGCTGCGCAAAAACGCCGCCTCGGTCAATGTCACCCGTAAGAAGAACGGGTGCTTTCGCAAGCTTTGCCATGCCCATATTAACAATATCGTCTTGCTTCAGATTGATCTCCGCAGGACTTCCTGCGCCCTCGATAACGATAATATCGTGCTGTGCCGCAAGGGTATTGTATGCCTTCATAATGTCGGGAATAAGCTCTTTTTTCTGTCTGAAATAGTCCATCGCCCGCATATTTCCCCTTACCTCACCGTTGACTATCACCTGAGAACCCACATCGGTGGTGGGCTTTAAAAGTATGGGATTCATCAGCACAGACGGTTCGATACCTGCTGCTTCTGCCTGCATTGCCTGCGCCCTGCCCATTTCCAAACCGTCAGCGGTAATGTAGGAATTAAGTGCCATATTCTGTGATTTAAAGGGTGCGGCGGAATAACCGTCCTGCTTGAAAATTCGGCAAAGAGCGGCGGCAAGAAAGCTCTTTCCCGAGTTTGACATCGTACCCTGTATCATTATCGCTTTAGCCATTCAAACACCTCTTTATTGCGGAAACGAGCGCAGAATTTTCTTCATGAGTGCGGACTGCAATGCGGAAAAAGCCCCGTGAAAGTCCATTAAAGTTTTCACAATTTCGTATAAGTATATTCTGCCGCAAAAGCATATCATCAAGGGGCAGATCGGTATAAAAAAGAATAAAATTTGCCTCCGAGGGATAAACTTTTAAGCCTAATTTCATAAGATTTTCCGATAAATATTCCCGTTCATTTTTGATGAACTCCGCAGTTTTTGCGGCATAGTTTTTTTCGTCCAATGCCGTTTCTCCTGCCACTTGCGCAGGAGAAGAAACGCTCCAGAACTGTCCCGTTTCACGGACTTTTTCAGCAAAAGCATCGCTGCCGAAAAGAGCGTACCCAAGCCGCAGACCTGCCATAGCGTATATCTTTGTAAACGCCTTTAAAACCACCACGTT
>JBJEQN010000101.1:0-7281 GCA_051881775.1 Oscillospiraceae bacterium | reverse complement strand
CAACGACCTTTTGAAGTGTTTGAAACACTTCATTTTTAAAACCACGTTTTCTGATCTCTTTCCATATCTGCTCAATTGGATTCATTTCCGGCGTATATGGCGGAATAAAAATAAGTTCTATATTTTCAGGTATTTGTCTGTATCGTGTTTTTTAAAACTTCTTTATGGCACTCTGCCCAAGGGGAGCCCCCTTTGCCATTTCGTATGTTAATTTGCGAAATTAGCAAAGTATGTGGCTCGGTACCGATAAATACTTCTTTATCGGTAGTACCCTAAAAAGCAGTCCTCAAAAAATCTTAAACCGTTAAAACTTAAGCCTTGCCAACAGAACCGAAGAGTTCCATCTTTTCCTTAACGGTAGCCTTGATAGCTTCAGCGCCGGGAGCGAGGAGCTTTCTGGGGTCGAAGCCCTTGCCCTGCTGATCCTTGCCTTCTTCGATATACTTTCTTGTAGCTTCCTGGAATGCAAGCTGGCACTCTGTGTTAACGTTGATCTTTGCAACGCCGAGAGAAATTGCCTTCTTGATCATGTCAGCAGGAATACCTGTGCCGCCGTGGAGAACGAGAGGCATATCGCCAACCTTTTCCTTAACAGCTGCAAGTGTTTCAAAGGAAAGACCTGCCCAGTTTGCGGGATATTTACCGTGGATGTTGCCGATGCCTGCAGCGAGCATTGTTACGCCAAGATCTGCGATCTGCTTGCACTCGTTGGGGTCTGCACATTCGCCCATACCTACAACGCCGTCTTCTTCGCCGCCGATAGAACCAACTTCAGCTTCAAGAGAAAGACCGAGAACGTCGCAAGCGTTTACAAGAGCAGTTGTCTTTGCAATGTTTTCTTCGATGGGATAGTGTGAGCCGTCGAACATGATAGAAGAGAAGCCTGCGTTGATGCAAGCCTTTGCGCCCTCGAAAGAGCCGTGGTCAAGGTGAAGTGCAACGGGAACTGTGATGTTAAGTTCTTCCATCATACCCTCAACCATGCCTACAACGGTCTTGTAGCCGCACATATACTTGCCTGCGCCTTCGGAAACACCGAGGATAACAGGGGACTTGAGCTCCTGAGCGGTAAGAAGAATAGACTTTGTCCATTCAAGGTTGTTGATGTTGAACTGACCTACTGCATACTTGCCGTCACGGGCCTTGTTCAGCATTTCTTTTGCGGAAACGAGTCTTGACATAATATAAACATCCTTTCACGGGAGATACTCCCATATTTGATTAACATATTTATTATACCGCATACCGCAGAAAAAAGCAAGTATTTTTGTAAAAAAGGGTCATATCACGAAAGCAAAGCGGCAGGACGCACCACCAATGCGTTCTGCCGCCGTTTTATACTAATCTTGAAGATTATTCAACAACGCCGCCTTCGACTACAAGGTTTTCCTTGTCAACGGTATCGCCGTAGACCTGTGCAAGTGTTGCGTCATAGTCTGCGTGGAAGAACTGCTCCCCTGCAAGACCCTTTATCTCATCGTTGAGCCAGTTCAGCAGGCTCTCGTTGCCCTTTGTTACCGCAGGAGCAATAGTGTCAAGGCTGCCGAGAGATTCAATGCCCACAGTAAAGCCGGGATTCTGCATTGCCCAGGCAAGAACTTCGGTATTATCGGTGGAGAATGCGTCGCCTCTGCCGTCCTGAAGTGCGGAATATGCTTCGTTGTACTCGTCAAACTTTACAAGCTCCGTATCGGGGTAATTTTCGGTGAAGAACTGCTCTGCCGTGGTACCCTTTACAACAATGAGCTTCTTTCCCGAAAGGTCATCGGCGGAAGTGATAACTGCGCTGTCGGGAGAAACAACGCCCAGTGCGACCTTCATATAGGGAAGCGCAAAATCCACCTTTTCCGCTCTTTCAGCCGTTACCGTGAAGTTTGCAAGGATAATATCCACCTTGCCTGTTGTAAGATACTCAACTCTGTTTG
This sequence comes from Oscillospiraceae bacterium, assembly GCA_051881775.1. Taxonomy (GTDB): domain Bacteria; phylum Bacillota; class Clostridia; order Oscillospirales; family Ruminococcaceae; genus UMGS363. Next base: position 5,356 of record JBJEQN010000101.1, on the reverse strand, counting down.
CCGCTTCAACGGAAACAAGGTTCAGCTCAACGCCAAGGTCTGCCGCAATTCTCTTTGCAAAGTAAACGTCATAGCCCTGATATTCGCCGTTGTTGTCAACGTAGCCGAAAGGATTTTTATCGGAGAAAACGCCGATGTCTATCTTGCCCGACTCCTTTATCTCGTCGACCGTGCGGTAAAGCTTGTCGCTTTCTGCGTCTGCGCTGCCCTTATTATCCGAACCGGAGCAAGCCGCAAGGGAAAGAGCGACCGCAGCCGCCGAAATTGCCGCAATTATCTTTTTGATGCTTAAAAATTTCATAACAAAGTCCTCCTAATGCTTTATTCCGAATATGTAAATGTTTTTAAGAAGCGCTGCGCACGCTCCGTTTTCGGGCAGCGGAAAAATTCGTGAGGTTCACCCTCTTCAACGATACTTCCGCCGTCAAGAAAGATTATTCTGTCCGCCGCAGCTTCGGCAAACGCCATTTCGTGGGTCACTATCATCATAGTCGTGCCGCTTTTTGCAAGGTCAAGCACAACGTTCAGCACCTCATGCACCATTTCCGGGTCAAGCGCCGCCGTTATTTCGTCAAGAAGAATGATGTCGGGGTGGATAATAAGGCTGCGCACTATTGCAACACGCTGCTTCTGACCGCCGGAAAGCTCCGAGGGGTAAGCGTCAGCCTTTTCTTTAAGTCCCACTCTTTCAAGCAGGGTCAGCGCTTCGGCTCTTGCCTCGTCCTTGCTGCGTTTTTGCACCTTCAAGGGGGCAAGCAGGATATTATCCATGACCGTCATATGTGGGAACAGGTCGTAATTCTGGAACACCATCCCTATTTTCTGACGTATCTTTGTAAGGCTGCTTTTGCCGTATTCCACAGGCTCGCCGTGAAGGCTCACCGTTCCGCCCTGTATTGGTTCAAGACCGTTAAGGCAGCGCAGCAGCGTACTTTTTCCGCAGCCGGACGGACCTATCAGCACCACGACCTCGCCCTTGTTTACGCTGAGGGACAGATCGTCGAGGATAACGTTATCCCCGAATTGTTTATGTAAATGACTTACTTCAATAACATTTTCAGACATAGCTCTTACTCCTTAATTCTGCTTATATTTCTTCGCCAGCTTTCTTGAAAACAGTGAAAGCGGAAAACATATGATAAAATACATAAAGAATATTGCTCCGTACACCCACAGCGCAGCGTCGGGAGCGTCATAACGGTTGGCGTCGATTATCTGCTTGCCGACCTTCAGCACCTCCGTAACGCCGATAAGCGAAACAAAAGCCGTTGTTTTTATCATTCTTGTTGAAAGATTTATAAGGTTAGGAATAAGTATCCTTACTGCCTGAGGGAGAATAACATAGCGGTAAACACCGAATCTGTCAAGACCAAGCGCCTGAGCGGATTCGTACTGGTGCTTGGGAACGGAATCGAAAGCGCCTCTTACAAGGTCGCCCGTTTCCGCCGTTCCCCAGACGGTGAACACTATGACCGCCGAGACCTCGCCGCTGAGGTTAAGCCCCGTTGCCTTTACTATGCCGAAAAATACGATGAACAGAAGCACAAGCTGGGGCATTATCCTTACAAATTCAAGGTAGAATCTGCAAACCGCCCGTACAGCCTTGTTCTTCATTCTCATTGCCGCTCCGAGGAAAATTCCCAGAACAAGCGAAAGAGCAATTGATATAAGGGAGATTCGGATAGTTACCCAAAGACCTCCCAAAAGCCTAAAAAAATTGTTTCCCTGAAAAAGGACTTCATACCCCTGCACGGCGCATCCTCCTTTCTGCAAAGGAGAATATCAGCGACACGGGCAAAATTATTATCAGATATGCAACAACAAGCATTGTGAGGGCTTCCTCGGTGTTGTAATACATTCCGATAAGATCCTTTGCCACATACATCAGGTCTGCAAGAGAAACTGCGCTGAACACGCTTGTTTCCTTAAGCAGGAAGATAACGTTTGCGCCCACCGCCGGCAGCGATACCGCCGCAGCCTGAGGGAAAACCACATAGCGCATTACCTGCCGTCCGTTCAGCCCCAGACTTTCTGCGGATTCTATCTGACCCTTTTTAACGGACTCAAGACCGCTCAAAAAGGATTCGGACATATAGCTTCCGCCTAAAAATGCCAGACCGATTATTCCGCACGCCTCCGACGACAGCACTATCCCCGCCTTCGGCAGACCGAAGTAAAGGAAAAACAGCTGAACGATAAGCGGAGTGTTTCTTGAAAGCTCCGTGTAGGCTGCCGCTATCTGCCGAAACACAGGTACCCTGTAGTATTTGGCAAATGCACACAGCAAGCCTACAACGGCTGCAAGAACGATCCCCACGGCGCCGATAGTCAGCGTCAGGACCGCCGCTTTAACGTAAAGCGGAGAGTATCGCGTGATGAATGACCAGTCCATATATTCCTCCGAAATCAGAAGAGTGCTACAACTGCTCCGTTATACTTTTCCTCAATGAATTTTCTTACATCGTCGGTTTTTAATGCATTTATAAGAGCCTGTATCTTAGCACTGTTCTCATCGCCGTTTCTTACGGCAATAATATTTGCATAGGTCTGGGCTGCGTCGCCGGAAGCGTCCTCCACAGCAATTGCGCTGTTGATGTCAAGACCTGCAGCAAGAGCGTAGTTTCCGTTGATGACTGCAAGAGAGCCTGCATCGCTGTTTGCAAACTGGGCAGCGACCGTATCAGCCTGAACCGCAGTAATATTATAACCGTGATCGTCGGTAATGTCAAGTGTAGTTACGCCGTCCGCAGCATTTGAACCCTCGGGGAGATCAATAAGACCTTCCTGCCAGAGAAGGAGCAGGGCTCTTGTTTCGTTGCTGTCGTCGGCAGGGATAACGATATTTGCACCCTCGGGAACTTCGGAAACGCTTGCAACGCCGTTGCCGTAAAGTCCGAAAGGCTCATAGTGGATAAGCGCAGCGGAAACGATGTCCGTGCCGTTTGCAGCGTTGAAGCTGTCAAGATAAGGTCTGTGCTGGAAGTAGTTTGCGTCAAGCTCACCGTCTGCAACAGCCTTGTTGGGGAGAACGTAATCGTCGTAAATGGTTATCTGCAGGTCGTAGCCCTGTTCTGCAAGAGCGTCCTTCACAAATTCAAGAACTTCGCCGTGAGGTGTGGAAGTCGCACCTACCTTTATTACCTTGTCTTCCTCGGAAGCGGCTTCTGTTTCAGCCTCTGTATCAGCTTCGGCAGCAGCGCTTGTATCTGCAGCTGTTGTTGTTTCTGCTGCGGAGGTGTCCTCCGTCTTTGTTTCAGCGGAATTGCAGCCTGCAAGGGAAAGTGAAGCAAGTGAAAGTGCGAGAATAGCATTTGTTATCTTTTTCATTTTAAATTACTCCTTATATAATATGTTTTTATCGGGTCAATGTTCGTATCAAAAAGTTGTACATCGCATTCGCCCCGATCGGAAATTCTCTCTCAGAAGATTTACGAATAAAGCATTCATAAATTCTTTCCTCCCTGTTTTTACTTGTTTATACGTTTATCCGTCTTCCTTGCAATAAACATTCCAAACTCCTGGATAAGCTGAACGATTATTACCGTCAGAAGAACGCATATCCATATCACATCGTTATTGAAGCGCTGGTAGCCGTAGGTAATGGCTATCATTCCAAGTCCGCCGCCGCCGATAGTTGCCGCCATCGCCGAGTAACCAAGTATGGTAACAAGTGAAATGACCGCACCCACAATAAGCGAGGGCTTCGCTTCGGGGATAAGCACCTTGTAAATTATCTTAAACGAAGGCGTACCCATTGCCTGCGCCGCCTCGATAACGCCTCTGTCAACCTCTTTTATTGAGGATTCTGCCATTCTTGCAACGTAAGGCACGGCAGCTATCACAAGGGTAACTATCATTGCCTTGTTTCCAAGGCTTGTGCCGACGATGAACTTCGCCGCAGGCAGCATTGCCACCATAAGAATGACAAAAGGTATGCTTCTGAACACGTTTACAATTACTCCAAGTATCTTGTTGACCCAAGCCACGGGACAAATGCCGTCCTTATCCGTTATGCTCAGGATAATACCCAGCGGCAGACCGAAAAGATAGGCAAAAGCCGCAGAAATAAAGGTCATATACACCGTTTCCCATATTCCAAGCTGAAGGATACCCTTGTTCCAAAGCTGAACCAGTATATCGGACATTTTTACCTCTCCTTTCACTCGATTTCCGAAAATTCCATTCCGTTTTTCTCAAGGTAAGCCTTTACCCTGTCTGCGCTTTCATCGGGAACTCTTATTATCATCTGTCCGTAAGCCTTTCCGTCAAGCTCCTTTGTGTCGGCGTAGGTAATATTCACCGCCGTTCCGCATTCAAATATAAGATTTGCTATAACAGGCTTTCCGGAGCTTTCGCCGTTGAAAACTATCCTTATGCCCTTTCCCTCCGAAACCTCGTCAACGGTCTTGCGCTCGGGAAGAACCAGTTTTTTCGCAATATCAGACTTGGGGTTGGAAAATATCTCTCTTACATCGCCCATTTCGGCGACTGTGCTGTTGTCAAGCACCGCTACCCTGTCGCAAATGCTGTCGATCACCTTCATTTCGTGAGTTATGACGACAATTGTAACGCCCATTGTCTTGTTTATTTTCTTCATAAGTTCAAGAATGGAGCGTGTGGTGTCGGGGTCAAGGGCGCTTGTGGCTTCGTCGCAGAGAAGATATTTTGTTTCTGCGGCAAGGGCTCTTGCAATGGCGGCTCTCTGTTTCTGACCGCCCGAAAGCTGCGAGGGATAAGCCTTCGCCTTGTCGGAAAGACCAACAAGCTCCAGCAGCTCCTCAGCACGTTTTACTGCGTCCTTTTTGGGAACTCCTGCAATTTCAAGGGGGTAGCAGATATTTTTTATAACGTTTCTCTGGGAAAGGAGATTAAAGCTCTGGAATATCATTCCGATGTTCTGCCTTGTTTTAAGAAGCTCCTTTTTGGAAAGAGTGCCGAGATTTTTGCCGTCTATAAGCACCTCTCCGGAGGTCGGCTTCTCAAGGTAGTTGATACATCGTACAAGGGTGCTTTTGCCTGCGCCGGAAAGTCCGATTATACCGAAGATCTCTCCGTCATTTATGGTCAAATTTATATCTTTCAGCGCCACAACGTCCTTTCCCGATGAGGAATAGACCTTGGAAAGACCTTTTATTTCTATCATTATAATCACTTCCCGAATAAAGATTCCGTTTTGTTGGTTGTTACCTGTCTTTGTTATGTGACTAAGTATATCCTATTAATCATACTTTGTCAATAGGTTTAATATGTAAAATTAAGTACACTCTCCTGCCTTAATTTTGTAATGTCCTACAAAATTGATATGTTTTGTTATGTATTTATGCCGATTTTGTAATTGTTTATTTAAATTTTACGT
>JBJEQN010000100.1:0-7553 GCA_051881775.1 Oscillospiraceae bacterium | reverse complement strand
GTGGCTGGGTTATGGCTGTCGAATTTGTCTATAGGTTGATTTGGAATTAGTATTATATTTTCAGGCTTGTAAAACAAACATTATTATGCTATAATATAAGCATTATATTGAATCGAAGAAGAGGTCTGAAATGAATTACAAAGTTAACTGGAGCGCTGCCGACGGAGCATTTGCCGTCCCCGACTGCGTTGCCGATAATTATATAAAGCTTGCAAGCGGCAAAGCGGTAAAAGTGCTTATATACATAATGAGACATAAAACTGCGGACGATGATAATGCGGCGGATATTGCAGAAAAGATCGACAAGCATATGACCGCCGAGGACGTTGAGGACGCTTTTTCCTACTGGGAACAGGTTGGTGTTATATGCCGTGCGGGAAACACCGTCCGTCAGGCTGAAGCCGATGTAAAAAACGTTGCCGAAACCACACCTTCTGCCGCCAAAAACATATCGGCTGTTTCATCGCAAAAATCACTTGAACGGTCGGCAAAGATGCTCACGCCCCAAGAAATCGCAGAACGAATAAATCAATCGGATGAATTAGCGTTTCTTTTTAAAAGCACCGAGGAAATTCTGGGAAAAGTTCTTACCTACACCGAGCAGCGCACTCTTATATGGCTGCACGATTTTCATTCAATGGGCAGCGATATTATTCTTATGATAATTGATTTTTGCAAATCCATAAATAAATCCGGAATAAGCTACATTGAAAGAATTGCCGAGTCATGGATAGAAAAGGATATTTCCACCCATGAACAAGCAGAAGCGGAAATACGCCGTATGCAGAGCGCCCATTCTCTGGGAGGACAGGTAGTTTCAAGGCTTGGGCTGAAACGAAACCTTACTTCAAAGGAACGGGATTATGTTGAAGCCTGGGACAAGAGCGGCATCACCATAGAGCTTATCGAATATGCTTATGAAAAGACCGTAAATGCAACGGGCAAGGTCGCTTTCGGGTATATGAACAAAATTCTTACCGACTGGAACCTTAACAACCTGCATACTATCCCCGAGATCGACAGCTATAATGCACGTTATGCGCAGAACAAAAATAATCCCGTCAAAGCTGTTCAATCGGCACCTTCCGCCGCAGAGGAACATTCCTACGACCTCAACAGGCTGCTTGAACACGCCATGAACAATATCCCGACCATAAAGGAGGACTGACGCTATGAGCTACGACCGCAGCATATACGACAAAGCCGAAGCGGAACTGAACAGACGGCGCTTTGATGCAGAAGCCGAACAGAAACGCCGTGAGAATGAGATCGGTCAAAATATCCCCGAAATAAGAGAAATATACAATCAGCTTTCGCAGACGGTCATAGAGCTTTCAAAGCTGATAATATCAAAAAATAAAAACTTTACGGACAATTTCGATAAGATAAAAGAAAAGAACCTGCAGGGTCAGAAGCTGGCTGCTCAGCTCCTTGAAGCTAACGGATATCCGGCAGATTACTTGGAAACCCATTATTACTGCCCCAAATGCAGTGACAAAGGTTATGTAAACGGCGAGAGATGTGCCTGCTTTACAAGGCTGCTGAACAAATACTCCATTGAACGGCTCAACGAATCGGCAAATATGCCTGAATGTGATTTTGAGCATTTTTCTCTGGAGTTTTACAAAGGCAGGAAAACTCAGAACGGCGGAGACTGCTTTGAACAGATGTCAAAGGTGTTTGATTTCTGCCGTAAATATGCGGATACTTTCAGCGAAAAGTCGGGCAGCATTTTTATGTACGGCAAAACAGGCGTTGGAAAAACACATCTTTCCCTGTCCATTGCCAAGGCTGTTGCGGAAAAAGGATATACCGTTGCTTACGGTTCGCTGATAAACTATCTTTCCGCCATTGAAAAGGAGCATTTCGGCAAAGCAGGAGACAGTGAATCAGGAGATACGATGAACCTGCTTATAAACACGGAACTTCTTATCCTTGATGACCTCGGCTCCGAATTCAGCACGGCGTTTTATGAATCCGCAACCTACAATATTATTAACAGCAGAATAAATCTGGGACTTCCTACTATTATAAACACCAACCTTTCCATTGACGAGCTTCAGAAAAAGTATAACGACCGAATAATATCAAGAATATTCGGAGTTTTCAGCACACTTTGCTTTGCAGGAGAAGATATACGCCAGATAAAACGGCTTAATAATTTAGTTTAAAACAAAATTCTAAAAAATATAAAAAAACTATTGATTTTTTATCTAAAATATTGTATAATAACTACAATAGATTGGAAGGAGCCTTTTTATGGACACTAATATTCTTCTTGAAAGCGGTACAAACGAACTTCAGCTGCTTGAATTTGAAGTCGGCGACAGCAGTTTCGGAATCAATATTTCCAAGGTTATTGAAATAATGATAAATCAGGAGGTCACCCCCGTTCCCAATGCTCCGGAAGAGGTGGAAGGCGTATTCATTCCGAGAGACAAGCTCATTTCAGTTATTGATCTCCACAAGGTCGTTAAAAAGCCTTACCATGATACCGGAAAAGACATTTTTATCATCTGTGAATTCAATCAGATGCAGATAGCTTTCCATGTAAGCAAAGTTCGTGGTATCCAGCGTATTTCATGGTCGGATATTTCCGATCCCCCGTCTGTAACAAGCGGAAGCGACGCAGCAGGACTTTCAACAGGTGTGGTAAAGATCGACGGACGTATCATTATTATTCTTGATTTTGAAAAGATCGTTTCAAACATCAACCGTGATGCAGGTCTTGATACTACAGGTATCGACAACATTAAGCATCCTAATGCTGTTATTGGCAGCAAAAAGCTTGTTGTTGCCGATGATTCAAAGTTCCTGAACAAAATGATAACCGAATCCCTTGAGCATATCGGATTCAGAAATATCCAATCCTTCTCCAACGGTCAGGACGCATGGGATTATGTCCGCAGCTTCAAGGACAGCGGAGACAATATCACCGATGATATTGCCTGCGTTATTAGCGATATTGAAATGCCGCAAATGGACGGTCACCGTCTTACAAAGCTGATCAAGGACGACCCTGTGCTGAAAAAGATACCTGTCCTTCTGTTCTCTTCACTTATCAACGAACAGATGATAGCAAAGGGCAAGTCTGTTGGTGCGGACGCTCAGTTCTCCAAGCCTCAGATAAAAGAGCTTATTGATTACCTTGTAAATCTTCTTTCTTAATACATAGCTGTTTAAGCCGCTTTCGACAATGTATCGGAAGCGGCTTTATGTTTTTAATTGACTTTTTAGGGTAATTTATGATATAATGAATTTGTATCAAAGTGGAATCAGGAAAGTGGAAAGTGGAATTTATGGTGTCGGCTTGCGCCGATTAATATTTATACTTGCTTCCGCAGGAAGCACATAATTCCACTTTCAACTTTTCACATTCCACATTCAAAAGACACATTCCCATTTGTTGATTAAAATATACAATACTCTAAGAATCCAAACTTCTAAGGGTATTTTTCTTTTTTACTTTCCTGCTTTGTTTTCCGCAGTGAGCATATTATATTAACAATTAAGCCTGTCCTGTTTCAAAAAAAGGACGGGCTTTTTATTTATTTTAACAAAAATTATATCTGTCCTGCAATCGACAGATTTTTATTTGCTTTTTTATTATAATTTAATTACCAAATCAAGGAAAGACAGGCTTTTTATGTACATATATGCGGATATTCTTATTATTACAAATATATATGCAAATTTCTTCCTTTTAAAAGCAACGGCAAGGCTAACGCACTATCCTCTGCGGAATGGGAAATGCGTTGTCGGAGCGCTTACGGGAAGTTTATTTTCGCTGATAATTCTTCTGCCGGAGCTTAATGCTTTCACTTTGCTGTTAGTCCGTATTCTTTCGGCGGTAATAATGGTCATTCTCTCTTTCAGCGGACAAAGCAAGCATGAGCTTTACAGAACAGGTCTGATATTCTTCTTCATAAGCTTTCTTTTTGCCGGAACGGAGTATGCTTTTTCGCTTCTCGACAATGGAAAGCATATGGTCTGGCATAATTCCGTGCTTTATATCAACATTTCGCTGCTTACCCTTGTTATTTCAACTGCCGCAGCATATGCAGCGCTTTGCCTGTTCCGCAGGTTTATTGACGGAAGCAGTGATTTTGACGGGGATTACACGGTAATAATCATGAACGGCAGCAAGCAGGTCTCGGTCAAGGCAATATGCGACAGCGGAAATAATCTTACAGATCAATTCAGCGGAAAGCCTGTTATCGTATGCGGAAAAAGCAGCGTTTCTCCCCTGTTTGAGGAAAAAACTCTCGCCTGCGCAATGCACTGCGCTTCGTCGTCACCTGCTTCGGAACCCGTAAATTTGAAAGGCTGGAGAGTCATTCCCTTTTCAACGGTGGATTCAAGCGGACTTATGCCATCATTCCTGCCAACGGGAGTTTATATAAAAAACAACGAAAGCGGAAAGATAAAGTATATCGAGGCTTATATCGGCGTTACGGAACGTGAAATGGAACACGCTGTTTTTAACCCCAAAATTATTTCAGACTGAAACTATATAGCACAAATTTGAAAGGAGGACATATTCCCCGTTGGGAGTATGGTTGTAAAAATGAACTTGCTGAAAAAAATCATCGGAACGCTGAAAAAGCATTTTATAAGGATAAAATACGGGGATATTTTTTATATAAACGGACCCGAGACACTGCCTGCTCCGCTTTCCAAAGCTCAGGAGGAGGAAGTTTTCCGTCAGCTTGAGGTCAACGAAACCGAAGCAAGGCAGACGCTTATAACCCATAACCTAAGGCTGGTGGTTTACATAGCCAAGAAATTTGAATCCACAGGCGTAGGCATAGAAGACCTTGTTTCCATAGGCACAATAGGACTTATCAAGGCGGTAAACACCTTCTGTCCAAGTAAAAATATCAAGCTGGCGACCTATGCTTCAAGATGTATCGAAAACGAGATACTTATGTTCCTGAGGAAGTCTTCACAGTACAAAAATGAGCTTTCTTTTGACGAGCCTCTTAACATAGATTGGGACGGAAACGAACTGCTGCTTTCCGATATTCTCGGCACGGATGAGGATATTGTCAACGGCGGCATTGAAAATGAAGCAGAAAAAAGCGTTCTTCTCCGTGCGGTGGAAAACCTGCCCGAGCGTGAACGCTGTATAATGAAAATGCGGTTCGGAATACCCAATGGAAAGGAAATGACCCAAAAGGAAGTCGCAGACGCCATAGGTATTTCACAATCCTATATTTCAAGACTTGAAAAACGTATAATCAAAAAGCTAAAGCGTGAGCTTGAAAAAGTCATATTCTGATTTTGCCTGTTATTTCCTGAATAACAAAATTTACTCCCGGCAATAATTATTTTAGCGGTATGCCAATAATTATTGCGGGAGTAAATTTTATGTATTATAATAAAGTCGATATAAGCGGAGTTGATACCTCAAAGCTAAAAGTGCTGAAGGAATCGGAGAAAATGGAGCTTCTTAAGCGTTACAAAGCAGGCGACAGAAACGCAAGAAAACAGCTTATAAACGGAAATCTGAGGCTTGTACTCAGCGTTATACAGAAATTTTCCGGCAGAAATGAAAATGCGGACGATCTGTTTCAGGTCGGCTGTATCGGACTTATGAAAGCAATCGACAATTTCAATACCGACCTTGACGTTAAGTTTTCAACATATGCCGTTCCCATGATATGCGGAGAGGTACGGCGTTATATGCGTGATACGGGTCCTATCCGCATAAGCCGTTCATACAGGGATATTGCCTACAAAGCAATGCAGGCAAAGGAACAGTACATTAACGAGCATCAGAAGGAACCGACCGTAAAACAGATATCCGAGCTTATCGGCTGCAAGGAAAGCGAGGTCGTTACGGCGCTTGAAAGCATTTCCGACCCTATCTCGCTTTATGAGCCCGTTTATTCCGATTCGGGAGACACTCTTTATGTACTCGACCAAATAGGCGACAAAAACGATGATTCCAACTGGCTTGACGAAATTGCCCTTCGTGAAGCTATCGGCGCTCTTCAGCCGAGAGAAAAAAACATTCTTTACCTACGTTTCTGTCTCGGCAAAACTCAGGTGGAAGTCGCAAACGAAATAGGGATTTCACAGGCTCAGGTATCAAGGCTTGAGAAATATACTCTGGACAAGATAAAGGGAAAGGTATAACCTTTTACGGTTTGAGCTCAAGTCTCATTTCGGTAGAACCGTTTCCTCTTTCAACAAAGCCGTTTTTAAGGTAAAGTGGCTTACCCATTCTTGTTGCCGAAAGGTCGATACAGGTGACCCCGTCTGCTTTGGCGTCAGCAATTATCCTTTTCAGTATCATTGTTGCGGCTCCCCTGCGGCGGTATTCTTCCATTGTATAAACATTCATAAGCAATGCGGTCTTACCGTTGATAAAGTGGGTGTTGGCAGGTCTTTCGACCGTGATATAAAAAATCACTGCCGCAGGCTCGCCGTTTTCTTCTGCAATATACGCCGTAAAATCCTTGCCGATGTGCCTTTCAAAATAATCGGGCAGCTGTGAATTAAGCTTGTTCACCTGTTCTTCGGAAAGAGGTTCCATATCGTCGTTTATATATGCGAATCTGAATTTTACAAGCAATTCTATATCGTCTTTTGTTGCAGTCCTAATATCCATTTAAAACATATCCTTTTTACTTTTTATATAACGCCGTATCAGAATTATTATCGAAGCGGAAACGCAGGCTAAAAGGAACAACGGTACAAGCCATTTGTTGCTTGTTTCGTCCTGAGTTGATTTAAGCTCCGTCCAAAGGTTCTGGAGAGTACGGTTCGCATCGTCCGAAAGATTGCGGAAAATAGTGGTATGCTCGTTCAGATAATCATCGTCAAGGTAAGATATACCATCTTCCTTTATTTCATCGTCAAGCATATCATATGCGGCGCTGTTGGGCGTTGAATAGCCGATATAGGTCGTTGTGGCGTAAGCAATGTCCGGCTCGCACATAAAGTTTATATACATTTCTGCGGCTTCCTTCTGCTTTGCGCTTACGGGAATACACATAGCGTCAATAAAAAGATTTGTTCCGCTTTTCGGGATAACAAAGCCCAGATCCTCATATTCATCCATAAGAGTTACAGCGTCACCTGCGTAATAAGGCGCAACAAGAGCCTCTCCTGCACCCATTTTATCAAAAATTTCGTCCATAACATAAGCCTGAACGACCTTTTTCTGTTCTTTGAGCAGTTCTGCGCACTCATTCAGTTCCTTTTCATCTTCCGTATTAAGGGAATAGCCCAGACGAAGCTCTGCAATGGCAAATGCGTCCCTCGGATTATCGAACATAAGGATCCTGTCGGCGTAATCGTCGTTCCAAAGAATGTCCCAGTCTATCTCCTCGGGCGGAATGTCAATAAGGGTAGTATCATAAATAATACCTACCGTACCCCATGTATAAGGAACAGAATATTCATTTTCGGGGTCATACGCCGGATTAACAAAAGTATCGGTTATATACTTAAAATTCAGTATATTGTCATAATTCAGCTTCTGAAGCATACCCTCTTTGATCATACGGGAGATCATATAATCAGACGGGATAATAATATCATAG
>JBJEQN010000099.1:0-37774 GCA_051881775.1 Oscillospiraceae bacterium | reverse complement strand
AACCATCGACACGGGGATTTTCAGTCCCCTGCTCTACCGACTGAGCTACAGAGGCGTCAGGTAAGACAAAATGGCGACCTGAATGAGACTCGAACTCACGACCTCCGCCGTGACAGGGCGGCGTTCTAACCAGCTGAACTACCAGGCCAAATGAATATGGACTTTATTAACTAAAGTCCATATTGTGGTGGGAACAATAGGGCTCGAACCTATGACCCTCTGCTTGTAAGGCAGATGCTCTCCCAGCTGAGCTATGCTCCCGAATTTATTTTGTCGTTATCTGTTCACCAGCGACTTAATTATAATACACTATTACCCGTCAAAAGTCAAGCCTTTTTTTAATGTTTTTTGTGATTTTGGCATTATTCACATCAAAATTGCTTGATTTCGCTTTATCGGACAGCGTGTTGCACAAAAATCGGCAAATTTCAGTTAGTTTGAAGTGTGGAGAGTGGAGAGTGAAGTTGTTTTTGAATGTGGAAAGTTGAAAGTGGAAAGTGGAATTGTTTTTAATTCGGAATTCGGAATGCGGAATTCGGAATTATTTTAATGCGAAAAGCGGATTTAATGCGAAATGCGAAATTATAAGCGCTGTGCTAAATGAATAATTTGAACGGACAATGCTGTATTACCCACTCTTGACACAATGTGCGCCCCTACAGAAAAATTTTGAAAACAACATCGCCGCAGGGCGACACCTTATACAAATAACCAATAAAACTGTAGACAAAAAATCTTCGCATAATCCATATATGCAAGATTATGCTCGATTTTTTGTACAGTTTTTAATTGGTTATTAGTATTAATTATTCATTATTCACTATTCATTCTTCATTATTCATTAAAGCGAAGCGCAAAACAATTCCTAATTCCGAATTCCTAATTCCGAATTTAATCAAGGTATGTTTGCGTATTTTTGGTTATAAGCGGTTCGGTAAAGCCGTTTTCTTCGTCAAGAGTTATCTCTCCGCCAATAAGCCTGTTGTCCGCAATGAGCATATTCGCCGTAACATTTTCTGCGTGTCCGGGATAGTTCAGCACCATATAGCTTATAAGCTGCGCTTCTTTGCCCTTGTAGTCCTCAAGGTCAAAGCCCTGTGAACGCTGAAGCTCCGCATACTGGCTGTAAACATCGTTCCACTCCGAGGGTATAGTCACCGTTTCCTTTGAAATGGGGTCGGGCTTTACTATCCAGCCTTGGGTATTGAGAAATTCAATACGCTCTGCGTTGGTGCTCATGGTGAATTTAATGTCGCTGTCGGCTTCGTTCTTCGCTTTTGTCAGGGCGAACACCGCAAATACCACGGCGGCTGCAAGAATGAGAAAAAGCAGGACTTTTATCCCTTTTCCCGATTTTTTGGTCCGTTCCATAGCTGTGCATCTCCTTTAGAGTATTTTTCAATAAAGAATATGCACCTTTGTCCGCCGATAGTACAAGTTCATCCGAAAACAATCACAAAAACAGCGGCTTGCCCCTAATGACACTCCGCCAAGGAAACGCTGATTAAATCGTTTCTGCCGTTTTTCGTCATACTCTCAATATAGGAGCTTCGAGCATTCCTCAAAACGGCGAAACGAACGCTTCGCTTTAATCAGCTTTTTCCTGATATTATATCTCCGCATTCTCGTCCGCAGTATAGCCCTCCATCTCAAACCAGAAGGTGCTGCCAACGCCCTTTTCCGAGCGCACACCGAACTGGCAGTTATGCTGTTTAAGTATCTGCTTCACTATGGAAAGTCCCAGACCCGTGCCTATGACCTCACGCTTGCTCTTCTCCGCCCTGTAATAACGATCGAAGATAAGGGGAAGAAGCTCAGGGTCAATGCCCTCGCCGGTGTCGGTTATCTCAATGCGGACAGTTTTCTTGTCCTTGATTATCTGCGTAATGTACACGGTCTTGTTCTCACCGGTGTAGTTTATGGCGTTGTTTATAAGGTTGTAAAGCACCTGCTGTATCTTCACAACATCCGCCTGCACCATAAAGGGTATTTCCGCCGTTACTATAAAGGTATAGCCCTTCTGCTCGGAGAACAGCTTGTAACGCTCCATTATTTCGTTTATAATGTCCGTTATGCAGAATTCCGTGATATTCAGCTCGGCATTTCCGCTTTCCAGCTTTGAAAGGTCAAGTATGTCGTTTACAAGGGTCGCAAGGCGGTCGCTTTCTTCTATTATAATGTTGATATGCTCGCTGCGCTTTTCGGGGTTGTCGCCGGAAAGGTCTCTTATCATCTCGGCATAAGCCTTTACCATTGTAAGAGGCGTTCTCAGGTCGTGGGAAATGTTTGCGATAAGGTCACGGCGCAGGGAATCCACCTTTGAGATCTCCGAAGCGGCGTAGTTAAGGGTGTCCGCCAGCAGCTCCGTTTCCGCATAGCCCTTGCCGTCAAACTTTTCGTTGTAATCACCCTGACCCAGCTTCTTTGCGGAACGTGTTATCCGCACTATAGGCGATTCAATGAGCCTTGCAAGGAAATAGGCTATCACAAGACCGAGAACGAACAGCATAACGCCTATCCTGAGCACCTGATTCTTGATAATATCGGTAGTGGATTTAAGCGGTACAAGAGAGGTGTTGAGATAAATATACCCCTCGGGATCCTCCCTTGAACCTATTACCATAACAAAAAGTAGGGTGTCGTTGTTGAAACGGGGATTCTTCACCTCGGCATAGAAATATCCCGTGCTGCTCGCCAGCGCCTCCGCCCTGTATTTGAACAGATTTAGCCCGTAAATGCCGTGAATAAGGCAGTTATTCGCCATCATATCATAGGAATAGACAGTATATCCCGTGCTGTTCTGGATAAGTATGCACATATCGTTTGCATAAGCTATCTCGTCCAGCTTGTCCGAAGTGAAATCGTCCTGATTCCAGCCGTTGAGGATATAAGAAGCAATGCTTATAATATTTTTGGTCTTGATGTTTTTGTAGTTCGATTCAAGGGAAACAACAAACGAAAACCATATAAGGATAAGAATACTTGAAATAAATATAACGAAATACATCCATACGGTATTACGCAGGTTCCGCACATTATGTCGTTTCAAATTTATATCCCATTCCTCTCAGGGTCTTGATGAATTTGCGGTATTCGCCGAGGGAGTTTCGGAGCATTTTTATATGTGTGTCAACAGTTCTGTCGTCACCGTAAAAGTCGTAGCCCCAGACCTCCTCCAGCAGCTTTTCTCTTGAAAGGGCAATGCCTTTGTTCTTGACAAGGTAAAAAAGCAGGTCGTATTCCTTGGGAGTAAGGGACGCAGTTTTTCCGTCAACGGTGACTTCACGGCCGGTAACGTTTATTTCAAGTCCCTCGAAGCGGATTATCTCCATCTGCTGTTCGGCTGCGGAGGAACGCTTCAGCACGGCTTTTATTCGGGCAAGCAGTTCCTTAGGCGAAAATGGCTTTACAACATAGTCGTCAACGCCTATCTCAAAGCCGAAAAGCTTGTCGTACTCCTCGCCTCTTGCGGAAAGCATTATGACGGGTATCTGCTTGGTCTTGCGTATCTCTTTTATAGCGGAATAACCGTCCAGACGGGGCATCATTATATCCATAACGATGATGTCGAAATCCTCCTTGCGGCATATCTCCACCGCTTCCATGCCGTCTGCGGCCTCGGCGGTCTCAAAGCCCTCGAATTCTGCGTATTCCTTTACTACATTGCGTATCATTTTTTCATCGTCAACTATCAGTATTCTCGGCATATGCGTCATCTCCTTGAACTTATAGGTTTTTATATATTTTAACATTTAATTGTGTCAGTTATGTGAAATTTCAGCGTATTTTTAGGCTTTTCAAATGATAAATATTGACAAAAATGATTTTTGATACTATAATTATTGATAATATGGGGTAGTTACGGGCAAGCTGCGCCCAAAAGACCCTAAAATAACAAAAAGGAGGTAGGATAGCATGCGGAAAAACTCAAACGCCCTGACCATCGCCGTAGCTTACATCGGAGCAACACTGATAGTGCTTAATGTCGCATTAAGACTTCCCGACTATTTCGCTGTTATTTTAGGCTGCTATCTTGTCTGCGTTGTTATTTCGGCTTTTATCCTTGCCTCTGTGCTGAAACGCCTTGCCAAAAGGCGCACCGCCAAGGAAAAACAATATCTTTCCTCCATAATGCACAACATAAACGCCATGGTCATTATATGGGAAAGCAATTTTCATTATGTTGAGGTAAACGATGTGCTTACCGCCTCAACAGGCTATACCGCCGCAGATCTTCAGGATAACGCCAGAAATATACAGAAGCTCCTTCCCCCCGATGCATTTGCTCCCAGCCTTCAGGCTATCATCAACAACAGGGATGAGGAATTCTTTGTTACCGCAAGAAGCGGCGCAAAGTTCCCCGTTATCTGGAACACTTCTCTTATGTTCACCGAAAAGGACAAGGACAGAACAAAGTATATCATGATGTCCATAGGTCTTGATATGTCCGAGAACAATAAGATGAAAGAAGAGCTTATCGGCTATTCCCGGAAGCTTGCCGATTCGGAAACCAAGTTCTCTATGGCTATGGACTTTTCCGGCATCGGTCTTCTTCTTAAGGAGCAGGGAGATTACAGATATTACCTGTCCGAGCAGCTTCAGAAAATGACGGGTATAAACAAGGAATATATAACCATCAAGGAGCTGCTGGAGCATATCCACCCCGGCGACACTATCGTTTTTGATACTATAAGCGCAGCGCTGACCGATACCTCGGGCAAATCGGAGGAAATGAACGATGTTGAGTTCCGTATGCACTCGGGAGCCGACACGCCTTACCGCTGGTATCAGTACAGATACAGCATAACTCCTGCGGAAAGTATTATGAACGCCAAGGTGGGCGGCGCTATAATCGATATAACCAAGGACAAGGAAAAGGACACCCTTATCGAAAAAATGGCTTATATCGACGACGTTACACAGATATACAACAGAAACAAGTTCATGATGATAGGACAGGAAATTTACGACTGTTCTATCGGCACTCCCAACAGCGGCATAGACTACTGGGTCATTGTTTTCGATATCGACGATTTCCATATCATCAACGATACCTGCGGCTATCTCAGCGGCAACAAGCTGCTTAACGAGTTTGCAGCCGTTATTCTCAGGTCTATCACCTCGGGCGGCTTCGGCGCAAGGATCGGCGGCGACAACTTTGCCGTTCTTATCAAGGACGAGGGGGATGACGCTCTTCCCATTGCAATTATTGACAAGATACAGACGGGTCTTGCCGGAGTTATGGGCGATAAGCTGGGCAATCAGCCTGTTTCCTGCTCTGCGGGCTACTGTAAAATGTCCGACGGCGGCGATGATTTTGCGCAGGTGCTTGACCGTGCGGAATTCTCTCTCAGCCTTTCCGGCGATACAAGAGGAAATGTTGTACGCTACGATATAAAGATACACGACAAGATAATCCAGAGCAACATTATCGAAAAGGAGCTTGCCGCAGCTATAGACAACAACGAACTGGTGCTTTACTATCAGCCTAAGATAGACCTTAGTGACGGTTCTCTCATGGGTATGGAAGCGCTTATAAGATGGATAAAGCCGGACGGCACCGTAGTTCCTCCCGGCAGCTTCATTCCCGTTGCCGAAAGCTCCATGCTCATTACAAGAATAAGCGAATTTGTCCTCGGCGAAGCCTGCCGTCAGAACAAGGAATGGCAGGACAAGGGTTATCCGCCCATTACGGTATCAATAAACCTTACAGCTGTGGATTTTTATCAGACAAACGTTACAGAGTCCATTAAAAACGCACTTGATAAATCGGGACTTGAGGCTCAGTATCTTGATGTAGAGCTTACGGAATCCCTTGCCCTTAAAGATATTGACCACGCCGTTCATCAGATGGAGGAAATAAAATCCCTTGGCGTAAAGCTCTCTATGGACGACTTCGGAACAGGCTATTCTTCGCTGAGTTATATACAGATACTGCCTATAACCCTGCTGAAGCTGGATCGTTCCTTTGTAATGTATCTTGAAGAGGACGAGATCTCACGGGAGATAGTTTCCGCTGTTATAAGAATTGCAAAATCCAAGAAGATAGAAACTATCGCAGAGGGCATCGAGACCTCAGGTCAGGTGGACATCCTCAAGGAATCGGGCTGCGACCTTGCACAGGGCTATTTCTTCGGAAAGCCTATGCCTGCGGATAAGTTCGAGGAATTTATGCAGATGAAAATGGAAGAAAGCAGAAAGAAAGCGGTTGAAGCCGCAGTTGTCGAGCAATAAAATCATCAGGGTATGAGTTTTTCATACCCTTTTGTTTAACAAAAATGATGTATAAGTCTGGAGGAATTGTTATGGCAAAGAAAAGAATAGGAATACTCACCAGCGGCGGCGACTGCCCCGGCCTTAACGCTACCATAAGAGGCGTTGCAAAGGCTTGCTTTGAGGAAATGGGCGAGGACAACGTTGAGATCGTAGGCATTCAGAACGGTTATTACGGTCTTATCAATAATATTGCAAGGGATATGAAGCCTTCGGAATTTTCGGGAATACTTACACAGGGCGGCACTATCCTCGGCACAAAGCGTCAGCCCTTCAAGATGATGTCCGTTATCGGCGAGGACAATGTTGACAAGGTAAAGGCAATGAAGGACACCTATAAAAAGCAGAAGCTGGACTGCCTTCTTACCCTCGGCGGCAACGGCACCCATAAAACAGCAAACCTCCTTTCAAACGAAGGACTTAACGTAATAGGTCTGCCCAAGACTATTGACAACGATATTTTCGGCACGGACGTTACCTTCGGCTTCCATACAGCAGTTGACATTGCCACGGACGTTATCGACAGACTTCACACCACCGCAGCTTCCCACAGCCGTATACTTATGGTTGAGATAATGGGCAACAAGGCAGGCTGGCTCACACTTTATTCCGGCATCGCAGGCGGCGCAGACATTATCATTATCCCCGAAATACCTTACAGCACAGATAAAATAGTTGAAGCAATAAACAAGCGCACCAAGGCAGGCAAGACATTCTCTATCGTAGCAGTTGCAGAAGGCGCATTTGATACGGAAGAAGCAAAAATGAAGAAGAAAGAGCGTGCAAAGAAGAGAGAGGAAGCAGGCATCGTTACCGCAACTTCCCGTATAGCCGCTCAGGTACAGGCCGCAACGGGCATTGAAGCGAGAGTGTGCGTTCCCGGACATATGCTCAGAGGCGGAAGTCCCTCGGCTTACGACCGTGTTCTTGCAACAAAATTCGGCGTAAGAGCCGCAAGCCTTATCAAAAATGACAAGTACGGCTACAGCGTAGCAATGGTAGACGGCAAGATAGCCGAAAACAAGCTTGAAGACGTTGCAGGCAAGACAAAGTTTGTTACCCCCGACCACCAGCTTGTAGTTACAGCAAGAGAACTTGGTGTTTCCTTCGGAGATTAAGGCATAGCATACAAATTTTCTGACCCGACAGCAAGGCGATAATGGGATTCCGTTATGCTTCGCTGTCGGGTTTACTGCAATATGCAAAAAAATTGCCTGCTTAATCGTTTGAAATTGTGAATTTTTTTATTACCCCCTTGAAATAGCTTGCGGTAAATGTTAGAATGTAGTTGTATGTGATACGGGCAGCTTTTTGCCGTATCAGCAGCTATTATAATATAATTTAAGGAGCGTGTTCCAATGAACTACGGACATTTCGACCTCGATAAAAAGGAATATGTCATCACTAACCCCGAAACTCCCGCCCCTTGGGCAAACTACCTCGGTTCTCCCGAATACGGCGCGATCATTTCCAATAACGCCGGCGGCTACAGCTTCGTAAAGAGCGGCGCAAACGGACGTGTTATCCGTTACCGCTTCAATTCCGTTGCTGTTGACCAGCCGGGACGTTATGTTTATATCAAGGACAGCGAAACAGGCGAATTCTGGTCCGCTTCCTGGGCTCCCGTATGCAAGCCCCTTGACGAGTACAAGAGCGAATGCCGCCACGGTACCGCTTACACCGTTATCAGCTCGGAATATAAGAAGATAAAGTCCGAAGTTACCTACTACGTTCCCAAGGACGCTACATATGAGGTTTGGGCAGCTAAGATAACCAACACTGACAGCAAGCCCAGAAAGCTCTCCGTTACAGGCTACTGCGAATTCGTAAACGATAACAATTACGAACAGGATCAGGTAAACCTCCAGTACACCCTCTTTATCACTCGCACATACTTCAAGGGCAACTTTATCCTCCAGAAGCAGAACGAAGTATTTAAGAACCCCGATCTTGAACGTTTCCTCGGTCTTGCAAGAGCAGAGGTTTCCGCTTACTGCGGCGACCGTGACGCTTTCGTAGGCTCTTACAGAAGCTACGCTAACCCCAAGGGCATTGAAGACGGTCTTAAGGGTCAGCTCAACTACAACACCAACTCCTGCGGCGCTCTCCAGAGTGACATCGTTCTGCAGCCCGGCGAAACTAAGGAGCTTACCTATATCCTCGGTCAGAAGCCCGAAGCAAAGGCTGCCGAAATTATCGCAAGATACCAGCAGCCCGGCGTTGTTGAAGCGGAAGTTGAGGAACTTAAGAATTACTGGCACGAAAAGCTTGGCAATTTCCAGGTCAACACTCCCGATGCAGATTTCAACAATATGATCAACGTTTGGAACGCTTACAACTGCTTCATCACCTTCATCTGGTCAAGAGCAGCTTCCTTCCAGTACTGCGGTCTGAGAAACGGCTTCGGCTACCGTGATACCGTTCAGGATATTCAGGGTATTATCCACCTTGCTCCCGAAATGGCTAAGAAGCAGATCGAATTTATGCTTTCCGCACAGGTAACAAACGGCGCAGGTCTGCCCCTTGTTAAGTATACTCATAACGCAGGTCACGAGAACCACCCCGACGAGAACGACGAGAACACAGCTTACGCAAAGGAAACAGGACATCCTTCCTACCGTGCAGATGACGCTCTCTGGCTCTTCCCCACAGTTTACAAGTACATTTCCGAAAGCGGAGATATTGCATTCCTTGACGAAGAGATCTCCTACGCTAACGACGGCGAAAAGGGTACAGTTTACGACCACCTTAAGAGAGCTATAATGTTCTCCATGAACCACCTGGGCAACCACGGTATGCCTGCAGGTCTCCACGCTGACTGGAACGACTGTCTCCGTCTTGGCAAGAAGGGTGAATCCACCTTCGTTGCATTCCAGCTTGTTTACGCAGTAAAGATTCTCAGAAGCTATGCAGAGCTTAAGAACGACGCAGAGTACGTTAAGTACCTTGACGAGGTCAAGGCAAAGCTTGACGAGATACTGAGCGCTTGCTGGAACGAGGACAGATGGATAAGAGGCTACAAGGAAGACGGCACAGTTATCGGTCAGAGAACCGATCCCGAGGCAAATATGTGGCTCAATCCTCAGTCCTGGTCTGTTATTTCCGGCTTTGCAAGCAAGGAACAGGCTGAAAAGGCTATGGACAGCGTAGAAAGAGAGCTTAATACTCCTTACGGCGCAATGGTTATGTATCCTCCTTACGTTGAACACGGCTTTGACGGCGCTCTTATGCAGTGCTTCAATAAGTGCACAAAGGAAAACGCAGGTATCTTCTCTCAGCCTCAGGGCTGGCTCATCCTTGCAGAATCCCTCCTTGGTCACGGCAACCGTGCATATAAGTACTGGAAGGAAGCAGCTCCTGCAACATATAACGACAACGCAGAACACAGATGCCTTGAACCTTACGTTTACGGTCAGTTCGTAGAAGGCAAGGACAGCCCCTTCGCAGGCCGTGCCCACGTTCACTGGCTCACAGGTACAGCTTCCACCGTTATGGTAGGTACAGTAGAGGGTATCCTCGGTATGAGACCTAACGCAGAGGGACTTGTAGTATCTCCTTCCATTCCCTCCGAGTGGGCAAGCTACACCGTTGAAAAGACATTCAGAGGAAAGAAGCTGAATATGACCTTCAATAACCCCGAACATAAGGAAAGCGGCGTTAAGTCGGTAGTCCTCAACGGCGAAACACTTGAAGGCAACCTTATCCCTGCAGCAAAGCTGAAGGACGTTAACGAAGTGGTTGTAACACTTGGCTAAGCTGTAACAGCATATAAAACAACAGACCCGTCGGCGCTTGATTTGCCGATGGGTCTTTTATTTGTGCTTTTTATACTAATCCCCATTTGTTCTGTAGATAAAGTCGGAAGATAGAATTGCACCAATCAAGGAAAGCGACCGCAGGCGTGCTGTCGCACGGCAAGGGAGCTTGACGATTAGTGGTGCAATTATGGCTGCCTAATTTATCTACAGGTTAAATGGGGATTAGTATTACTTCATCCGCTCAAAAAGCCGAAGCGTATTTGCCATTGTTGTTTCGGCAACGACTTCGGGAGAGACCTCTTTTATTTCCGCTATCTTATCTATGACACGGGTTATCATACTGCTGTCGCAGCGCTTGCCTCTGTACGGCTCGGGCGCCATATAGGGACAGTCGGTCTCCAGCATAAGTCTGTCAAGAGGAATGACCTTCACCGCTTCAACGGCTTTCCGTGCATTTTTGAAGGTGAGAACTCCCGTAAAGCTAATATTCATTCCAAGCTCCAGCACCTGCTTTGCCGTTTCCGCAGAGCCCGAAAAGCAGTGCATCACGCCCTTGACTTTACCCCGTCTGCGGAGAATGTTCATTGTGTCCTCCGTTGCGTCACGGGAATGAATTATTACGGGCAATCCCGATTTTTCCGCAAGGTCAAGCTGTTCCTCAAAAAAGCGTATCTGCAGTTCACGGTCAAAACCCTCATAATGATAGTCAAGACCTATCTCCCCTATTGCCACCACCTTTGGGTTTGCCGTCCAGAACTCAACTTTGGAAAGGTAGCCGTCCGGCGTGTCGGGAGCGTCCTCGGGGTGTATCCCTACTGCGGCGTACACAAAGGGGTATTTTTCCGCAAGGTCAACGGAAAACTGCGACCGTTCAAGCGAACAGCCGATATTTACTATATTCCGCACCCCGTTTTCGTGCAGACGGTCAAGCAGCTCGTCCCTGTCGCCGTCAAACTGTTCGTCGTCGTAATGTGCGTGGGAATCTATATATGTGAGCATTTCTTCCTCCTGTTAAAAATTCTGCGAAGCAGTTTTGCTCCGCAGAATCAAGTGTTTTATAGGTTTTTATCTGAGTTTAGACCCATTGGGAATATCCTTGTCAACAAAGATAACTCTTGCGTCCTCGCCAACGTCGGCGGCAACTATCATTCCCTGACTTTCCACTCCGCAGAGCTTTGCAGGAGCAAGATTTGCAACGACTATGACCTTCTTTCCGATAAGGTCCTCGGGAGAGTACCACTTGGCTATGCCCGATACCACCTGTCTGCCGCCGAAACCGTCATCAAGCTGCAGCTTAAGGAGCTTCTTCGCCTTGGGTACCTTCTCGCACTCCTTGACCTCGGCAACACGCAGGTCTACCTTGCCGAAATCATCAATGGAAATTGTCTCAGCCAGCGGAACAAGTCCTGCCTTGTCCTCGTCCTGCGCAGAAGCAGCCTTTGCAGCGGCTTCCTGTGCGGCGATAAGGGCGTTGAGCTCGTCAATTTCCTTGTCAACGTCGATTCTCGGGAACAGCACTTCGCCCTTCTTGACGGTAACATTCTGAGGAAGAACACCGTACTTTCCTGCATTTTCAAAGGTCACATCCTCGGGCTTTGCACCGATCTGCTCCCACGCCTTGGGCATTGTTGTGGGCATAAATGCGGAAAGGAGAGTTGTGGTTATTCTGATTGCTTCAAGCAGATTGTACAGAACTGCGGCAAGTCTGGGCTTGTTTGCTTCGTCCTTGGCAAGTATCCAGGGCGCAGTTTCGTCAATATACTTGTTTGCGGCGGAAACGACCTTGAAAATTTCCGCAAGTGCAACGTTGAGCTGTGTATTTTCCACTGCGTCCGCAACAACGTCACGGAGAGCGGTCATTGCGGCAATAAGTTCCTCGTCATGCTCGCCGCTCTGCTTGTTTTCGGGAAGTGTTCCGTCAAAGTATTTCAGCACCATTGCAACGCTTCTTGAAATAAGGTTGCCAAGACCGTTTGCAAGGTCGGAATTGATGCGGTTTATCATAATTTCGTTGGAGAAGGAGCTGTCTGCGCCCAGAGCCATTTCACGGAGAATGTGGTAACGTATAGCGTCTGCACCGTAACGGTCGGCAAGCACGAAGGGGTCTACAACGTTGCCGAGAGATTTGCTCATTTTCTGACCGTTGAAGGTTATCCAGCCGTGTACTGCAAGGTGCTTGGGAAGGGGCTGTTCAAGAGCCATAAGCATTGCAGGCCAGATGATAGCGTGGAAACGCATGATGTCCTTTGCCACCATATGAACGTCCGCAGGCCAGTATTTTTCGTAATCGTCATATTTTTCGTTCTCAAAGCCGAGAGCGGTGATATAGTTGGAAAGTGCGTCTATCCATACATAAACAACGTGCTTTTCGTCAAAGGAAACAGGGATCCCCCACTTGAAGGACGTTCTCGAAACGCAGAGATCTTCAAGACCGGGCTTTATAAAGTTGTTAACAAGCTCCACCGCTCTTGTTTTCGGGCGGAGGTAGTCTGTTTCGGTCAGCAGCTTTTCAATTCTGTCTGCAAAGGGGGACATTTTGAAGAAATAAGCCTCTTCCTTTGCTTCAACAACGGGTCTGTGGCAGTCGGGACAGCAGCCGTTCTCGTCAAGCTGGGATTCCGTCCAGAAGCTCTCGCAGGGGGTACAGTATTTGCCCTTGTACTCGCCCTTGTAGATATATCCTCTGTCGTAAAGCTCCTTAAATATCTTCTGCACCGCTTCAACGTGGTAGTCATCGGTGGTGCGGATATAGCGGTCGTAGCTGATGTTCATGCAGCTCCAGAGCTTCTTGAAAATTTCAACTATTTCGTCAACATACTGCTTGGGTGTAACGCCCTTTTCGGCAGCCTTCTGTTCGATCTTCTGACCGTGTTCGTCTGTTCCTGTAAGAAACATTACATCATAGCCCTGCATTCTCTTGAAACGTGCGATGGAGTCGCAGGCAACCGTGGTGTAGCAATGTCCGATATGGGGATTGCCCGACGGGTAATATATGGGCGTTGTAATGTAAAAAGGTTTCTTTGACATTTTATATTCCTCCCGAAGGTATATTTTGCATAAATTTATTAAATATTACGGAAAAATGCGCCGTTAAGACTATTCCGCATTTAAAACGGATCTGCAGCGTTTTTTTCGGTCAAAATTGCTGCACGTTCTGATATTTTGTTAAATTTTCGGCGTTAAATCTTATATAATAAAATTGCCTGAGCCACGGCGGTTCATTCTGTATTCTTTCCGCAAGCTTTTCAAGCCGTCTTTTACCTGTTCGTCTGTCCAGAACAGCAAACATTCGGACAAGTGGATTTTCGCTGTCAAGGCTTTTTTCTATACTTTGATTGTCAAATTCGTCAAAAGCACGGTAAAACATGAGCTGGTCAAAGCCGCCCTTGTCGATCGCACACTTACACGCCATGTGCCACAAATCGTTCTCGCCGGAACAAACATTATCGCTCCTTAACTCGGCAAATGCATCGTCAAAGGCGCTGTATGCAAGCCAATAGCTGCTTTTGAGTATCTCTCTGCCGTCAAGTTTTACTGC
This sequence comes from Oscillospiraceae bacterium, assembly GCA_051881775.1. GTDB lineage: Bacteria > Bacillota > Clostridia > Oscillospirales > Ruminococcaceae > UMGS363. The sequence goes on along the minus strand of JBJEQN010000099.1, from coordinate 24,205 downwards.
CGCACGCCCGATATGGTCGGGACTTTTGCTGTAGGAAACGGCAAAATACTGTATTCTTCCCCTGAGGGACGGCGCAAGGTATTCTTTTTCAAGTTTAACGCGTATTTTACTCCAGCGATACACAGGCTCACCTCTTTTATGCGAACATATACCATATTATATAATAAAAACCCGGTCTTGTCAATTTAATATGTAAATCCGGGCAAAAAAAATGCAGGACACCGGGTCCTGCGGAAAATAAAATAAGATGAAAAAAATATGTGTAGAACAAAAGAAAGGAGACAACAAAACGGATGTTAAACTTAATAAAAATAGAATTTAGACGAATTCTAACATCAATCATATTATAACTCATAAGTTTGCCCCCGTCAACAGTTTGTTGCATCGGCAGGCAAAGTTTGTATACTTGCACAATATTAGGTGCTTTTCGTTGTCAATTTTGCAAATTATCGTACAAAATAAAAGGAATAAACTGTCTGAGAAAGAGACAGCTGCCCTTGCAGAAGGCATTATACCACAGACCCTCGGCTTTGTCAACCGTAATTTTCTTCAAATCGGCAGGATATAACAGGAAGAGTGCCTGCCGCAAATGCCCCGTCAAAGGAAAAAATGACCTTGCCCAAGAAAATGCCTATTCTGCGTACTTTGCTAAATAAATCACAATCATTGTAATTAAATTTTAACTTTTAAATGAAAAAAATTCCGTGTTTTGGTGATAATGCGCAAAAGAAATATTAAATAATCGAAAAAATACGTCAGAATAATGCTTTGATTTTCGGGAATACTGTGTTATAATAACAGCATAGTCAATCATGATTATAATTTTTTAATTGGAGGAAACTACAATGAAAATGAAGAAGATTCTTGCTGCTCTCGCAGCTTCCACAATGGCAGTAGCAATGCTTGGCCTTACAGTTTCTGCTGCAGGCGAAGAGGCTGAGTCCGATACAATCGGTGAAGTTACCGACGAACCCGAGGATGTTGTTGAAGAACCTGAGGATGTTGTTGACGAGCCCGAGGAAGAAGTTGTTGACGAACCCGAGGAAGAAGTTGTTGACGAGCCCAGCGATGAGCCTGCTGATGTTCCCGCTGAGAACCCCGGCACAGGCAACTCTCCTATCGCTCTTGCTGTGATCCCTGTTGCTCTCGCTGCTGCTGCAGTAGTTGCAAAGAAGGTTAAGTAAGCTTTATTCACCTTTGAAGATCTGCCGTCCGGTATTTTCTGCCGGACGGCTTTTTCATCAAATTTTTGCCAATGTTAATATTTTATTAATATAAAACAGCATAATTACTAATTTACGGTACAAAGTTGCACAATGTAAACGTTATTATTTGTTGCAGATTTAATATAGATTTTTGAACATCAATAGTGTATAATGTATTTACAATCTTATTAATTTAAGATGCATATTTTATTTGGAGGAATTTTATTATGAAACTCAAAAAGATCATAGCAGCTGTTGCAGCAGCTGCAGTTGCAGTATCCACAATGGCTGTAAACGCTTTCGCAGCAGATTACACAGCAAAGCTCGGCTTCGCTGACACAGCATGGGCTGCTCAGGACTGGGAAAGCTCCGTTCAGGTAACAGGTGACGGTACATACACCATCGAATCCACCGCTGTTGCAGGCGCTGTTGATTTCGGCGTATTCGTAATCGATATCGAAGGTATGTTTGCAGGCAGCCCCGAAGCTACAGCTGTTCTTGACAGCGTAGAGGTTGACGGCGCAGCTCTTGATTTCGACGCTGCTAAGATCGTTTACGGCGACATCGAAGAAAAGGGCAACTACAGAATCGAGATCTACAACCAGTACGGCACATCTAAGGATGATCCCGGCGTAAATCAGGCTACTCCTATCGCTTCCAGCCTTAAGGTAACATTCACAGTTTCCGGCCTCGGCGGAGACGCCGCTGCAGCTGATACTGCTGCTGATACTGCTGCTGATGCTCCTGCTGCTGACGCAACAACAACATCCACAGGCACAGGCAATACCGGTGCTGCTGTTATCCTTTCTGTAATGGCTGTTGCAGGCGCTGCTGCTGTTGCTTCCAGAAAGAGAAAGTAAGCTTTTTACTCAATATCATTCTTTCATATTTAAGTGAGCGCTCCGGATATCCGGGGCGTTTGCTTTTTATATGTTTTCACCAAAAATATATTCCGCACATTATGAAAAAAATTAATTGTAATGGAAAATAATTAATGATATAATAAGAAATATAAACTAAATGCAAGTCTTTTCCAAAAAGGAAAATATCTTGCGGTAAAAATGGAGGAATTTATTATGAAACTTAAAAAGATCGTAGCAGCAATCGCAGCTGCCGCAATTGCAGTATCCACAATGGCTGTAAGCGCTTTTGCAGCAACAGTTGACATCGACTCCGAGTTCCCCGGCTCATGGACTTCTTCCGGCAAGGGCATTACCAAGGCAGAGCTTGAAGCTGTAGGCGGCGACGTTAAGATCGTTCTCACAGTTGAGACCTACAATCCTTACGGACTTGCAGACCAGTTCCTTGTAAATCCTATCGACTATGATAACGGCTGGATCTCTCAGACTATCGAACACTGCACAAGCGACACTATCACAGCTAAGACAGACGGCTGGATCTGCGTTCGTGAAGATGATACAACTCTCGAATTCGTTTTCGCTCAGGACGCTATTGCAGCTCTCGGCGACAGCGGTCTTTGCTTCTCCGTTCAGAACGTTATCGTTAAGTCCGCAGAATACTCTCTCGCAGACGGTCCTCAGGGCGCTCTCAACCTGGTTGACGACGCAGGCGGAAAGGCTTACTGCTTTACTTCCGCAGCAGATGCTGCTCCTGCAGCAGATGACACTGCCGAAGCTGCTCCCGCTGCTGACGCAACAACAACCTCCGCAGGCACAGGCAACACAACAGCTGCTGTTCTGGTTTCCTTAATGACAGTTGCAGGCGCTGCTGCTCTTGCTTCCGGAAAGAGAAAGTAATTTTACCCCCAAAAAAACTTTTCCGCTCCCCCGAGATCAATGCTCGGGGGAGTTTTTGTTTTGTAGAAAACGTATTAAATTATACAGAGTGTTTATACAACTCTGTTACACTACAATTTTTTTGGCACAAAACTGTTAAAAGTCACAAAAAAGGCGCAGAATAATTATTTAATATTGATGTTGTGAAGTGAAAAATAAAATGATATAATTATCTGTGAAAACTGGCGGTATATCTAAAGGGAAATCTCCCGAGAAATAATCAAGCCGCTAATAAATGGAGGAAAACAAAATGAATATGAAAAAAGTAATTTCCTGCGCAGCAGCTGCTGCTATGACACTTTCCATGATGTCCATCGCTGCAAACGCTGCAGACTGGTCCAAGACAGGCTATGCTGACGAGGATCCCACAACAGTTGAGATTATCTCCACATCTGCTGACGGAATCACATTCACACAGCAGGTTGCAGGCGGAAACTGCAAGGCAAGAATCACCCTTATCGACATCCTTGCTAACGCTGAAGACGTTGCAAAGGTTAAGAGCGGCACATGGAAGGTTACATACAACGGACTTTCCAGCCTCACAGGCACAGAGATCGGCTGGCTCGGCGGCGGATGCTACGCTGCAACCTGCAACTCCACAGGCTTCGGTCTTTCCCCTAACGAGTGGGCTGAAGACGGCACAACCATTTGGGAAGATACTCAGACAGTAGAAGACGGCTTCAAGTGGCTCCTTCCTACACAGGTTCCTGCTGACGCTGCAGAAGCTGAATTCGTATTTATGGATTGGTCCGGTCAGGATCTCGTTGCTAACGGAATCACACTTACAATTTCCGATTTCCACCTCTATGACGCTGACGGAAATGAGATCGCTCAGAAGGAATATGCAGGTGCTGCAGCTGAAACAACTGCTGATACAACAGAAGCTGCTCCCGCTGCTGACGCTACAACAACTTCCACAGGCACAGGCAATGCTGCTGCTGCTTCCGTTGCAGCTGTAATGGCTGTTGCAGGCGCTGCTGCTGTTGCTGCAAGAAAGAGAAAGTAAGTTATACATAAAGTATAATTTGCCGATATATTTTCAATTAAATTTATATTTGGAGGAAAATAAAATGAATTTCAAGAAGATTATTTCTGCTGTTGCTGCAGCTGCTGTTGCAGTTTCCGCAATGGCTGTAAGTGCATTTGCTGCAATGCAGTCCGAAACAATTGCTGCTGTTAAGCTTGATTCTCAGTCAGAAAACGATAAAATGATTCAGTGGCCTATTAATGCTATTTCCGACATCACAAGCATTAATACAATTACAATTGTTGGTACTGCTTCCGTTGCTGACTATTGTGGCGGCGGCGGAGCTATCGGCTTCGATTCCACAGATGGATGGAAGCAGGTTGACTTTAATCTTAACGACGCAAATGTAACACTTGATTCCGCAACAGGCGATTTCACAGCTGAATGTGATTTCGGCGGCGCTACTCCCTACTTCGACAAGGAAGATGGCGGTATTATCCAGCTCGGCTGGTGGTGGGGCTCCGGCGACCAGACCATGCAGCTCAACGATGTTCTCGTAAACGGCACAAGCGTACTTGGCAAAACAGGTTCCTTCTCTGCTCCTGCAGAAGAAGCTCCTGCTGAAGACGAGGCTACAGCTGATGCAGCAACAGACGAAGTTGAAGATACAGCTGATGCAGACGCTGACGTTGTAGACGATGCTGAAGACGACGCTGCTGATGAAGCTGACGAAGTTGATGTTGCTGAAGACACTGCTGAAGATGTTGCTGATGACGCTGCTGATGAGGTAGCTGTTGACAACACTTCCGTTGATACAACTGCTGATTCCACAACAACACCTGCTGCTACAGGCAATGCTTCTGCTGCTGTTATCCTTTCCGTAATGGCTGTTGCAGGTGCTGCTGCAGTTGTTGCAAAGAAGAGAAAGTAATCTTTAAGGATACTTTATCAAAGTAATTTTACCGCTCTCCGATTTTCGGGGAGCGGTTTTGTTTTCAGTTTTTTTCATAAAATTATTGCAATTGTATGTATAATGTGTTATAATCAAGCTGAGGGCGTTTTGCCCTATGGATATTTACCGAAAGGAAATGAAATTATGCTTTTGACCGAAAGCGCAGCAACAGGAAATGTTTCCGCAAATGTTTATATGATAATTTTTATCATTGCGGCTGTAGTTATTATAGCTGCCGTGATAATAGGTATCATTGCCAAAAAAAAGAAATAAACGGAGGAAAAGATTATGGGTTTAATTAAAGCAGCTGTTTCGTCTGTAGGCGGAGTTTTAAAGGATTCATGGCTTGAAGTCATTGAACCGGGTCCTATGTCGGACACAACTGTCATGGTGAGCGGCGTTAAAATGAAAAACGGCAAGACCGCCAACACCAAGGGCAGCGACAATATTATTTCAAACGGTTCTGTGATACACGTTTACCCCAATATGATGATGCTTCTTGTAGACTGCGGAAAGATCGTTGATTTCTGCGCTCAGGAGGGCTATTACGAGGTGTCTATGTCCTCCGCTCCCTCACTTTTCAACGGTGAACTGAACGAATCTATCAAGGATACATGGCAGCGTTTCAAGTTCGGCGGCACAGCTTCCTCTTCTCAGAAGGTTTATTACATAAATCTCCAGGAAATAAAGGGAATCAAGTTCGGCACAAGAAACCCCGTTAACTATTACGACCAGAAGTATGACGCAGAGCTGTTCTTAAGAGCCCACGGCACATACTCCATTAAGATCGTTGACCCCCTTAAGTTCTTTAACGAGGCTATTCCCAGAAATGCCGAAAGATGCGATTTCAACGACATAAACGCACAGTACATAGACGAGTTTATGGACGCTCTCCAGTCTGCCATAAACCAGCTTTCCGCAGACGGTATCTCCATTTCCAACGTTACCTCCAAGAGCCGTGAGCTTTCCAAGTATATGGCAAGCACCCTTGACGAGGACTGGACCAACCTGAGAGGTATGGAGATCTGCTCCGTAGGTATCGCAAGCATTTCTTACGACGAAGAGTCCAAGAAGCTTATCAATATGCGCAACCAGGGCGCTATGCTCAAGGACGCTGCTATCAGAGAAGGCTACGTTCAGGGCAATATTGCCGAAGGACTTAAAGCTGCAGGCTCCAACCCCAATGGCGCAGCTCAGGCGTTTATGGGCATGGGAATGGGTATGAATGCCGCAGGCGGATTTATGAACGCCGCTTCCCAGACCAACGCACAGCAGATGCAGATGCAGGCTCAGCAGGCTCAGGCACAGGCACAGGCAGCCGCAAACACATGGAAGTGTTCCTGCGGTGCTGAGAACACAGGCAACTTCTGCAACAACTGCGGAAACAAAAAACCTGCTCCTGCAGGCGGTGTACAGTGGCAGTGCTCCTGCGGAACCGTTAACACGGGCAATTTCTGCAGCAATTGCGGCTCAAAGAACCCCAACGCAAGCTGGAAATGCTCCTGCGGCGCTGAAAACACAGGCAATTTCTGCAATAACTGCGGCGCAAGAAGACCGTAAAAGGACTTTGTTCCGATAAAAAATACGAAACTCAGAAAGGAGGGGCATAAATATGGACGTCGTTCAGTTCAAATGTCCGAACTGCGGCGGCAGCGTGGTATTTGACCCCAATACCCAAAAGCACGTTTGCGAATATTGTATGTCCGACTTTACCGAGGAGGAGCTTCAGCAGATACAGGGTCTTGAAAACAGTGCCGAGGATACATATACTATCCCTAATGAGGAACAGCAGGAGGAGTTCAACTCCCACACCAACCTTTATATCTGCGACAGCTGCGGCGCCGAGATAATTGCCGATGAAAATACGGCTGCGTCCTTCTGCTACTACTGCCACAACCCCGTGGCGCTGAAGGGCAGACTTACCGGCGACTGCCGCCCCGAGCTTATCATCCCTTTCAAATTCACAAGGGAACAGACCCTCGAAAAATACAAGGAATGGTGCGGCAAAAAGTGGTTCCTCCCGGGGGATTTTACCTCCCAGTCACAGCTTGAAAAGATCACGGGACTTTACGTTCCCTTCTGGCTTGCGGACTGCACCGTAAATGCACAGATGCACGGCGAGGGCAGGATAGTTACCTCCCACAGAATGGGCGATTATCAGATAACCAACACAAAGGTGTTCTCCGTTGAAAGAGGTGCTACACTTGAATATAAGGGCGTACCTGCCGACGGTTCAAAAAAGCTTGACGACAGGCTTATGGACTCGGTGGAACCCTTTAACTACAAGGAATTTGTGCCCTTCTCAATGTCATATCTTTCCGGCTTCTTTGCGGATAAGTATGATGTTTCCAAGGCGGAGGTGCTGCCGAGGATAAAGCAGAGAGTGGAACAAGGCTCTCAGGACGTTCTTATGAACGATATTCACGGCTACACAAGCGTTGTGCCTGATTTCCGCCGCACTCAGATAATCCGTACAAACTGGCATTATACCATGCTCCCCGTGTGGTTTATGACCTATAAGTACAACGGTAAGGACTATTTCTTCGGCATGAACGGTCAGACGGGCAAAATAACGGGTATACTTCCCGTTTCCATACCAAAGCTGATAGGACTTGCCGCAGGACTGCTTATCGGAGTTGGCATTATTGCAGGCTTGATAGGAGGTGCGATTTTCTGATGAAAAAAACGCTTCTGAAAATTCTTGCCGCAGCAGTTTCTTCCGCAGCGGCGGCTGCCTGCATGACAATAAGCGCATTTGCCTATTCCGCAGGCATTGACGACCGGGCAGGACTTTACACTCCCGAACAGATAGCAGAGCTTGAAGCCCGTCAGCAGGAGGTGGCAGACCACACAGGCTGGAATATTGCCGTTGTAACAACGGACACAGGCTTTGGTACGGACGGCTATAATGCAATTGAGTACGCCAAGGCATATTACGACAAGACCTTCGGCTACAGTTCATCGGGTATTCTGTACCTTATAGATGTAGATTACCGCCATTTCTGCATTTCCGGTGAAGCAGACTATAAATATTTTGATGACAAACGTGTCAGGGATATGTCGGACACCTGCGAAAAGTATTACTTTGACTATGACAACGTTGGAAATCTTAACGCATTTTACGATAAGGTCGAGTATTACTACGATAAAGGGCAGTTCTCAAAGTTCAATTTCAGCTTCGGAGCGGCGGCAATTGTCGGTATCATCGCAGCAGCAATTGGCGTGGGAGTTGTGTGGTCACGGTATAAGTTCCACTATCAGCCCACGGCGAACAACTACCTTGACGGCAGCAGGATAAACTTCTACCGCAGAACAGACCGCTTTGTAAGAGAATTTACAACAAAGGCTAAGATAGAATCAAGCAGCGGCGGTGGCGGCGGAAGCCACGGTTCAAGCGGCGGACACAGCCACGGCGGAGGCGGTCACGGCGGAAGAAGATAAAGCGCTGCGCTAAATGGATAATGAATAGTGAATAACGAAAAATGAATAATTTTGGTGTTCGCTTCGCTCACGAATTATAATTTTTTACGATTCAGCTTGAAACAATATCACCAATACAAAAATATACGGGACTGTTGCACGTTAATAAAATTATAAAAAAACGGGCGGCTGATAGCCGCCCCTACAAGATAAATGCGCTAAAATACGCAGTTTAATGTAGGGGCGGATATTATCCGCCCGCAATTTTATGATTTTTTAATCAACGTGCAACAGTCCCGTTTTTTTGTTGCATATAAACAATCCGTGCAGGAAAATACCCCTTGAAATCATACTGTTTCAACAAATCTTTATTATACCTCTTGACAAACAATACTATGCGTTGTATAGTATATACATAGCAAGATACATCGCAACACATAGTATTATACAGGAGGAAATAATGGACAGTCAGCTTAAAAGAGGTCTGCTGGAGGTCTGCGTTCTTAAGGCGCTTGCTCCGGGAGATTCCTACGGGTACCAAATAATCAAGGATCTGTCTGAAAACGGCGTGAAAATTTCCGAATCCACCCTTTATCCTATACTGAAAAGGCTTGAAAATGGAAACTTTCTTACCGTATATTCCGTTGAACACAGCGGCAGACTAAGGAAATATTACTCCATAACCGAAGGCGGACGGGAAGAAATAGCCCGTTTCCTTGAAGAGTGGGACGAGGTAATGAAAATTTACGATTTCATAAGGGGAGGCTCGGAAAATGAACAAAACTGAATTTACAGAAAAGATACTTTCGCTTCTGGCGGATTATCCAAGGGACAAGGTAATGGAACAGCTTGAATTTTACCTTGAAGCAATAGACGACAGAAAAGAGGACGGAATGACCGAGGAAGAAGCGGTGGAAGCCCTCGGCAGCATTGAAAGGATCGCAGAGGAAATAAAGATAGGTCTTCCGCTGACATCTCTTGCAGGGAGCGCCATAAAGAAAAGCCGCAGCTCCGCAGGCAATAAGACCCTTTGGGCAGTTCTGGCGGCACTGGGTTCTCCCCTGTGGCTGGTGCTTGTGCTTTGTGCGCTGGTACTGCTGCTGTCGGTATATATTGTTATTTGGTCGGTTGCAGTGGCTTTGTGGGCGGCGGAGGCTTCGCTGGCTTTAGGCGGAATTGCAGGTGTCATCCACGGTATTGTGCGCATATTCTGCGGACAGATAGGCGGCGGAATGATGGTATCGGGCGCTTATGCCTTTGCCGCAGGACTTTCCATACTGCTTTTCACACCCTTCTGCAAGGCTACAAAGGGACTTGCGGCTGTATCGGTAATGATACCGAAAAAAATCAAATCGGCTCTTTTCGGCTCGGGTAAAGGAGAGGTAAAATGAACATTTTAACTAAAACTGCGCTCTGCGTAATGGCTTGCGGAGCGGTGATATTTGCGGCAGGCTTTGCAGTTTCAGGCTTTGACATAACAAAGCTGTCCGGCGTTGAATATAACTACACGGAAGAAAGCTTCGCCTTTGACGGAAGTCTTGACCTTGATTTTGAAGCGCTTTACGACGATGTAAAGCTCGGACTTTCTCCCGACAGTATGATACACATAACCTGCCAAAGCGGCGGAAATATACGCTACATCGCCTCAGAATCAAACGGTGCCGTAATCCTCAGGGGCGAAACGGCTGCTTCAAAGCAGAACGCATGGTTCACCTTTATGAACATTGATTTTTACGCAGACAAAAAGCCGCCCCTTACCATACTGCTTCCCGAAAATTACAGCGGCAGCATAAACGCCGTTGTTGACAGCGGAAAACTGGAAATGTGGGGAGTTTCGGCGGAAAGGTTCACCCTTAAACAGCTGTACGGCAATGCGGAAATAGAGTATTCCGACTTCGGCTCCTTTAAAGCTGAAATGGACAGCGGCAATTTCTCGGCGGAAAGATTGAGTACCTCCGGTGGCTTTGAGTTAAATTCCCTTTACGGTAAATTTGAACTGGAGGAATGTGTACTTAACGGCGGTCAGAGCATTACCGTTGAAAGCGGCAAATCGGAGATCTCCGATTCAATTTTTGCAGGCAGCTTTACATTCAAGAGCAGCTACGGCAATGTTGACATATCCGAATCGGTGTTTGAAGAAGAGCCTTACGTTTACGCTTCAAGCGGCAGCATTGACCTTGAGGAATGTGTTTTCGGACAGGGCGGACGGTTTGAGACCGAATACGGACATATAAAGGGCAGCATTATCGGCAAAGAAAGCGGTTACAGCATAATTTCCGAAGCGTCCTACGGCAGCAGCAGCTTAAAGACGGAAATTCGTGACGGCAGCCCTGTGCTTGATTTCAGAAGCGACAGCGGAAATATTGACGTAAATTTCAAGGATAAATAACAAATGCGGCGAAGCGTACCGGCAGCAATGGTGCGCTTCGCTTTTGTTTCGGCGGCAAAAATTTGATTTTCATATAATTATGCTTGAACATATACGGGAAATATGGTAAAATCATTTTAAACCAAACCGTAAAGGAGCTGTTTTTATGTTTTTCAAACCCTCTGACCCGAATATGGCATATATGGGCAGAATAGATCATTCCGACCCCGACGCACCTGCGCTTTTCTGGGCAGGCTCTCAGATAAGATTCAACTTCAAAGGTACAAGCCTTAAAATATCTGTGGTAAATCACTCCTACTGGGGCGAGCTTGCCCTTGGCGTTATTCTTGACGGCGAAATGATAAAGCTCCCTCTTTCTCCCGAAAACAACGGCAAGGAAGTGCTGCTCACCGCCGCCGAAGACCTGCCCGACGCAAGCCACGAGGTCGTTATCTATAAGAAACACGCCGCAAACCAGCTTCTCATTTTCAAGGGCGTGGAGATAGACGGCACTTTGCTTGAAAAGCCTGCCCTGCCACGGCTTAAAATGGAGGTCTACGGCGACAGCGTGTGCGCAGGAGAGGTGATCGAGGCTGTGGACTATGTTGGCAAGTGCGACCCCGACGGACACAACAGCAGATACGACAACGTATGGAACAGCTTTGTTATGCAGACTGCCCGTAACCTTGATGCGCAGATACATAACAACTGTCAGGGCGGCATTGCCCTTTTTGACGGCACAGGCTATTTCCACCACCCCGATTATATAGGTCTTGAAAGCACCTTTGACAAGCTGTGCTACTTCCCCGAGGGCGGCGTGTCACAGTGGGATTTCTCGCTTTATACCCCCGATATTGTAGTTATAGCCATAGGACAGAACGACAAGCACAACGGCAGAACGGACAAGGACGACATTGACATCTCCGACCCTGTTTACCGTATGGAATGGCAGACGGCGTATATAAAAATGGTGCGCACTCTTAACGATAAGTACGGTTCGCCTAAATTTGTGCTTACCACCACCGTACTTATGCACGACCCCGAATGGGATAAAGCCATCGATGAGATAAAGGACAGGCTCAACGAAATGGGCATAAGGGCTTATCACAATATGTTCAGCCGCAACGGAGCAGCAACCCCCGGACACCCCAGACTTCCCGAGCATAACGAAATGGCGGAGGAATTGACGGCGTTTATTAAAAATAATGTGCTGTAAACTGCGAAGCAGAATAAAGTTTACGTCCACGCTTTTCAAAGGGTGGCAGGGGTCAAGGGGGCAGCGCCCCATTGTCGCTCCCGCAGGAGCGAAACACCCCTAAAGTAAGGCACAACGCATTGTAAAAGCAAAGCAAGCAAAGTAAAAAATCCAAAGGCGCAATTCACCTCAAGAGCGGAACCGAGTAAAGTGTCATATGACACAAAACCTGCGGAACCGACTAATGTGAATTGCGCCATTTCTATCCTATAAAACAAAACTGCCCTCGCAACAAATATACTGAGCGGAGCGAAGTGTATTTGTTGCGACACGGCAAAAGTAGAGTGTTGTTATGCACGAAAAAGCGGTTATTAACGGGCAATATGGCGCAACGGACAATTCCGTGTAATAAAATCGGGCGCACACTGTGCGCCCCTACAGAGAGATTGCAAAAAATGCTGATTTTGTGTGGAAAACTACCACCAAAGTTTGCTGTGTCGGATAAAATGCACATCGCTCCGCTCTGTACATTTTATCCGAGGGTTACTTTGTTTTTACGGGATAGAATTGGCGCAATTCACATTAATTGGTTCCACGAGTTTTGTGTTATACAAAACATTGTCCGTTTCCGCATTTTGGCGTGAATTGCGCCTTTGGATTTTTTACTTTACTTTTTTAACGCAGCTTTACGTTATGCCTTACTTTTGGAGATTTCGCTTCTGCGGAAGCGACAAGGGGCGCTGCCCCCTTGACCCCTGCCACCCTTTGAAAAGCGTGGACGTAAACTTTAGACGCTTCGCGGTGGAGCGCTTATATATTATCCAAAGCCTGCTGAACGTCTGCGATAATATCATCAACGTTTTCAAGGCCAACGGAAAGTCTGATAAGTCCGCCGTCTATTCCTGCTGCGGCAAGCTGCTCGTCCGTAAGCTGACGATGTGTTGCGGAGGCAGGATGAAGAACACAGGTGCGTATATCTGCAACGTGTACTTCATTTGACGCCAGCTTAAGCGCATCCATAAACTTTACTGCGTTGTCACGTCCGCCCTTTATGGAAACGGAGATAACGCCGCTTGTGCCTTCGGGCAGGTATTTATCGGCAAGCGCCTTATATTTATTGCTCTTAAGCGCAGGATAGGAAACGCTGCTTACCTTGTCGCTCTTTTCTATGTATTCCGCAACTGTGAGTGCGTTGCTGCAATACTGCTTCATTCTTACCGCCAGAGTTTCAAGTCCCAAATTGAGCAGGAAAGAAGAATTTGCGGCAGGATAACAGCCGAAATCTCTCATAAGCTGCATTCTTGCCTTTACGATATAAGGCGCAAATGGGTACTGCTTGGTATAAACAATGCCGTGATAGCTTTCGTCAGGCTCTGTCATACAGGGGAACTTGCCGTTTGTCCAGTCGAACTTGCCGCTGTCAACGATAACGCCGCCTACCTGCACAGCGTGACCGTCCATATACTTTGAAGTGGAGTGGATAACGATGTCTGCGCCCCATTCAATAGGACGGCAAAGCACAGGCGTTGCAAAGGTGTTGTCAACGATAAGGGGTACGCCGTGAGCGTGAGCTGCCTTTGCCCATTTTTCAATATCAAGGACGGTAAGAGCAGGATTTGCGATAGTTTCGCCGAAAACAGCCTTTGTGTTCTCCTTGAAAGCGGCGTTAAGCTCTTCTTCCGTTGCGTCAACGCTTACCCAAATGCACTCAATGCCCATTCTTTTAAGGGTAACGGCAAAAAGGTTGATAGTTCCGCCGTAAATGGAGGAAGAAGCGATGAAGCTGTCCCCTGCTTCGCAGATGTTCAGTATGGAAAGCAGAGAAGCCGCCTGTCCGCTGGAGGTACACATTGCCGCAGCGCCGCCTTCAAGAGCGGCTATTTTCTTTTCAACTGCGTCTGTGGTGGGGTTCTCAAAGCGTGAGTAGATAAGGCTTTTTGTGGGGTCGTCAAAAACGGCTGCAACGTCGTCTGTGGAGTCGTAAACATAGGTGGTGCTCTGTACTATGGGAACAACTCTCGGCTCGCCGTTTTTGGGGGTATAGCCTGCGTGAAGGCATTTTGTTTCAATTTTTGCGTTGGGATTCATTTCTTTCATTGCGGTACGTCCTTTCAACCCATACTAACTCCAAATCAACCTATAGACAAATCCTCGGCTATAATAATCCAATTCTGCGTCAGGCTCCCTTGACTTGGATTATTCTATCTGTCGGCTTTGTCTATAGAACGATTTGGAATTAGTATCAAATATTATTTCCACCACAAATTATATCACACAAAATACCGAAATTCAATAGGAATACAGGGATTTGTTTTAATGCGGGATTTTTGAGTTTGAATAAGGATAGCAGGTCCGCTTTATGATAATATGTCAAGCACTTTTGCAATATCCCCGTCAATGCAAACCGAGCGCTCCTTGATCTCTTCGGGACAAAATGCTTCTCCGAAATTAACGCAGGCATAAACCGCATTTGTATCTTCCGCAGTCATTTTCCAAAAGGGGTATTTTATTATACCGGGAGTGTTGAAGCCTACACCAAGTTCAAGGAACAGTATGTGCATATTTTTATGACGGCTGATAAATTCGTCATAACGTTTTGCGGCATTGTACCAGCCCTCGTCCTGAACAAAGCTGTCGTCGCTCCGCAGATTCATTGTCATGGGTCTGCCGCATACGGGGCAGCAAGGGATAAGCGCCGAGGGTATACGCATATTTTTCTGTTCTTCATACATTCTGCGGACAGCTTCTTCATTGTCATAGGTCTTTTCGCAGCAAGGCTCGGAACATTGAAAAAGTCCGTAATCACCCTGAGTATAAAAAAGCCGTTCCTTATCAAATCCGGCTTTTTGGAATTGGTGGTCAACGTTGGTGGTCAGCACAAAATAGTCCTTGTCCGAGAGAAGCTCAAAAAGCCGCTTGTACACGCCGTTTTCGGTATCGGCGTAACGGTTGATGTAAATGTATCTCGACCAGTACGCCCAATGCTCCTCCAAGCTGTCAAAAGGATAAAATCCCCCCGAATACATATCCTTGAAGCCGTATTTTTCTATAAAATCACCGAAATGCTTTTCAAAACGCTCTCCCGAATATGTAAAGCCTGCAGCCGCAGACAGACCTGCTCCTGCGCCGACGATAATACAGTCTGCACGGTCGAATTCTGATTTAAGGCGTGAGCAATTCTCTGTAAATTTCGTAGTCGCTTTGCAAAAAAACATTGAATATCACCTTGATTTTTCCCGAATATTTGCGGACAGTATCTACTGCAATTTCCGCCGCTTCTTTCTGAGGGAAGCCGAACACTCCCGTTGAGATACAGCAGAACGCTATGCTGCTTACCCCCGACTTTTCCGCAGCTTCAAGGCAGGAACGGTAGCTGCTTTCAAGCAGGCGGCAATGCTCCTTTGTCAGTTTTCCTTCCACTATAGGACCTACGGTGTGGATTATCTTTTCACAGGGCAGGTTATACGCCGAAGTTACCTTTGCCTGACCCGTTGGTTCGGGAAAGCCCTGTTTCCGCATTATTTCGGCACATTCAAGGCGAAGCTGAACTCCCGAAAAGGTGTGTATGGTGTTGTCGATGCAGATATGGCAGGGCAGATGGCAGCCTGTCATTCCCGAATTTGCGGCGTTGACTATTGCGCCGCATTTCAGCGTGGTAATATCCCCTTTCCAAAGGTAAATATTGTCCTTGACAGGCTGCATATCGGCAATATCGACAATACCTTTAGCCGCCGTTTCCTCTTGCAGAAACTCATCCTGCACTTCAAAAAAATCATCGCCTATAGGCATGGGCGGACGGACGTTAACAAGGCTTCGGAACAGCCTGAAACGCTCTTCTTTGCTTTCGGGTATCTCCGTGTTTTTGTACCGTTCATCTTCCGCAAGAAGGTATTTTATAAGGTACAGCAGCTTTTCGCCGTTTGTCATTATTACCATTCCTTTCAAGGACAACAGGACTGCCCGTTTTATTTTCTGCGGCGCTTATTCCGAAACAACGCTGATACGCCTGCGGACATTGCTGCCGCTTACTATCTCATCGACCATTGCAACGGCATAATCCGCATAGCTTATAACGCTTTCACCCTTGGAATTAAGCACAAGCTCCTCACCGCCGAGGATATACCTGCCTGTTCTTTCGCCGTCCGCACGGAAATCTCCGGCAGGGCTGATAAATGTCCACTTCACATCGTTTCTTGTGCGAAGCTCGTCAAGCGCCTTGCCCTGTGCGGCTGCAAGAGGCTTGAACATTTCGGGGAAATCGGGACCGTCCATGACCTGAAGTGTGTGTTCCGCATTTACATAAAGGCTTCCTGCGCCGCCTACGACCAGCAGGCGTGTATCTGTTCCGCTGAGAATGTCGCAAAGGTGCATAAGTGATGTGGAGTGCTGCGGCAGAACATCGGGCGTCCAAGCACCGAATGCGTCAACAACTGCGTCAAAGCCCTTTAAATCGTCTGACGTAAGGTCGAACAGGTCTTTGACAATAACGTTTTTTGCGGCGGACTTGTTTTCACCTCTTACAACGGCGGTAACGTCCAGACCTCTGTTTACGGCTTCCTTTGTGATAAGCTGACCTGCTTTTCCGTTTGCACAAATAACTGCGATTTTCATAATATGATTCCTCCTAAAAATATCTTATTTAAACATATTTCGGAAGAACCAAGCGCTTGATCTCTTTCCTTGTTTTTATGATAACACAGCTTTTATGCGTTGTAAAGTAGGCACTTTTTTGTGGTATAGTTACCTTGAAGTAACCTTTGCGCAGGTACGGGAAAAATCTGGCGAAAAAATTTCAACTATAAATTTGGTTGCACGTTTGGATTTTTTATGATATGATAAAGAAAGCAGAGCTGTTGTCTGCTCGATAAATCGAAAGTTGTTTAAGTGTGAAGTGTGGAGAGTGAAGAGTGGAGTTAAGCCAATCAACAACTTCACTCTTCACTCCTCACACTTCAAACTTATTGGAATTCCAATTTGGTTTATCGGGGAGAAGCGTTTTATTTGCCGAAAATACTATATCGGGAGGATATTTTATGATAGACAAAACCAACCTGCCGCCCTGTCCTGTGGAAACTACCCTTATGCTTATCGGGGATAAATGGAAGGTGCTTATACTCCGTGACCTGCGAAGCGGCACAAAGCGTTTCGGTGAGCTGAAAAAGTCCGTCACGGGCATATCCCAAAAGGTGCTGACCTCAAATCTGCGTGATATGGAGGAAAACGGGCTTGTTATACGAGAGGTTTTCCCCGAGGTGCCGCCGAGAGTGGAATATACCCTCACCGAGCTTGGACAGAGTATGTCCCCCATTCTGGACGCTATGGCAAAATGGGGCGAGGAATTTAAGAATAACATAAATTAAGTTTGAAGAGTGAAGAGTGGAGAGTGAAGTTTGTATCAAATAACTTCACTCTCCACTCTTCAAACTCAATATAATTCCGAATTCCGAATTATTTAATTATACCTTTTCAACCGGCACCCATATTTCGCTGTAAGTATCCTCGGGGTTCTCGCATAGGGGCGTGTACATTTCAACGTTGTAGTTTCCTGCTAATTTGTAGCTTTTGCAGGAAGGGAGCCATTCGCTCCAGATCTTTGTGTTAACGTCCTGCAGGGTCTTAAGTCTGCAGGGGAAGATCGCCCATGTTCCGGCAGGTATCACCTTTGTAACATAGCCCTCCGGCACCTCGTTCCGGGGAACGTAATTATCCGCAATAAGATACTCGAAATTCTTTCCGTCGCCGTCCAGACAGATGCCGTACATACCGCATACGACCTTGCTTTCTTCGCTCTGCATATGCTCCGTCCAGAACTTGGGTATCTCCTCATAGGAAGTGTCGGAATTGAACATTCTTGACCTGCCCATTACCGTGAACTGCGCCTTTTCGACTATTTTGTACTCTAACATATTGCCGCCCTCCAATGTAAGTTTGATTTTCAGCGGAGCAAAAGCGTTGAGCCTTATGCCCTTCTGCTTTGCGGCAGAGGGAGGAACGCCGTGGAACCTTGCAAAGGCTCTTGCAAAGCTGTCGGGGGAATCGTACCCATATTTAAGCGCAATGTCAATGACCTTTTCCTCTCCCGAAGCAAGCTCCTGAGCCGCAAGAGTGAGCCTTCGGCAGCGTATGTACTCCCCTACCGTAAAGCCGCAGAGAACGCTGAATATCCTTTGAAAGTGGAAAGACGAAACATACGCCTTTGCCGCAATATCTTCAATATTCAGCTCCTTGTCAAGGTTTTCTTCAATGTAGCTTACGGCGTTTGTGATGCCCTCGTTCCAGTGGTTCATAGCCCCTCTCCTTTCGTCCGCTGTGATCATATTATAGCATTGAAAACGGACTTCCGCCCGACTTTTTATGCTTTTCCCTGACGGCAGTATAGCATGGGAGTGAAGATTATCCCGTCAGCCATCTGCTCCATATCCGTAGGGATAAAGCCTATCCTCTTGTAGAACTCAATTCCGCAGGGAGCGGCGTTAAGGGTAACGGCATAGGTCCCGTAAATAAGATGTATATGCTCTATTGCCGCTTCCATAAGGGCTCTGCCAATGCCCTTGCGCTGAAACTCACGGCGCACAAACATAAGGGTGATGTGTGCAGTCGCTCTGTGGGCGCATATACCTGCAAGAACGCCGCCGCAGTACGCTCCGAAAAAGTGAATGCTGCCCTCGCTTCGCATTTTTCGCATATTTTCGCCGTAAAGAAAGCTATAGAAGCTGTCTGCGCCCTCTTTTGGGTAAACGGGGGCTTCAAACTCGGTAAAAACCTCCTCCGCCAGCTTTATTGCCTCGTCAATTTCATTTTCCCTTTCAAGCAGTTTTATTTCATATCCGCTGTCCATATTTATCCGTCTCCTTCATTCACCTAAAGCTATATAACTTAAAAATAATATGCATATATTAAATATGTATTATAAATACTTGCCGAAATATGATATAATATATCTGAAATTATCGGTTTTTACAAATTTCAGCAGAATTTCCGTGCATATTCTGTGTAAAATTTGGCAATCGCATCACAGCAGCACTGCGTTTCCTTGGTGACGTATTTTTTATCGTTCACTACAAGATGAACAAAATGTCTCATTGGCATATCTTCCACAGGCTTGAATATCAATGCGCCGTCATAATAGCTGTGCCATGTGTACCGGGGCGCAAAGGCAATGCCGAAATCCTTTTTAAGCAGCTCCTGCATTACCGAGGGTGAATCCACATACATTGTTATATTTTGTTTGAAACCTGCTTTGGAGCAGAAATGAGATATGACCTTTGCCAATCCGTCCGACGGGTTAAGGCTCAGAAAACCGCAGCCTTCAAGGTCACCTTTGAATATCTCTTTTTTTGAAGCAAGAAAGTGTGACTTCGGCATTATTACCCCAATAGGTTCTTCTATAACCATCTTTGAGGGAACGCCCAGATCGGGGCACATATCCGAACAGATCTTTAAGTCCCAGTCATCGCAGAAGCCGTGATAAAAATGAGGCAGCGACCAAGGGTAATCCCTGCGCATCTTTTCGGCGACCTCCAGAATGATAAGCGATGTGGATTCCACAAGAATATGTATATCGCTTTTCTCCTGCCCTATATATTCGCCTATCTCCTTTGCGGCGCTGTCAAGAGCGGCAACCACCTCATCGCAGTATTTAAGGAATATCCTTCCTGCGCCGTTGAGTACTATCCTTCTTCCCCGTCTTTCAAAAAGCGGCGTACCAAGCTCGGTCTCAAGCCGCTTCAAGGTCTGGCTCAATGACGGCTGGGCGGTAAAAAGCAGTTCGGCGGCCTTTGATATGCTTTCCGTTCTTGCTATCACTCTGAACTGCTTTATCTGATTAAGCTCCATAATACCCCTTCCCCGAGTTTTGCGGCGGCAGGCTTCATCAGCTGCCGAAACTCTTATCTTATTATTTTAAACCTATATGATTATATCATATATAACGCATAAGTTCAACAGGCATAAGTCTATTTTTGCAATAACGGGAGGTACAAAATGAACACAAACAAGAAAATATGCAAACTGGGATTAAAGATCTCGGGAGCCGTACTGGTCACGCAATTTATTGCGTTTACTTTCCTGTTTATATTTATGAACAGCTCCGTTTCGGCGTCGGCTCGCGATAACGCTGTAAACAATATGCAGACCGCAGCTATCGACCGTTCCGAAATAATACAGAATTACATAAAGTCCACCGAGGACACCCTTACTGCTTACCTTAAAGCAGAGCAGATATACGACCTGCTCCGTGACCCGTCAAATGCGGAATATGTTTCCGCCGCACAGAAATATACGGAAACCTTTAGCAAAGACCTGACTAACCTTGAAGGCATCTATGCCAGCAGCTGGGACACAAAAATGCTTACCCACACAAACGTTAATGTAGTCGGCAAGATCACCCGTCCCGATGAAGAAAGGCGCAAGCAGCTGCATGACGCTATCCTTGCTACCGAGGGCGTGTATAACACGGGCATACTTATCTCCCCCGCTACCGGCGAGCAGATAATTTCCATGTACAAGGCTGTCAGAGAGGAAGACGGAAGCCATATCGGTCTCGGCGGAATAGGCATATTCACAAGCGGTCTTGTGGATAAGCTGAACGAGCTGCCCCTTGACGGTTTATCGGAAGCGCAGTATTTTCTTGTGAACGCAAATACGGGAGAATACATCTTCCACCCAGATGCGGAAAAGATAACCACCGTTGCCGAAGAAGAATTTGTGAACGACATTATTGCGCAGGTAAAAGGTCAGAGCGAGGATGTCTGCGGCTCAATAAATTACAAGGACGAAAATGGACGGAAAAACATTGCGGCTTTCAACAGCCTGAGCGAACAGGGCTGGGTATTTATTCTTTCCGACAAGTCATCCGAGGTACTTGCTGCCGCAGAAGTTATGAGGATAAAGCTGGGCATCATATGTATAGTAAGCGAGATACTTCTTACAATAGCCGCATATTTCGTTGTAAGAAAAATGATAGCGCCGCTGAAAGCCGTTGAAAACGCCGTTACCGAGCTTGGAAATATACGTCTTGACGCAGCGGACGAGGTGGATAAATACACGGGCAGAAAGGACGAGATAGGCAACATTGCAAACGCTGTGAATATGCTGTGCATTTCCCTCAAAAACGCAACAAACGACATAGGACGCATTCTCGGTGAAATGGCTGACGAGAATTTTGCCGTTGACGTTGAAATGAACAGGAATTATTACATAGGCGATTTTGCTGTCCTTGCCGATGATCTTGAAGCTATAAAAAACAAGCTGTCGTCCGTGCTTACAGACATCTCCGCAGCTGCCGAACAGGTAAGCTCCGGCTCGGAACAGGTCGCAGCAGGCGCTCAGACCTTGTCCCAAGGTACGGTGGAGCAGACGGTCGCCATCGACCAGCTTGCTGCTAATCTTGAAAACATTGAAGAACAGGTAAAGGCGAACTCCGAAAACTGTACCGAAGCCCACAAGCTTATGACCAACACCTCAGACTATCTTGACGAGGTAAACGGCAGAATGGACAGCCTTACCGAAGCTATGACAAACATAAACAGCACCTCCGACAAGATAAGCAACATCATAAAAACCATTGAGGACATTGCTTTCCAGACAAATATCCTTGCTCTGAACGCTGCAGTGGAGGCGGCAAGAGCAGGAGAAGCAGGAAAGGGCTTTGCCGTTGTTGCAGACGAGGTAAGGAACCTTGCGGCAAAATCTGCGGAAGCTGTCAGCGATACCACAAAGCTGATAGGCAGCTCTGTTGAAGCCGTGAACAGCGGTTCAAAAATAACCGCTCAGACCGCCGAGGCGTTAAAGACGCTGGACGAATACACTCTTGAACTGAAGAAGATAATCAATGACATCACCGAATCGGGACGCAAGCAGACGGATATGGTAACGAAGATCACCGAAGATATAAACCGCATATCCGGCGTTGTTCAGTCCAACTCTGCAACCGCCGAGGAAAGCGCTGCCGCTTCGGAGGAGCTTTCGGGACAGGCTGGTATGCTTAAGGAGCTTATCGGAAAATTCGAGCTTTGATAAAAATACGGACAGAGCGCAGGCTTAAGGCGGAGTACACCATCGAAGGTATGCACATCAACGAGGACGGCTACCGTGCTGTCTATGATGATATTATGGAATATGTGAGGGAAAAGTAATATGAAAAAAAGATTATTGTCGGTTTTCTGCGTTCTGGCTCTTGCACTTAACATAACAGCCTGCGGCAAGGCTGAAAGCGCTTCTCAGACATCTGCGGCGGCTTTATCGGAAACATCGGGAGAGGCTGTACTGTCCTTATCCGAAACAACATCGGAAACCACATCTTCCGTTACTACAGAAGCAGTTACTTCCGAAGAAACAACTGCCCTGATCACATCGGAAACGGAGCCTGAAGTGACCGTTACCGTTCAGACCACCGCAGAAGTGACAGAAACCGCAGCTGCCGTACAGACAGCTGCCGCCGAAGAAACAACTGCCAAGACTACAGCTGTTACGACCCAAGAGACCACCGCAGCCAAGACTACCGTTACCGCAAAAGAAACTACTACAAAAACTACCGTTACCACTAAAGAGACCACAGCAAAAACTACCGTTACCACTAAAGAAACCACCGCAAAGACCACCGTTACAACAAAAGGAGCCGCAAATCAAAGCGGTGCGCAGAAGCTGTCAAATCCCAACGCCTCAAAGGAAGCAAAGGCGCTTTTTGAATATATCTGCAGCACCTATGGAAACGGCATTATTTCCGGTCAGCAGGAATCCACATGGATGGGCAGCGACCAGTACGAATTTGACTACATCTACAAAAACACAGGCAAATACCCTGCTATCCGCGGACTTGACTATATGAACGATGATTTCAGCGGCGTAAACAAGCGTGCCGCAGCATGGCATGACAAGGGCGGAATAGTTACTATCTGCTGGCACTGCGGCTCGGATTTCAGCGGAAGCTGGGCGGAATCAATGAAAACCGAGATAGTCGACTGGGACAAGGCTCTCACAAAAGGCACTACCGAATATGAAAAGCTCATCAAGGGCATGGACAAGGGCGCTGCGGCTTTAAAGGAGCTTAAAGACAAGAATATACCCGTGCTTTGGAGACCGTTCCACGAATTTGACGGCGCATGGTTCTGGTGGGGCAAGGGCGGCGCAGAGAACTTCAAAAAGCTCTGGACGATAATGTACGACCGCTACACAAATTACTGGGGACTTGACAATCTTATCTGGGTGCTGGGCTATTCGGGCAACGGCAAAAACTATGACAGCTGGTATCCCGGCGATAAATATGTTGACATAGCAGGCGCCGATTCCTACAGCGACGGTGCAAACGGAAATCTGTACACAAACGTCTGCAAGGTAGTGGGCGATACAAAGCCCGTATGCTTCCACGAATGCGGACGTATCCCCACAGTCGAGCAGCTGAAAAACGCTTCGGCAAAATGGGTATGGTTCATGACATGGCACACCGAACACATCACAGACCATAACGATACAAAAACCCTCAAAGAGATATATAACGATGATTATGTTATAACTCTTGACGAGCTGCCGAAGCTGTATTAACGTGAGATCATATGCAAAAGCCCCGCCGCGAAGCGTCTAAAGTTTACGTCCACGCTTTTCAAAGGGTGGCAGGGGTCAAGGGGGCAGCGCCCCTTGTCGCTCTCCGCAGAGAGCGAAACACCCCTAAAGTTGAGCATAAAATAATGTTAAGTTAAAAACAGCAAAGTATAAGTTACAAAGGCGCAATTCACATTAAAAAGCGGAACCAAGTAAAGTGTCGTATAACACAAAACTTGTAAAACCGACTATGTGAATTGCGCCTATTTCTTACATATTACAACAAAGTCACCCTCGCAGGAAAATATACCGAGCGCAGCGAGGTGTGTTTTCCTGCGGCACGGCAAAGTATGGTGTTGTTATGCACGAAAAGACGGTTATTAACGGGCAGTATGGCGCAACGGACAATTCCGTGTAAGAAAAACGGGCGCACAATGTGCGCCCCTACAGAAAAATGCGAAAATACTGATTTTGTGCGAAAATCAACCGTTCTTGTTTGCTGTGTCGGATAAAATGCACGTTGCTTCGCTCCGCACATTTTATCCGAGGGGAATTTATCTTGGTATATAAGAATAGGCGCAATTCACATTGGGTCGGTTCCACGAGTTTTGTGTTGTACAAAACTTTACTCGATTCCGCTCTTAATGTGAATTGCGCCGTTGATTTTTTACTTTGATTACTTTGATTGTTTTACTTTTACAATGCGTTATGCCTTACTTTAGGGGTGTTTCGCTCCTGCGGGAGCGACAATGGGGCGCTGCCCC
>JBJEQN010000098.1:0-7593 GCA_051881775.1 Oscillospiraceae bacterium | reverse complement strand
GTGACTGGCTACGAACCAGTAGGTCAGGGGTTCGAGTCCCTTGCAGCGCACCAAATGCGCCTGCTGACGCAGGCTAAATGAATAATGAATAGTGAATAATGAATAGTTAATAATAAATGGCATTTAGGCGCATTTGTATTATTCATTATTCACTATTCATTTTTTCATTATTCATTAAAAAGATTTGAGTGCATTTGTTTATGAATAATCCTTTGTTGGAAAAATCCTTGAATTTTGCTGTAAGGATAGTAAAACTTAATCAATATCTTGTAAAAGAAAAACATGAAACAATTATTTCCAAACAAATTGTTCGCAGCGGAACATCCATAGGTGCTAATGCCAATGAAGCTGCTTATGGAGTAAGCCCGGCGGATTTTATCTCAAAAATGCAAATAGCGCTAAAAGAAACAGCAGAAACCGAATACTGGCTGCGTGTATTGCAGCTTTCCGGATACATACAGGAAAATGACGGCAAGTCAATGCTTGATGATTGTCTTGAACTAAAGAGAATATTAATTGCTTCGTTAAATACAGCTAAAAAGAATATCAAATAAAAATCCGCATACAGGTATTTCACGTATGCGGATTCGATTTTTTAACAAACTAATTTTAGCTAAGCTCGTAAAGAAGATCCTGATAAAGTCCGTCGTAATCGGTCTTGCCTTCCTTGATGAACGCAATAGCTGCTCTGGGGTGACGGTTGAGCGCACCTGTCATCATGTAAGGCGTATCGTAGCCCCATACGGAACCCTTTGCCTTTTCCTCTGCAATGTACTTTTCAATGAACTTGAGTGCAGGAGAAAGCTTGTAGTTGGGGTTCTTGAGGAAGCTGAGCATCTGTTCCATGTAGCAGTTGCCTGCGCCTCTGCCCATGCCGCTCATTGTAGCGTCTGCGTAGCTTGCGCCGTATGCAATGCCTTCAATGGTGTTGGCAAATGCAAGCTGCTGGTTGTTGTGCATGTGAAGTCCAACCTTCTTGCCGCTTGCTTCGGCTGCTTTGCAGTACATCTGTGTAAGCTCTCTTACCTGTTCGGGGTAAAGTGAACCGTAGCTGTCAACGAGGTAAATAACGTCAACGGGGCTGTCGCATACAAGTTCAAGTGACTTCTTAACGTCTTCTTCCTGGCTTGCGGAGATAGCCATGATGTTTACCGTTGTTTCGTAGCCCATATCGTGGCAGTAGTTGATCATTTCAAGTGCGCCGGGCATCTGGTGTGTGTAGGTAGCGATACGGATAGTGTCGATAACGCTTTCGCTTCTGGGGATAATATCCTTTCTGAAGTCGCAACGTCCAACGTCAGCCATAACTGTGATCTTGAGGTTAGTGTTGTTTTCGCCGACTACAGCTCTGATGTCCTCTTCATCGCAGAACTTCCACTTTCCGAAAGCCTTGGGGTCGAAAAGCTCTTTGGAAGCCTTGTAGCCGAATTCCATATACTCAATTCCGGCTTTTACGTTTGTTTCATAGAGGTTCTTGATAAATTCGTCCGAAAAGCGGAAGTCGTTTACAAGTCCTCCGTCCCTGATAGTTGCGTCAAGCAGCTTAATGTCCGGTCTGTACGAGATCAGATCTCCCTTTTTTTCTGGCATTTTAAACATTCCTTCCTTAAATTATATACATTTTATCGCTTTAAAGGTTTTATGCTTTAAAGATTTTATGCTTTGATGTGCTAAAACAATATGTATTATATCACCTTTGTCCATTTTTGTCAATAGTCGGAGCAAAAAAATTTTGCCTTGTAAAACAGCTGTGACGGTGCTATAATATTTCTGAAAATAAACATTAAGGAGCATACATAAAATGAAACTTGCGGTTATTTTTCCCGGTATCGGCTATCATTGCGATAAACCCCTGCTGTATTATTCGTCAAAAGCGGCAAAACAGCTCGGTTACGAAATTATCAGGATAAGCTACAGCAATATGCCCGAGGGAGTAAAGGGTTCTCCCGAAAAAATGCGCCTTGCCTTTGAAATTGCCATTTCGCAGACGGAAGAACAGCTTAAAAGCGTGAATTTTGCCGGATATGAGAAGCTGCTTTTCATCTCAAAGAGCATAGGCACGGCTGTTGCTTCGGCATATGAGCAGAAGTACGGCGTAGAGCCGCAGAATATTTTTTACACGCCCGTAGAGGAGACCTTCGGCTTCGGCATACATAAAGGTATAGCCTTCTGCGGAACAGCCGACCCTTGGGCAAAGTCTTCGGTTATCTCCCAAAAATGCCGTGAACATGGGATAGAGCTTTTTATTACCGAAAATGCGGATCATTCCCTTGAAACGGGAAACACTGCCGCAGATATTGAAACTCTGCAGCAGGTCATTTCCAAAAGTATAGAATACATCAATCAAAAACAGTAATGATTATGTCGGGCTCTTCCTCGATGACGATCGGTTCTTCCTCTTTCTTGGATCTGGTGGTTTCTTCCTTTTCCTTAGAGGTCTCGGTCTCTGTTTCGGGGGGAGCCTTTGCGATGAATACGGTCAGCACCTCTCCGGCTTCAACATCTATCTTCTGACCGGGTTCCTTGCTTACCTTAAAGACGTAGCCTGCCTTCACATCGGCGGTTTCTATCTCTTTTTCCTCATACTTTATGCCGACCTTGTTAAGAAGTGCAAAATAATCCTTCTTGCTAAGGCTGATATAGTCGGGGATAGTTACATACTTGGGTCCCATGCTTACCTTTACGGTAATTTCTGTGCCTTCCTCGTAGTTTTCATCCTTGGCAATGGACTGCTCAAAGATAAGACCCTTTTCAACGCTGTCGTTATACTCGTAAATAGGGTTGAAAACAAGACTTGAATAATTGTCTGACTGCTGTATTATCTCAAAGTTCTTGCCTGTAATGTCGTTCATAACGTAGATAGTGCGGCTTTTGGTGCTTTGCGTAACGTTTTCGGAGCGTTCAGGCTCGGTCATTGCAGTAAGCTCGGTGATCTTCTCCGTTTCCGTCATTGTTCCCGTGGTTATGGAGGGAATGCCGCTTACGTCAGCTGTTCCCGTTGTTCCGGAGTCGTTCAAAAGCGTAAGAAGCAGGAAAAACATTCCTATTCCAAGTATCACTGCGATTATAACGATAAATAATCCTCTGCGGCTCACGGGCTTTTTCCTGTTTGCCGGTACGGGTCTTGAAACGGCGCTGCTCTGCTTGGGGATAGAGATCGTCTGTGTGCTTGAAGAAGACAGCCTTACGGAAGTGTACTCGGGCTGTTCAAATATCTGGGTAACAAGCTCGGTAACTGTCTGTATACGCATTTCCCCGTCAAGGTTAAGACCGTTCATAATGACCTTTGAAACGTTTTTGGGGATATTGGGGTTAAGCAAAGCAGGTTCGATAAGATTGTCGTTTGCTATGCGGTCGGGTGCATCTGTGGGAACAACACCTGTCATTACTCTGTACAAAAGGGCGCAGATGCCGTAAACGTCCGTCCATGTGCCCTGCCAGTTTGTGGAATTATACTGCTCCGGAGCTGCATAGCCGTTGAAAAGCTCGGGGGCAAGGTCGGTGTTGGCAGTTCTTTCATCGGAAATGGCGAAGCCTGTCAGCTTTATGTCGCCATCGCTGCCGATAAGGATAGTTTCGGGGGAGATGCCTCTGTGTACAAGACCTGCGTTATGTACAAGGGAAAGGGTAGTGAAGATAGGGGGGAACAGCTTTTTTACTTCCTCCCAGGACAGCTCGCCTGCGTTCTGCTTAAGGTACTCGCCCAAGGTTATGCCGTCAAAATACTTGAACACAGCATATCCCGTGTTGTTGTCGCCGAACATATCGGTAACGGGGATAATGTGGTTAAGGGTTCGCATTTTGGAAAGGGTCTTGTTAAGCTCCACAAATTCGGACATATATGTCTTGTACTGCGCCACGAATTTCTGGTCAACGTTTATAACGGAGCTGCTCTTGTCTCTTGAACAGAGAGCGTCGGGCATATATTCCTTTATAACGACTTTAGTCTGGGTAATGGTATCGAATCCCATGTAGTCGGCGCTTTCACCGTTGTATGACCTGAGCTTGCCGATAAGGTATCTGTCATTAAGAACGGTACCCGGAGCAAGATAAGACGGAAGATACGGAGCGTTTTCGTTATATCCGCAGACGGGGCATACGCTGCCGTCGTGGGCTCTGGGGTTCATGCAGCCGTAGCAGAGATTAAATTCACTCACGGGACTTCCTCCTTCCTGAAAACAAAAGTTAGTTGAATTTTTTGGTTTTACCGGGGTTTACGGAAATATGATAACAGCCTCGGAACGTTATGTCAACCCCGATGGTCAAATTGTATATAAATTGTATTTGCTTTGTAATAATTTCGGCGTAAGGTTACACCTCGCTTAACCGAATAATTGTAGCATAAAACGTGCAAAACGTCAAGCAAATGCCGAAAACTCCGTACTTTTCAACATATATCAGCCTTTATCTGAGCGGTTTTTATACAATGGTGTAAAAGAAAATGCTGTAAAAAGGATAAACCTGCGGCGGAAATATAAGAAAAAGCATACCATAAGAAGCCGCATTTTCTTATGGTATGCTTTTAAATGACTTTCAGATTATTTATCGAGTTCGTCCAAAAGCTTCTCGGGAATGTCGTATTCATATGCAATCCCGCCCTCTTCGGCAATAAGCCTTGCAAGATCTTCCACAACAAGGAAATTTTTGTCCTCAAATGGGTAGATAAGCGGTTTTTTCAGAATAAACAGCACCGTATCAACGATAAGGAATATGAAGCCTGCATAAGCGGATATCATAAAAATAAGGCAGGACGCAAAAAATCCTATTATAACGCCGAGGCTTTTGAACGCTTTTTTGAACAGGAATTCTGCGTGAACTACTCCGTGGATAAAGCCGCCGCCGAATATTGGGGCAAAAATAATGTTGGAAAATCCCTTTTCTCCATGAGTAATGGCATAAATAAAGATAATGACGCTGAGTATCCAGCCGATGAACATAGTCACCGTTCTTACGCCGTTTGTAAGGTTGTAGCTTCTGCGGATAGATTTGGGCAGGCTGTTGACTACTGATTTTTTCATTTTGAATACCTCCATAGCTTAAATAACGTTGTTACTTATTTGTTATTAAAAAAGAGCTGTTTGCAGCCCTATTTTATTTTAAAAGAGAAAGAATGCCGTTTTTGTACACCATGACCGTTGTTATAAGCCGCTGTGTAACAATGCTGTCGTCCGGTTCTTCGGCAATTATCTTAATAATGGAATAGACCATTATGGGTGCAAGGCATTTGCTGATATACCCGTCAATTTCCGTGGGCAGCTCCTTGTTTTCGGGCATAGCCTTATGAGCCATATCTATTACCTGACAGCTGAATTCGTTTACAATAACGCTGAAATAGTCTGCAATAACGGGATTGTTCATATTGCTGTACAGAATATGATACAGCTTTCTGTTTGCGGAAAAGAACTTCTGAAATTCGATAAAAGCCGTGAAATCGTCCTTCAGTACCTTGTCGTAATCAATGGAAATGGCGCTGACTATTTTGAATATGGGGAGCATCACATTGGCAAGCAGATCCTCTTTGCTGTCGTAGAAGCAGTACACCGCACCTGTTGTAACGCCTGCTCTGCTGCAAATATGGCGCAGCGAGGCTTTTTCGTAGCCGCACTCGTAAAATTCTTCCGCAGCCGCCGACAAGATCGCTTCCTTTGTTTCCTCGGAATCTGCACCTTTTCTTTTTGTCATAGTCATTGCTCCTTAATTTAAATAACAATGTTATTATAATACATAAAATTGCAGATGTCAAGGGGTTTTGCAAATTTTCTCCTGTTTGTCTGCAGTATAACACCAAAAATCTGCGTTATGCACCGTTTTTTACGCTTGACATTCTTCCGATATTGTCATATAATAGTATCTGACAGTTTTTTCAGAAAAAAATAAAAGGTGGTTATTTTACATGGCTGAAGAAAAATCAATGGACAAAATTGTGGCGCTCTGTAAAGGCAGAGGCTTCGTTTACCCCGGCTCCGAGATATACGGCGGTCTTGCAAATACATGGGATTACGGCCCTCTCGGCGTTGAGCTTAAAAACAACATCAAAAAGGCTTGGTGGAAGAAATTTGTTCAGGAAAGCCCTTACAATGTAGGACTTGACTCCGCTATACTTATGAATCCTCAGACCTGGGTGGCTTCGGGACACCTTGGCGGCTTCTCCGACCCTCTTATGGACTGCAAAGCCTGCAAGACCCGTCACAGAGCGGACAAGCTCATCGAGGATTTTGACGGTACAAACACAGGCGGCTGGACTAACGAACAGCTTACCTCTTATATAAAAGAAAAGGGCATCGTCTGCCCCAACTGCGGCAAGGCTGATTTCACCGACATCCGTCAGTTCAACCTTATGTTCAAGACCTTCCAGGGCGTTACCGAGGATTCCAAGTCGGAAATTTACCTCCGCCCCGAAACTGCTCAGGGTATTTTCGTTAACTTTGCAAATATCCAGAGAACTTCCCGTAAAAAGGTGCCCTTCGGCGTTGGTCAGATAGGCAAATCCTTCCGTAACGAGATAACTCCCGGCAACTTTATTTTCCGTGTCCGTGAGTTTGAGCAGATGGAACTTGAATTCTTCTGCAAGCCCGGCACCGACCTTGAATGGTTCGATTACTGGAGAAGCTTCTGCAAGAACTGGCTGCTCAGCCTCGGCGTTAAGGAAGAACACCTCCGTCTGAGAGACCACGACAAGGAAGAACTTTGCTTCTATTCCAAGGCTACCACAGACTTTGAGTACCTCTTCCCCTTCGGCTGGGGCGAACTTTGGGGCATTGCCGACAGAACAGACTACGACCTTACACAGCACATCAACACCAGCGGCAAGTCCCTTGAATACTTTGACCCCGACGACAATTCCAAGTACGTTCCTTACGTTATCGAGCCTTCTCTCGGCGTAGAAAGACTGTTCCTTGCAGTTGTATGCGACGCTTACGACGAAGAAACGATCGGCGAGGGCGATGTAAGAACGGTTATGCACCTGCATCCTGCTCTTGCTCCCGTAAAGGCTGCCGTTCTTCCTCTTACAAAGAAGCTGAAGGAACCTGCTATGGAAGTATATACTATGCTTTCCAAGAAGTTCAACGTTGAATATGACGAAGCAGGTCAGATAGGCAAGCGTTACCGCCGTCAGGACGAGATCGGTACGCCTTTCTGCATCACCTACGACTTCGATACTCTTGAAAAGGACGGCTGCGTTACCGTCCGTGACCGTGACACCATGGAGCAGGAGAGAGTAAAGATAGACGAACTTGTACAGTATCTTGAGAAAAAGATGGAATTCTGATGTTATACTAATAACCATTTAAAAAGTGTACAAAAAATGGGGGCAAAATCTTGCATATATGGATTTTGCGCAGATTTTTTGTCTACACTTTTAATGGTTATTTGTATTTATACTAAACACCATTTAAAATATGGAAAAAATCAAGCCGACAATCTTGTAACTGTTGAAAACAGTTTTATATTGGATTTCGGCGCAGATTTTTTCCCGTTTTTTATTGGTGTTTAGTATTACTGCCGCCGTATCCGCTGTTTTTACGGGTATGGCGGTGTTTTTGGTTTGCCCCGAATGGGCAGTAACTCGGTGGTGAAAGTCCACTACAGACT
>JBJEQN010000097.1:0-7637 GCA_051881775.1 Oscillospiraceae bacterium | reverse complement strand
CGTTGTCCTTACCGTTCTCGGCGCAGCTGTTATGATAGTGAATTTTGTGAAATAAGACCAATAACGGGGCTGTTGCACGTTATTCAAAAATCTATAAAATTGCGGGCGGATAATATCCGCCCCTACATAAAACTGCGTATTTTAGCGCATTTATCTTGTAGGGGCGGATATCAGCCGCCCGTTTTTTTGCTCAAAAATGAAACTTTTTCACGGCTTGATGTATATTAAGGGTAAAGGAAGGAGGAAGGCAATGGACATTGATTACGAAAATGCCGTAAAACTACATAAAGATACGGTATATAAGATAGCATACGTTCAATGCAGCTCAGAAGCGGACGCAGAGGATGTTTTCCAGGACGTATTTCTTACCCTTTACAGCTGCCGTAAGAAATTTGAGAGCGAAGAACACCTTAAAGCGTGGCTTATCAGAGTTACCGTTAACCGCTGCAGGCAGCTTCACCGCTCCTCGTGGTTCAGAAAAAAGGCGGAGCTTGATGAAAATGCCGCAAGCGTCTGCATTGACGAGGACTGCGGCTCCGACGGTGCGGCAGTCATTGCAGCGGTAAAAGCGCTGCCGGAAAAATACCGTCCCATTGTGATGATGTATTATTACGAAGAGCTTTCCTGCGGAGAAATTGCGGATATACTGAAAATGAACGAAGCCACCGTCCGCACAAGGCTGCGCAGGGCAAGAGAAATGCTTAAAGAAGATCTGAAGGAGGTCTGGCAGAATGACTAACCATGATATTATCAAAAACGCATTCAGCAGTATCGTTCCGTCTGAGGAGCTTGTATACAAAATTTTATTGCCGGAAAAAAACCGCCGCAAACGCCGTATTTCAATGAAGAAAACGGCAGCGGCCATTATTGCGGCGTGCGCAGTCCTTGTCTGCGGAGTTTCTGCGGCTGCTGCAGGAGGATATATTGATTTTGAAGCGGTTTTCGGCAATTATGTAAGGGTCGATAACAGCGAGCTTGCGGATCCTCTTATGGGAACGGTCAGCAATATGAAGTACAAGGTCTCGGACGATGATTATAAGATAAGCGTCAAAGGGGTAACGGGGTCAAAATACAGGCTTATTGCGATAGCAGAGATCTCCCGTGTTGACGGAACACCTGTCACAGAGCATTTTGTAAACCCGTTGGACGATCAGGAAAATCAATATATCAGAGATCTGTGGTCCGAATTCGGAGTAAACAGGCTGTTGGGCGGCAGCTGCGGCGGAAGCTACGGCGCATATATAAATGATGACGGCAATATAGAGATACACATTGACCTTGACTCCGATCGTTCCTTAAACGGATGTCAGATCTATATAAAGGGGCAGAATTTTTATCCTGCGCAGGCGTATTGGAACTTCAAAGAGGAAAACAGCCTGCAATATATCCGGACGAAGGATTATTCGGGATATGCTTTGCTGACAGACGAGCCCTCCGATGTTATTCCTGCCGAAGCGGACGACAGCGGAGTGATCGCTCTGGAGCTTGAATGGGAATGCAGCTTCCGTTATAACGCCTCCGACGCTTCAATGGAAAAGAAAAGCTGCACCTCTCCCGAGGAAAAATTCAGCTATTATCAGAACATCTGTGAACTGGTAATTGACGAAACGGGTTCGGGTTACATCGACGAAAGCAGCCTTATTGTTTACGAAAATATCTGCACGGTCAAGTCGATAGATATAAGCCCTCTTGAGGGACATCTGATCTTTGAGTACAGCACTAATGATTATGAAAAAGCCGAACTTGAACAGGCAATGACCTATTCCATAAAAGACAGCGACAAAAACGAGATGTATCTCATACTGTCGGACGGTTCCCACTTACCTGTCAGATTCGACGGCGGTTCGGGAAGTGCGAGCAACGGTACTGCTCAATACAATTACAGCCTTATTTATGCCGAGGATTACTATACGCAGATGATAGCAGATATTGAAGATGTAACTGCGATATATATCAACGGTGTGACTTATAATTTGGAGTAATATTCTCCATAAGATAAAGCAACACAGCGGATACCGTATTTTTGCGATATCCGCTGTGTTTGTGTTTAGTTTCGCTTGATGTTATTGCTTTGCATCAGATTTCATCAAGTTTCTGTGAGAACGAAGTCGTTATTGAAAATTACTTAAAAAGTCAGAGGGAGAAATAGTTGAAATGTCAAATTCTTCAAAATCTCTAATGTTTCTCGTTACTATATAGTCGCAGTGAATTGAATCGGCACATACAGCAACAAGGCAATCTTCAAAATCTTTTGCTTTCTTTTGGAAAGCAGTAATTACTTCAGTGTTAGTTACGCTGCATATTTTCACGATCTCGAGAATTTTTCCAATTGCTTTATAGGCAAGTTCATTACTGTGAGTGTATTTCCTTACAAGATAATATATGTCAGTTATTGAAGATGCGGATATGAAGCCGTCTATTTGGTGTTCTTCACACAAGGATAACAGTTTGTATGAATCTTCCACAAACGGCTCTCTTTCTAAAAGAACATCGATTATGATGTTGGTGTCAATCATTATCTTCATTTTCATATTTTGAAAGACGCTCCTCTCTCAATGAATCGAGGTCGATGTCATTAGGAACATTATTTAACATTCCTCGAATAGAATCAACTGCAGATACCTGTGGATTTACAACCTTTGCAATGGTTTTACCGTTTCGTGTAATGAAAATATCCTCATGCGCAATAAGTTCAAGATATTTCCCGAAGTTAGCCTTAAATTCAGTAGCAGTTACAACCATACTAAAACCTCCTTGTGATGTGTTAATTATATTATATGCGATTTTTTCAAAATAATCAAGATAATTGTGCGATTTTCTTGGATAATAACGCAGAAAATGTGCGATCAAAAAGGGGTTCAATGCTGAAACTTTCTACAAAATCATACGGTACAAAGCTCTGATGAGAACTGCATTGAGTTTTACAATACAAAACGTTACCGGCTAAAAAGATCCACCCTGCTGCGCAACAGGGTGGATCTGAACAAACTCTTAATTTTCGGCTGTCTGCTTGAAAAGGACACTCCATCATTGTCTGCTTTGGTTCAAACCTTTTCAGAACGTATAACAGCTCTTTTAGGTTTATCCCGTTATCAGCGGATGCCGTATTTCTCGATGATATAGTCCATATCCTTGTCTCCTCTGCCCGAGAGGTTTACGAGGATAGAGCCTTTCTTCATCTTCTTTGCAAGCTTCATGGCGTATGCTACGGCATGAGAGCTTTCGATAGCGGGAATTATTCCCTCCATTCTCGAAAGGGTGAAGAATGCGTTGATGGTTTCCTCATCATCAACAACATCATATTTTACTCTGCCCAAATCTCTGAGGAATGCGTGTTCGGGTCCCGAAGAGGGATAGTCAAGTCCGCTGGCTACCGAATATACGGGAGCAGGGTCGCCGTTTTCGTCCTTGAGCATTATGCTGTTGAAGCCGTGCATTACGCCCTCCTCGCCGTATGTAAGGCTTGCGGCATGGTCGCCTAAAGCTGTTCCTCTGCCAAGAGGCTCTACTCCGTAAATATCAACCGGGTCATTGAGGAAGCCTGAGAACATTCCCATTGCGTTGGAACCGCCGCCTACGCAGGCTACGACCGCATCGGGAAGCTCGCCTGTCATTTCAATAAACTGCTCTCTTGCTTCTATTCCCACAACACTCTGGAAATCCCTTACCATCATGGGGAATGGGTGGGGTCCTACAACGGAGCCGATGCAGTAGATGCAGTCCTTATATTCCTTCATATATGCTGCAAAGGCTGCGTCAACAGCTTCCTTAAGGGTTGCAAGACCATCTGTTACCTCGATCACGTTTGCGCCGAGTATCTTCATTCTGGCAACGTTGGGAGCCTGTTTTTTTATATCAACAGCGCCCATATAGATATCGCACTCAAGTCCGAAATATGCGGCAGCGGTAGCAAGAGCTACGCCGTGCTGACCTGCACCTGTTTCCGCAATGACCTTTTTCTTGCCCATATATTTTGCAAGGAGAGCTTCGCCCATGCAGTGATTGAGCTTATGTGCGCCTGTATGGTTCAGATCCTCACGCTTTACATAGATCTGCACGTTTCCGAGGCTGCCCGAAAGACGTTCAAGGTAGGAAACGGGTGTGGGTCTGCCCTGAAATTCCTTTCTTATCCTGCGCAGCTCGCTTATGAATTTGCTGGATTTGCAAATAGTGAAGTATGCTTCGGTGATCTCGTCCATTGCCTTTTTCAGCTCTTCGGGGATATACGCTCCGCCGTATTTGCCGAAATAGCCCTTGCTGTCGGGATAATTCTTGAAGTAGGTATCAAATTCTGTGCCGCCAAAGTTCATATCTTTTTCCTCCGTTTTTCTTAGATTTGTGTGCTTGCTTTCCGCCAAAAACAAAAACGTCCCTGACAGAAAATTTCTTTCCGTCAAGGACGAATAATCCAATTATCCGCGGTACCACCTTGATTCACAGCATTACTGTGCTCTTAGCAGGATACTGACATATCCCCGTCAACTAACGTATGACATCACGTCCCCGAATACTCCGATGAGGCCATCGTTTCCTCAAAGCCCTCTGCGGTCCATTTGACAAGCTGTTTCCTGCCCGTTTCCAGCACCTCGGGTTCTCTGTAAGGTCATACCTGCCGTTATCTCCGCGTCTGCGGTTTAACTCTATTCGATTTGTTTCAGTATAGCACGTTTTTTTACATTTGTCAAGGAATTTTTAAATTTTTTGTTATGACATATTCAAAAATTGCAATCAAACGTATTCCCACTCTGTTCAGCCTTATATATAACCGAAGTGTTTTCAATGTGGAATTTATATGAGTGTGAAGTATGGAGAGTGAAGAGTGGAGTTTTTTCAATGTGGAAAGTTGAAAGTTGAAAGTGGAATTTATGGTGTCTGCGCAGATTATTTTCTGCTCTACAAATAGGAATTTTTCAAGCAGTTTTTCTACCCGATTTATTACATCATTCTCCTTCAAGTCATGTTATTTGATTTTTTTCATTACTCAATTTCAGCTTTTATCAATCTCATGATATATTCGGTATTATTTGGGGAAAGCGAATGAAAAAAAGCTGAATTCTTGCATTTTTTGTATTCCGTGCCATCCATAAAAAAGCTATATCCTGCAGTGCAGGTGGGTGAACAGTTCAAACCGACAAGCTTTTTGCAATCTCCCGATTTTATTATATCGGATTTCATATTATCGGGGAAATCACTTAACATCTCGGAATGATCTCCTATGTTTTCAGCATATATACGCATTTTTACACCGCTTTTTCTGAATACATAATTAAGTAATGCTCTTCCGCTTTTGGGGTGGCTGTAAGAGGTTACATACCCGCTTTTGGCGGTTTTAATAGTTCGTTTGCTTCCGGTTGAGGATAAATACTCGTCGAGAGCTGAAACAAACTCACGGCAATCCGCAGGAATTTCATTAAGGAACAGTGCAAAAGTTTCGTCCATATTATTTCACTTCTCCTTTTCTTACTATCGGGATCCATATTTCGTATTTTGCGTTATCTGGGTCAGGATTGAAGTATAGTTCTATTTCAGGTGCATTAGCATATTCATAACCGCTTGTAGGCAGCCATTCTGTTACGATTCTTGCTTCAAGCTCCTGAATTTTGATAAGGGAACCCTCCTGATAGAAAACTGCCCAGGTAGATGACGGAATGATAAATTCTTCAAAGGTGCTGTTTTGTTTTGTAGTTGCAGCAGCAATAAAATATTCCCATTTATCCTGTTCATTACAAGTGCTTACGCCCATCATGCCATAGAGGTCTGTGTCCATCATAGCGGCAAGCTTTTCTATGGTTCCGTCCATAGTACATTCCTGCCAGAAAGCCGGTGTGATTTTAAAGTTTTCCTCAAGTGAAGGCGAAAGAGCTATTTTTCTGCCCAATATTCGTATAGGGTCTTTCCTTTCAATTCTGTAATTCATTTCCTGTGTTCCTCTTACAGTCGTTTGAAATACGATGGGCGGAAATGCTTTTAAACGCACGCCGGGTTCTCTTGCTTGTGTTGGCGAAATTCCGTGTACAGTCTGAAAAGCTCTGTTGAATGCAGTAGGCGAATCATATCCATATTTGAGTGCAATATCAATGACCTTGTTTTTTTCATCCTTCAGGTCAACAGCGGCAAGTGACATTCTTCTCCTTTTCAGATATTCTTTTAGAGTTACTCCACCTATGTATGTGAATATCCTCTGAAAATGGTGGGATGAACATCCTGCCAGCTTACCCAGCTTTTCTAAATCGGGTTCTTCAAGAATGTGCTCCTCAATATAATTGACCGCAGCATTCATTCCGCTGATCCATTCCATATAACCGTTCCCTTTCTGTTTTCTATACGTTTATTATATAGAAAAAAGTCAATTATGTCCTCTCTTTTTTTGACCAAATTATGAGAGAATAATTGACTCGTTCAAAAACAACTTTCTCATTTCTGCAAATTCCGATTTATTGCTTACCCTTAGAATATAGAACATTATAAACCGTCTATCTCAGAAAGCGAAGCTAACGTTCGTTTTCTGCTGCCATTATACCACACCCGGTATCTCTTGTCAAGAAAAATCACCGAATAGTCCTTCACTTTGATTTAGTTCTTGACAATGAAACGGATCTCTAATTGCTGCGGAATTGGGTATTTGCTTTTTTGAAAAAATGTGTTATAATAAAACAAACAAATATAAAGGAACGTGATAAAATGATCTACAGCGATTTTCAGGGTGAAAAGCTCTCCGCTCTTGCACTGGGAGCAATGCGCCTGCCCACAGTAGACGGCAACGATTCTGTCATTGACGAGGAGAAAACGGCTGAAATGGTAGACTACGCCATGAAGCACGGTATCAACTATTATGACACCGCATGGGGCTATCACGGCGGAAACTCCGAGCTTGTTA
This sequence comes from Oscillospiraceae bacterium, assembly GCA_051881775.1. GTDB lineage: Bacteria > Bacillota > Clostridia > Oscillospirales > Ruminococcaceae > UMGS363. Next base: position 760 of record JBJEQN010000097.1, on the reverse strand, counting down.
TGGGCAAGATACTTGAAAATTATCCCCGTGACAGCTTTAAGCTGGCAAGCAAATTCCCCGGCTACGATCTTTCCAACATGGACAAGGTGCAGCAGATTTTTGAACGTCAGCTTGAAAAATGCCGTGTGGAATACTTTGATTTTTATCTTTTCCACAACGTATGCGAGATGAACATTAACGAGTATCTTGACCCGAAATACGGCATATTCGATTATCTCATTGAACAGAAGAAAAACGGACGTATTAAGCATTTAGGCTTTTCTGCGCACGGCAATATGGAAACGGTAAAGCGTTTCCTTGACGCTTACGGAAAATATATGGAATTCGGACAGCTTCAGCTGAACTGGATGGACTGGACATTCCAGAACGCCAAAGAAAAGGTGGAGCTGCTTGCACATTACGGCATTCCCGTATGGGTAATGGAGCCTGTCAGAGGTGGAAAGCTTGCTTCCCTGCCCTCAAAATATACCGAACAGCTCAGGGCGCTTCGTCCCGACGAAACAACGGCGGCTTGGGCATTCAGATTTTTGCAGACCGTTCCCGAGGTCAAGGTCACCCTTTCGGGAATGTCAAACTTTGAACAGCTGCGTGAAAACATTGCTACATATGAAGAAGCCAAACCCCTTAACAAGCAGGAAACAGACACCATTCTTGCCGTTGCCGATGATATGCTCCACGGAAATACAGTTCCCTGCACAGCCTGTCATTACTGCGTAAGCCATTGTCCGCAGGGACTTGATATTCCCCGTCTGCTGGAATT